>CAJMBP010000062.1 GCA_905211675.1 uncultured Oscillospiraceae bacterium
TCCAAGGCTGAAAATTTTTCGGGCACCGCAAGAGTAAGCGGAGTAGCAGCGCGAAAAAAGAAAAGTAACAAAATTCATTTTTTATAAAACAATTTAATATCGAGATGTGGCTCAGTTTGGTAGAGCGCTGCGTTCGGGACGCAGAGGCCGCAGGTTCGAATCCTGTCATCTCGACCATGTCGGAGCAAGCTTTATTTCGCTTGCTCCGATTTTTTTGCAAAAAATCAGAACGCGCTCGCTGAGCCTTCACGGCGCTACCAACTTTTTGCGGGTTCAACTCTACCTCAGAATTTTGCTGTGGCATCTTTTTTGCTACCTCTTTACATATTGTGGGTGCAAAATGGATACCCACCCCGAAAGCCCACTAAACATCACGGTTTGGTGGGTTCTTTCGTCTCTAAAAACAACTCAGGAAAAAAGATACCTCAACCACAAAAACAGTGATAGGAGGGATTTGATCTACCGCACCCATTATAATACGAACTTTCAGGGCAGACTTTACAGGTTAATTCTCATAGAGTCTGCCCTTTTTTTGCCCAAATTATAACAATTTGAAAGGACTGCGTAAAAACAATATCCTTTTCCTCTTTTAAATGAAAGCCTACAAATAAAAAGTTAAGAAGAAAATGAGAAAAATGACAAATATTTTTGTATACAAAAGAGGAGGAAAAAAGAGCATAACAAAAAGGTCGCCGTGAAACGCCGGCCAAAATTCAATAGCACAGTTTTGCCGGTCAGTCAAAGATAAATAGCTTCGCTACGCCGATGGCGTCCTTGACAGCCTGCCGAAACAGTGCTGTATGGCAAATAAGGGCGGCAAAGCCACCTCATTCTGAAAACGTATTTTCAGATGTAGATAAATATTCGTTTACAGGAATCGGATGACACCTTGACTGTTTACCGCGGAGTGACCTTGTATAACGCAGATAATATCAAAGCCCGGTCCTGTACTTTGAACAAAGAAACAGCAGAGGACAAGTCCCTCTGCTGTTGTTTTTTTTGCAGGAATACCGTTTATGACCTGCAAACAAGCTCTCCGTTTTCTACATCCACCTTAAGTGTGGTGCCTACATTGATATCGCCTTCTAAAACAGTGCGCGCGATAAGCGTTTCCACGCTTGACTGCAGATAACGGCGGAGCGGTCTTGCACCGTAAAGCGGGTCAAATCCGCGGTCTATTATAAGCTTCTTCGCCTCAGGAGTTATGTCGAGATTAAGCGAGCGGTCCGCAAGACGGGCACGCAGCGATCTGGTCATAATATCGATTATTCCCGTAAGATTCTCTTTTGTGAGCGGACGGAACATTATTATTTCGTCCAGACGGTTGAGAAATTCAGGTCTGAAAGAACGATGCAGTTCGTCCATTACCGAAGCTTTTGCCTGCTCGGAAATATTGCCGTCGCTTTCAATACCGTCCAGCAGATACTGACTTCCGAGATTTGAGGTCAAAATAATGATGGTGTTTTTAAAATCTACCGTGCGTCCCTGAGAATCGGTTATTCTGCCGTCGTCAAGAATTTGCAGTAATATATTGAAAACATCGGGATGAGCCTTTTCAATCTCATCAAACAGCACCACGCTGTACGGCTTACGGCGTACAGCTTCGGTCAGCTGACCTCCCTCGTCATATCCAACATATCCCGGAGGCGCTCCTATAAGGCGGGACACCGAAAACTTTTCCATATATTCGGTCATATCAATACGGACGATATTGTGCTCGTCGTCAAACAGGCACTCTGCAAGCGATTTTGCAAGCTCTGTTTTGCCGACGCCCGTCGGTCCCAAGAACAAAAACGAGCCTATAGGACGGTTTGGGTCCGAAATTCCCGCACGGGAGCGGAGAATAGCCTCGGTAACCTTTTGCACGGCCTCGTCCTGACCGACAATCCGTTTATGCAGATAGCTGTCCAGATGCAACAGTTTTTCCCTTTCGCCTTCCATCAATCTGGCGACAGGGATTCCCGTCCAGCGAGCTACTATGCTTGAAATTTCCTCTTCGGTTACGGTATCATGAACCATAGTGTTTTGCTTGGATTCCTCCGAAGCCTTTTCAGCCTCTTCAAGCTGTTTTTCGAGCGCAGGCAAATCGGAATAACGGAGCTTTGCCGCCTTTTCGTATTCATAATTCCGCTGTGCGTTTTCAATATCGGCATTCAGCTGCTCGATACGGGCTTTAAGCTCCTTAACGCTGTCAACAGCCTTTTTCTCGGTTTCCCAAAGCGCCTTTTTCGCGTTATAGCTTTCTTTAAGGTTAGCCAGCTCTTCACGCAACTTTTCAAGCCTTTCTCGGCTTAACTGATCCTCTTCCTTTTTAAGCGCCATTTCTTCAATTTCCAACTGCATTATTTTACGGCGCACGCCGTCAAGCTCCTCAGGCATGGAATCTATTTCCGTGCGGACTTGTGCGCAGGCTTCATCCACAAGGTCGATGGCCTTATCGGGCAGGAAACGGTCGCTTATATATCTGTCCGATAAGGTTGCGGCGGCAACAAGCGCATTATCGTGAATACGCACACCGTGGTAGACCTCATAACGCTCTTTTAAGCCTCTGAGTATTGAAATGGTGTCCTCCACCGTAGGCTCGTCAACCTGAACGGGTTGAAAACGGCGTTCCAGCGCCGCGTCCTTTTCAATATATTTGCGGTATTCGTCAAGGGTTGTAGCTCCTATGCAGTGAAGCTCGCCTCTTGCAAGCATGGGCTTTAACAGGTTTCCTGCGTCCATACTGCCTTCGGTTTTTCCTGCCCCCACTATCGTGTGCAGCTCATCGATAAACAGCAGTATTTTGCCCTCGCTGCGGCGGATTTCCTCTAATACCGCTTTTAGTCTTTCTTCAAATTCGCCGCGGTATTTGGCTCCTGCTATCAAAGCGCCCATATCCAGAGAAAAGATGGTTTTATCCTTCAGTCCGTCAGGTACATCTCCACGGACTATACGCTGTGCCAAGCCTTCGGCTATCGCAGTTTTTCCTACACCCGGCTCGCCTATCAGAACAGGGTTGTTTTTGGTCTTTCGCGACAGTATGCGAATAACATTGCGTATCTCCGAATCCCTGCCTATAACAGGGTCTAATTCATTTTTTCTCGCTCTCTCTACCAAATCGGTACCGTATTTACCGAGCGCGTCATAGGTGCCTTCCGGATTATCTCCAGTAACCGGAGAGCTTTTTACCTTGGAAAGCTCTTTTATAAAGGCGCTCTTTGTTATTCCGTGGTCCGATAAAATCTTTTTAACGGCAGGTGTCGCAGCGGAGAATATGCCGAGCATCAGGTGCTCAACCGAAACATACTCGTCGCCCATTGACTTTGCCTGCTTTTGAGCCTCGTTTATCACGCGCTCGGCTTCTTTGGAAAGATATATTTCACTTTCGTTTCCTACTGTAGGCAACTGTGAAATTGCGGTATCAAGCTCTGACAGTATTGCGTTACTGTCTGTCTGCATTTTGCCGAGCAGAGACGGAATAAGTCCTCCGTCCTGGTCAATAAGGGCATACAGTAAATGTTCGGGCATTATGGTGGGATTACGGTTTTCCTTTGCCATAGCCTGAGAGGTTTGTATTGCCTCTAAGCTTTTTTGTGTAAATTGTTGTGAATTCATAAAACAATCCCTCCTGTATTCGTTCATTTGTTTTTAAATAAGGATATCTGTATTCATTAAATAATTATAATATGAGATTTCTACGCTTCTTGAGTCCGCCCTTCCGCAAAGGTAATCCTTCATTTGTTTGTCAAAAAGCTTTATATAGCCCGAAATTGCTTGTGCGAGCTCTTCGGGTGAGCAGTCCCGTCCGGGGACCGAAATACTTCGCACAAATTTACCGTCGTACAATGCATATTCTGTCTTCGTTCCTGAAGTAATGGGCAAATGCGCGTCCTCAATACGCTTCCACAGGCGGAAGAAATCGGTCATATCCCTTATAAGCGACTGAGATTGAGTACGGAATATAACGCTCAGACTGCCTATAGAATCGGACCCTGAACCGTAAAGCTCAACCTCGTATTTAATGGTCGGGCGGTATTTATACTCCAAGGAGCTTTTAAGAGACATACTCTGCGAATTGGGCGCAAAAAAAGGTATAATCTCATTTGACGGCATCATAAGCTGTTCTATTGCCGTAAACACATCGCTTATGCGCCGTTCAGGGGTAGTGTAGTTCACATATTCGGCTAAAATCTGATTTACGAGATTAGAGCGTGACGTCCCCGATTTATGCGCCAGCATATCAATTTCCCTCACCACATTTTCATTAAGCATTAAACTGTATAATGTTTTTCCCAAAACACATCATTCCTTCTCTTTTTAAGCGCTATTTGTAATGTCGGTTTTAATATTTAATCTGTATTTTATACATTACACTTATATTATAATACCAAAAATATATTTGTCAAGTATTTTATATAATTTTCCTTACAAATTATATAAAAATTTATTAAAAAATCAGCTTGTCAGTATGGTGCGCATACAAAATGCTGAAACGCTTTTTTATTCTGTCTGGCACAAATTTTGACTTGAATAAGACGCTGTTCAGAGTTATAACGACCGTATAAAAAACGTCCCTCGCACGGGAGCGAGAGGCGGACGGCTTTGATATTTATTTTCGAATTACTTATCAATGATATTTGTTTAAAACGTTGTGTCGGTTGTGAAAAGGGAAAACGATAAATCTTACACCGAAAAGACAAATGTATGGTATAAAGCTCGGTTTGCTCGAATCATAGATAACGCCAAATATACAGGCTCGAATGAATACGATGCCATAATTGATGAGGAAACTTTTGAATCCGCAGTCAGCACCAAAACAGCAAGGAGACAAACACGGTCAAAAAGGAATGCGATGGCATTGCAATCCTGCGAAACCGAATCAGGTGCGAAAACTGTGGCTCACCAGGCGAAGCAATCGGACCAAACGGAGCCACCGATGAAATTGACCTACTGCAAAGAAATAATCTCACAACGCAAAATTGACAGCAACACCTATGACGATGCGATAGTACGGCAGATGATAGAATGTATTGAAGTAGTCAAAGATGGTGTGCTGCTAATACATTTAGGCGGCGGATATGAAATTTAGGAACTCCTATAAACAATAATATATAACCGGGGGCTGTCGCAAGTGAGAGAAATCACGGCGGCAGCCCTAAATATTCAGCACTGCTTCATAAGTCTTATATAAAACTCAACCGCTCGGTTTGCGGTTTCAAGTCTTATTTTTTCATTGTGGCCGTGAATTGTCTTGCGTTCTTCGCTTGTTAAATCCATAGCGGAAAAACGGTAAACCTTATCGCTTAAATCGCGGTAGTGCCGGCTGTCGGAGCACTGTACCATTAAATAGGGCGATACAATAGGCGCGTCCCATGTGCCGATAATTGCGGTTGACACCTTTTTCCAGCCGTCGCAGTCGGTGCGCGACACGGGGCTTGGCTGCATATTGCTTCCGACCGTAAGGATTATGCTTTCATCATCAATAACCTTTTTTATATATTCTACCGCGCTTTCAACCGTATCTTTAGGGTTAAGCCGTAAATTCGCGGTCATTGACGCCTGCGGTGGTATAACATTAGGCGCGCTGCTGCCCTCGCTTTGGGTAAAAGCAACCGTTGTGCGCACAAGCGCGTTCATTTCACCGCCCGATTTTTTGCAAATAAGATTAAGCACGCCGCTAAAAAGCCACATATTCGCAAAAATCATACGGTAAACAAGCCCCGATTGTCTTCCCAAGGTATCAAACATATCTGCGGCGGGTTTTGTTATGTGCATTTTAAACGGGTTATTTTCTACCTTACAGCACGCGCGCGAAAGTATTCCTATCGGGGTGTGCGGCGCAGGAGAAGACGCGTGACCTCCGTTTGATTTTACCGAAAAAGTAAGATTTATCATTCCCTTTTCGGCAATGCCCACCATAGCGCACGGAGTTTTTACTCCGGGAAAAACATTTTCGACCACGGCTCCGCCCTCGTCTAAAACAAACTGCGGTTTTATGTTGTTTTCGTCAAAAAAGTCAACTATGTTCACAGCGCCGTTTCCGTTTACTTCTTCACCGCCCGAAAAGGCAAAATAAATGTCATTTTCGGGTGTAAAGCCCTGCGCTATTAGGGTGTTTGCCGAAAACATAACGCCGTTAAAGGTGACCTTTGTGTCAAGCGAGCCCCTGCCCCAGAGAACGCCGTCCTCTATTATTGCATCAAAAGGCGGCTTTTCCCACGTTTTTTCATCGGCAGGCACAACATCATAGTGCGCCATTAAAACAACAGGGTCATCACTTTTTTTACCCTTCCATTTAAAAAGCAATGCGCGGTCGGGTAACTCTTTATATTCACAAACTTTAAAAACCTCAGGATAAAGTTTTGGTAAAAGCTCAATAAATTTTTTAAATTCAGCCTCGTCCTCAAGTGCTTTGTCATAATAAGATACCGTTTTACAGCGTATAAGCTGCTGTAAAGCGTTTATAGATTTTTCTTTATCAAAGTCAATTTTTTCTTCCTTTACGGCAAATTGAGGTCTCGGTTTGAATGCGGCGGTTCTGATAAGAACGACCGCCAAAAGCAAAATCAAAGCTGATAAAAGTAAATATAATACCCACATAATCAAATCCAACCCTTTTTATACATAATACGACTGATTGCTATTGTGAAAAGCACGCCGACCGGCACCATAATTCCCACATCGCCTGCGCCTAAACCCGTAAAAATAAAAAGTATAAGCATTAAAATAATCGGTGCGATTGCAATTTTCCAATTTTTTGAAATAAACACAATGCCCAATCCGCCGAAAAGAGCAGGTAAAATCTGTTCAAAACAGGGTTGTAAAATTTCGCTTTGCAATATTGGCTGAAGCGGAATTATAAGTAATACGCCCAAAATTATTATAACGGTTGTAACAATGCTTGAAACGGCTATCGCTATTGTTGAAATAACCTCGCCTTCCTCGGTATCGGCCTTAACGTTCGCCTGTTCCAAAGCTCCCAAAGCGCACGGAAGTTTAAGGTTAGAAATATTACCCGTTACAAAAGAAAGATAAGAACCGCCCACTCCCAACATCGGTATATATGTTATAACCTCAACAACGCCTACCGCCCAATACATAGGCGCCGTTGCTATAAGACCTTTAAAAAGTCCGTTCCAGTTAGGAATCGCCTTAAAAATAAGCGCTACCGCAAACGGAAAAGCCAAAAGCACAAGCATTACAAAAATGTTCCACTTGTTACCCCAAGAATAAACCCTGTCAAGATATGCAGCATTATTATTTTTCTTCATTTTCTTTACCCCCTTTAATCAGCCAAGCCACGCAGTAAAAGGAATAGCGCTTGCCATGCCCGCTATAAGGCTTATCGGTAAAGCGTAATCATTTATCCAGCGAGCTTTTGTTATTTTCATCAAAATTCCGGCGATAATCATAGTTACCGCCGATACCGCCATTACACAAACCGGAACAAGGCCTGCTGTTTCGCCTTTGAAAACGCCGCCGAAATCACAAAAAACAAAACCCACAAATGCCGAAATCATACCTATAAACATTGCCGACTGAAAAATATCAAGCCATTTAGCATCTTTGTTTTTCATTGAAACGAGACCTGTTTTCATTTTTTTACAAAGCACAGGCACCAACCAAATACCAATCATAATGCTGATTGTCATAACAAAAGCAATGGTTACAAACTGCTCTGCGGTAAGATTTGCAACCTTTCCGAATTCAAGCCCCATACCGCTTAATGCGTTTGTTGCCGCTATTGTTTCGTAAGACATTGAGCCCACAACCGAAAGACGAAGCCACGGCAAAGCAATTCCCAAATCTTTAGAAAGGGTTATTACGCTTACAACTATCGCTACTGCCGGAGCTATGGTAAATATAGCGGCACTAATTGCAATTCTGCTTAATTTCTTTTTTTCCATTCCTATTTCTTTACCGCGCTTCCACGCCTTTATTAAAAAGAAAATAGACTGTGCCAGAACAATTAAAATAATAATTGAGACAATAAAAAATAAAATGGGATGATTTACATTAAAACTCATTTTTTACTCTCCTTCCGTTTTTATTCTAACATAAAAATTTTGCAAAGTATAGTTTTTTTATCTGTTTTTTGATATAATTAAAATAAAAAGGATTTTTTATGGAAATAAAACCTATTGCTCACATTAAAACCGATTTTAAAAGAAAGTTCGGCATACCGCGGCAGAGCGGACTGGTGCCGGAACTGACGGCCCGCATCGTGTTCGAGCCGGAATACCGCGACCCCAACGCCCTTGTGGGCATCGAGGGCTACGACCGGCTTTGGCTCATCT
>CAJMBP010000063.1 GCA_905211675.1 uncultured Oscillospiraceae bacterium
ATAATATTGCGCCGATAGTTGTTGCTATCGGCGCAGTTTCTATATATAATATAGATTGAAAGCGGGTGAAGGTGTGAGTGTAAATTTGAATTTGTCGGAGCTTAAAGCCAAAGCAAACCGACTTCCGCAAACTCCCGGCGTATATATAATGAAAGACAAGGGCGGAAATATTATATATATCGGTAAAGCAAAATCGCTTAAAAACCGTGTAACTCAATATTTCGGGCTCGGAAATCAACACACTGACAAGGTGCGCAAAATGGTCAGTCTTGTTGACGATTTTGAATATGTGCTCTGCGACAGTGAGTTTGAAGCGCTCATACTTGAAAATTCACTTATCAAACAAAACCAGCCTAAATATAACATTTTATTAAAAGACGATAAGGGCTACCATTATATAAAAATCACAAACGATAAATGGCGCAAAATTACAACAAGTATGCAGTTAGACGACAGCAAAGCCGAATATATAGGGCCTTATTATTCGTCGGCTGTTGTTAAGGATACGGTGTCGCAGGTGCGCAAAATATTTAAACTGCCCGACTGTAACCGCAGCTTTGATAAACCCACAAAGCCATGTCTTAACTATCATATCGGGCTTTGCGACGCACCCTGCCGCGCCGATATAAGCGTTGCTAAATATAACGCAACCGTAGATTCTGCCGTGCAGTTTATAAAACACGGCAGTGACGATATGATAAAACATCTTACCGACGATATGCAAGCGGCGGCCGAAAAGCTTGACTTTGAATATGCGGCAAAACTGCGTGACCGCATAAACGCAATCAAAAAGCTTGAAGACAAACAAAAGGTTGTAATGTGCACCTATAAAAATCAGGATGTTTTTGCTTCTGCCGTGCTTGAAGGTGAGGCATGCGTTGCGGTTTTGATTTTCAGAAACGGCAAGCTTACCGATAAAAAGCATTTTATAATCGATGCCTTTACCGACAAAAACGATCTATACAGTCAGTTTTTACAGCAGTATTACGGCAGTAATGATATTCCGCCGAGAATACTTATTGATACCGACATTGACTCTCGTGAGCTTTTGCAGCGGTGGCTCGGCGAAATATCGGGCAAAAAAACCGAGATACTTTTGCCGCAGCGCGGCGAGCAGAAAGACTTGGTTAATATGTGCAGAAATAACGCCGCCGATAATCTGGCTCAAAAAACCGAGTTGCAGGGCAGGGAAATATCGGCGCTTAACGAGCTTGCCCGACTGCTCGGTCTTGAAAGCACGCCCCGCGTTATTGAGGCTTATGATATTTCAAACACCGCCGGTGACGAGAATGTTGCGGGTATGGTGGGATTCCGCGACGGCAAGCCGTACAAACCGCACTACCGTATGTTTAAAATTAAAGGCTTTTCGGGGCAGGACGACTATCGCTCAATGGCGGAGGTGCTTGACCGCAGGTTTGAAGAATACGAAAAGGGTGAAAACGGCGGATTTTCAGTTTTGCCCGACCTTATACTGCTTGACGGCGGCAAGGGTCAGATTTCGGCCGTACGCCCCATACTTGAAAAGCATAACATAAATGTTGCTCTTTTCGGTATGGTTAAGGATTCAAAGCACCGTACACGCGCTATTGCCGCAAACGGCGGCGATATATCCATAAAAGCCAACGAATCGGCGTATCGGCTTGTTACCGCCATTCAGGATGAGGTGCACCGTTTTGCTATCGGATTTCACAAAAAACGCCGAAGCAAAAAAATGCTTAATTCCGAGCTTACGGCAATCGACGGCATAGGGCAGGCTAAGGCAAATGCACTGCTGAAACATTTTAAAACCGTAAAGGCAATAAAGAATGCCACGGTAGAGCAGCTTTGTGAAGTTTCGGGCATAAACGAGGCTCTGGCGCAAAAGATATATAATGAATTTAACTTTTAAGGGTGAGAATATGAAAGTAGCTTTTTTTGACACAAAACCGTACGATAAGCAATCGTTTGAAAAGTACGAAACCGAAAATTTGAAGTTTAAGTTTTTTGAAACAAAGCTTAATATCGATACCACCGAGCTTGCAAAGGGTTGCGACGCGGTATGCATATTTGTAAACGACACGGCAGACGCCGCGGTTATTGACCGACTTTACGATTTGGGAATCAGGCTTTTGGCGCTTCGCTGTGCCGGCTATAATAATGTTGACATAAAGCATGCGTACGGTAAAATTCATATTGTACGCGTTCCCGCATATTCGCCTTACGCAGTGGCAGAGCACGCAATGGCAATGTTGCTTACCTCAATACGCCGCATACACAAGGCATATATAAGAACAAGGGATTTTAACTTCAGCCTTAACGGGCTTACAGGCTTTGATTTACACGGAAAAACAGTCGGTATTATAGGTACGGGTAAAATCGGCCGTGTGTTTATCGATATATGCCGCGGCTTCGGAATGAAAGTTCTGGCTTATGATAAATTTCCCGCCGAGAATTCGCAAATAGAATATGTAACGCTTGACCGACTTTTTGACGAAAGCGATATTATTTCGCTTCACTGTCCGCTTACATCCGAAACCTACCATATAATAGACGGTGACTCTATACAAAAAATGAAAAAGGGCGTTGCAATCATAAACACCTCGCGCGGCGCGCTCATCGACGCCGACGCATTGCTTGAGGGTATAAAATCGCGTAAAATCGGTGCCGCCTGCCTTGATGTTTACGAGGAGGAATCCGACATTTTCTTTGAAGATTTTTCGGGTCATATTGTAGATGACGACACCTTGGCACGACTTATATCAATGCCTAATGTTATTGTAACCTCACATCAGGCGTTTTTAACCGAAGAGGCGCTTGGTAATATAGCAGAAACCACCGTAAATAATATAAACGAGATGGTAAAAAACGGTTTCAGCGTCAATGAATTATGCTATCATTGCGGAAAAACCGATGATTGCAGACAAAAAAAGGCGGATAAGTGTTTTTAAATTAAATTCCGTGCATATTATGCACGGAATTTTGCATATTTATTCAAAAATCTTGACAAGTAAACATACATTATATATAATATTAAAATACTGTAAAAAAGAGGTGCCGATATGGCAAAAATGTGGACAGGCGTTACCGACGGTGTTACCGACAGTATAGCCGATGATTTTAATTCTTCAATACATTTTGACTCAAGAATGTATGCTCATGATATAAAGGGAAGTATGGCTCACGCAATGATGTTATCGGTTTGCGGAATAATAACAGAGGAAGAGTCTGGCGCAATAATAACAGGGCTTGAGGGCATACTTCGTGACCTTGAAAGCGGTAAATTGGCTTTTGATATGTCGGCCGAGGATATACATATGTTTGTAGAGCAGGAGCTTACCAACCGTATAGGCGATGTGGGCAAAAAACTGCACACCGCGCGTAGCCGTAACGATCAGGTGGCGCTCGACATAAGAATGTATCTGCGTGACGAAACCGACGAAATAACTTCGCTTTTAAAAGAACTTATAAATTCTCTCTGTAATAAGGCAGAGCAGTATAAGCAAAGCATTATGCCGGGGTACACCCATCTGCAACGCGCGCAACCCATAACCTTCGGCCATCATCTTATGGCGTATGCCATGATGTTTTTGCGTGACATTGACCGCCTTGCCGACTGTAAAAAAAGAATGAATATATCGCCGATAGGCTGTTGCGCGCTGGCGGGCACAACCTACAACACCGACCGTCGCTTCGAGGCCGAAAAATTGGGCTTTGACGGCATTTGTATGAACTCGCTCGACGGCGTTTCCGACCGTGATTTTTGTGTAGAGTTAATGTCGGCAATATCGCTTATTATGATGCATCTTTCCCGCTTTTCGGAAGAAATAATTTTATGGTCAAGCTGGGAATTTAAGTTTATAGAGCTTTCAAGCAGCTATACCACGGGCTCGTCTATTATGCCGCAAAAGCGCAATCCCGATATGGCAGAGCTGGTACGCGGAAAAACGGGCAGAGTTTACGGCGATTTGTTAGGTCTGCTTACTGCCTTGAAGGGTTTACCGCTTGCATATAACAAGGATATGCAAGAGGATAAGGAGGGCGTATTCGACGCATGCGACACCGTTAAAATGTGCCTTAAAGTGTTTACACCCATGATCGACACAATGACCGCGCTTGAAGAAAATATGAAAAAAGCGGCAGGTGGCGGCTTTATCAACGCCACCGACCTTGCCGACTATTTGGTAAAAAAAGGTATGCCTTTCAGAACGGCGTACAAAATTTCGGGTCGGCTTGTAGCACTTTGTATGAGTAAAAAAACCGTACTCGAAGATTTACCGCTTGAAGAATACAGGCAGTTCAGCGAGCTGTTTGATGAAGGGCTTTACGATGCCGTTAATCTTGAAAATTGCGTAAAACGCCGCATATCAGAAGGCGGCACATCGGTTGCATCGGTCGAAAAACAGCTTGAATTTGTAAGAGAAAAAATAGGTTAAAAAATTAAAGCCGCATTTTGCGGCTTTTAATTTATGTTTTGTATATACTTTTTTATAGCGTTAAAAGATTCATCGCTTATGTCGTGCTCTATTTTGCAGGCGTCCTGAACGGCGGTTTCCTCACTTACTCCAAGCCTCATAAGCATTTGTGACAGTATAATATGGCGTTGATACATTTTTTCGGCGACCTCAAGTCCGGCTTCTGTAAGGGTCAGATAACCGTTTTCATCCGTTAAAACAAATCCGCCGTTTTTAAGCAGACCGACAGCCCGACTTACGCTCGGCTTTGAATAGCCTAAATATTCACAAACATCAATAGAGCGCACATGGCCTATCTTTTTATTTAAAATGTAAATAGACTCAATATACATCTCGCCCGATTCCTGCAAATGCATAAAAACACCTCATTTGTGTATATAATATCATATATGGCGGTAAATTTCAAGTCGGACAAAATTTTTAAAAATTTTTGAAAAACCACTTGACAAATAGTGGAAACGGGTGTATTATGTCAAAGTGGTTAGCAGAGGCTAACCAATATTTTAGATATTTTAGTTAGCATAAGCTAACCGAGGTGAGTTTAATGGATTTAACAACTGCTGTTGAGGGAAAAGAGTACATAATAAAAGACATTTTTACAAATGATGAAGAATTAGACGAATTTTTGTTTTCACTTGGCTGTTACAGCGGTGAGCCCATTACCGTTGTATCCCGTAAAAAAAAGACCTGTGTTGTATCTATAAAAGACAGCAGATACAGCATTGACAATGCGCTTGCCGCCGCAATCAAGGTTTTTGAATAAACTCGTAGTGTGCGGGAGCTTAATTTTTTGATTTTGAGTTAGCATAGGCTAACTTGAATTTTGCAGGCAATAGCCTTATATATTTTAATGTGTTTATAATTTAAAGGAGGAAAAAATATGAGAATTGCATTAACGGGTAATCCAAACAGCGGTAAAACCACCATGTATAATGCGCTGACCGGACGCAACGAAAAGGTCGGCAACTGGGCGGGTGTTACCGTTGACAGTAAGGAACACCAAATTAAAAAGGCTTTTACAGACGGTGATGAAAAGATAATCGCGGTCGATTTGCCGGGCGCTTACTCAATGTCGCCCTTCACTTCTGAGGAAAGCATTACAAGCGCTTATGTAAAAAATGAAAAACCCGATGTTATTATTAACATAGTTGACGCTACAAATTTAAGCCGAAGTCTTTTCTTTACAACACAGCTTTTAGAGCTTGGAATACCTGTTGTTGTAGCTCTCAATAAAAGTGATATAAACCTAAAAAAACAAACTGTAATAAATGATGAGATACTCTCTTTAAAACTTGGGTGTCCTGTTATCGACACTGTATCAATTTCGGCAGAAGGTCTTAAAAATGTTGTAAAGGCCGCTATTGATTCGGTTGGCAAAGAACAGATCGCGCCCTACAATGACGGCAAAGTCGATCTTTCCGACAAAAAAGCTGTTACAGAGGCTGACCGCAGGCGTTTTGATTTTGTAAATAGTATTGTAAAGCAGGTTGAAACGCGTAAAATTTTAACCAAAGATAAAAATGCAGGCGATAAAATTGACGCAGTTCTAACAAACAAATGGCTGGGTATTCCTATTTTTGCGGTTGTTATGTGGCTCGTGTTCCAGATTTCACAGGTTTGGGTGGGTCAACCTATCGCCGACTTGATTACATGCTGGCTTGAATCGTTACAGAGCCTTATAGGCGGCTTTGTAACAAATGACCTTTTACATGCAATCTTTATTGATGGCATTATCGGCGGCGTAATAGCGGTTGTCGGTTTTCTGCCGCTTGTTATGGTGATGTATTTTCTTATAGCGCTTCTTGAAGACTGCGGTTATATGTCGCGTGTAGCCGTTTTGCTTGACCCGATTTTTAAAAAGGTCGGTCTTTCGGGAAAATCGGTTATTCCTTTTGTTATTTCAATCGGCTGCGCGGTGCCGGGTGTTATGGCTAGCCGCACAATTCGAAACGAACGCGAGCGCCGAGCGACCGCAATGCTAGCCCCATTTATGCCTTGCGGCGCAAAAATACCCGTGATTTCGCTTTTTGCAGGTGTTTTCTTTAAAAATGCGGGCTGGGTAAGCACGGTTTGCTACCTTTCGGGCATAGCGCTTATATTCTTTGGTGCGTTGCTTATAAACAAAATTACAGGTCACAAGATTCGCAAATCATTTTTTATTATTGAACTTCCCGAATATAAGGTTCCTTCTTTTTGGGGAGCATTTAAATCAATGTGCTCGCGCGGTTGGGCTTACATTGTTAAAGCCGCTACAATTATTTTGCTTTGCAACACGGTAGTTCAGCTTATGCAGACATTCACCTGGAAGTTCACTCTTGCAAACGAAACCGCAAGCAACTCTATACTTGAATCTATTGCAAGTCCGTTTGCATATCTTTTGGTGCCTATTATCGGTGTGCTTTCGTGGCAGCTTGCAGCCGCCGCTGTTACAGGCTTTATTGCAAAAGAAAATGTTGTCGGCACATTGGCGGTGTGCCTGTCGGTTACAAACTTTATTGATACCGAAAATTTAGAGCTTGTAGGCGGAGCGGGCGATGTCGCGGCAGTTATGGGTCTTACAAAAGCGGCGGCGCTTGCATACCTTATGTTTAATCTTTACAGTCCGCCCTGTTTTGCGGCAATAGGTGCTATGAACGCCGAAATGAAGAGCACAAAGTGGCTTTGGGGCGGCATAGGTTTGCAGTTTGCAGTTGGGTTTACGGTGGCGTTTTTTGTTTATCAAATAGGCACGCTTATTGAAACAGGCTCACTCGGTAATGCTTTTATACCGGGCTTAGCAGCCGTGGCTTGCATAGCGGGTATTATAACGGCGCTTATTATACATACCGACAAAAGGTTAAAAGCGGAAAGTGATTTGAAATCAAATTCAAAACCAAAAATAATTGCGCAATAAGCAGGAGGCTTGAGTATATGAGTATCGGTGATTATGTAGTTCTCGGACTTACGGTTATTATTCTTGCCGCAGTTATAGTGTATATTGTAAGGCAAAAGAAAAAGGGCGTTAAATGTATAGGTTGTCGGTCGGGCTGTAAAGCTTGTTCGTGTTGCAGCAAGTGTAATAATAAATCTGAATAAACATATATCGAAAATCTCTTGTAATATCGGTTGCAAGAGATTTTTTGTAATTATATTTGATTTATTCATAATTTTATGTTAATATTACTGTGTATAATAAACACGGCAAAACAGGGGTGAGGTAATGAAGGCAAAGCTTAAACACAAACGCGGAATACCTTTTCCAACGCATATTGTATTTTCGGCAGTTTCGCTGTTGGTGCAGATTGTATTTTTTGTTGTAATGATCAGGGGTCTTTCCGAGCATTATCTTTTTGTAAATACACTGTGCACCGTGCTTGCGGTTATAACCGTGTTTTATATAACCAACAAAAGCGGCAAATCGAGCTATAAAATTCTTTGGATAATATTTATTTTGGCGGTGCCTATTTTCGGCGTCACGGCATATATGTTGCTCGGCGGCGGGCGCGTATTTCCGCATGTTAAACGCAAAATGCAAAAATGCGAAAGCAAATATATAAGCAAACTACCCGATGATGCCGAAATTCATGAAACTCTGCGTTACAGTGACGGGCTTCATTCGCGGCAGGCAGATTATTTGACAAATGAATCGGGCTTTCCCCTTTATAAAAACTCATCTGCCGAGTTTTTGGCGCCGGGTGAAAAGTTCTTTCCACGTTTTCTTGAAGAGTTGCAAAAGGCGCAAAAATATATATTTATAGAATTTTTCATTATCGCCGAGGGCGAAATGTGGTCGGCGGTAAGCGC
>CAJMBP010000064.1 GCA_905211675.1 uncultured Oscillospiraceae bacterium
TATTGACCTTATGCCACAGCCGCCGCTTTTAAAATGCCCTGCCATATGAATTATATGATAAGTAAAAAATGAAGTATCATCCAGCACAAGATTCCCGTCAAGCAACACAGCATTATCAAAAGCATTTTTAACAGGTAAAGCATTATCATCCGACAATGAATAGTGAAACTCAATGTGCATACCCGAAGGAGTGTTCATAGAGCGATGGTGATCGTTAGTGTCCATTTTTGAAGTGTACGACAGTTTTTCACTCAACAGATTGAAAATTTTCAAAATATCATGTTCATATACCAAAACATCAATATCTCTGCTTGTTCTCATATAATCTTGTGGATAATATTTGTTTATAACGGCACCCTTTAATAATATAAACGGAATTTTATACTCATTTAATAATTTTGAAAAAGCGTTTAACTCAAAGCGCTGTTGCTCAGATGTGTAAAAAGCCAAAATCTCCGACTTCTTAAACTTTTCACCTACATCATATTCTAAGTTTTGCAACGCAATGGAAACCATGCTTTGAACATCATGCTTTTTTGATAATTTATACAAATTTTCAATATTAAAGTTTTCAGGCAAAACCACAGGCTTTTGGACGAGGGCAGAACGCAATATATCTATTAAAATTTCTTTTTCCATTCTTTCACCCTTTCTCATTTAAATTACATCGGTTCTGAAGTTACATTATATCGCCTGCAATTTTTTCAAAACTCTTACCTTTTTTCTTAACAAAATCACGGTCGAAATGCCAATTTATATTTCTTTTAATTATTTTTGCAGGCGTGCCCGCAACAGCGACAGCCGATTCACCTGCATCGCCTGTCACCGTTGAATTTGCGCCGACAACAGAATTTTTATGTATATGTGAGCCCTTTAAAATCATTGCCCTATAGCCAACCCAAACATGTTCGTCAATTTTAACATCTTTTGAGGGGTTAATTCTTGCACCGTTTTCGTCAAGCATTGCATGTCCGTCACCTGTGCGCACATCAATTTCACTTGAAAACAGGCAGTCTTCACCAATTGTAATTTTGGTTCCTTCCATACAACTTAACTTAAGATTACCGCAAAGTTTTGAATTTTTACCTATAATAACGGTATTATTATCGTCCTCAATCCAAACAGTTAAATCTTCGATATAACATCCTTTTTCAATAATGATTACATTGTGGTTGCCAAATACTCGCAAAGTCAGGTTCTTTACCGTGCAATCATCATTAACAAAAACATCATTATTCTCAGATTTTTCAGAAAAGAAAAATTTACCTTTGCATCTGATTAAAGAATTTATTTTAACTTGATTGCCTTTTTTACCATTATATTTTATGTGCAACAGATTAAATAATTTTGTAAAAAACGCATTTTTTAAAATCTTTTTAAGTAGTTTTTTCACATCATTCACCCACATATAACTCTCGGCGTTTTACAATCCTGTCCGCCTCTATAACCGACAACCTTGGGACTGTGTTTTCACCCATAACGACTGCGCCAACATTTATATGTACACCCTCTTCTATAAAGCAACCGTGATCGATAATTGAAGCGGCATTAATGATGCAGCCGTTTGATATATAGCTACCCGCACCGACAAAAGCTTTGGGAAGCACAACCGTACCCTCGCATATCACAGCCGATCTTGAAACGAAGGCAAATTTTGAAATAATTGTAGGTAACTTGCCGCCGTTATTTTTAATTTCTTTTTGCCATTTTAGTCTTACTTCATTATTACCGAAAGCCGGATATATCTCGGTATTATCATCTATAAATTTTTTATAATCAGAGCACTTGCCCGATAAATGGCATTTTGTTTTTGTAGGCCCATAATTTATTGCTTTGCAATCTTCACCGTAGTGGTCATCTAAAAAAATTATTTCATCATAATTTCCGTTGGCAAACGCTGCATCGTAAATCGCATTTCCGTGTCCGCCTGCTCCTAAAATCACTAATCTCATAACATCCTCTTTATCCAAATAATTTAAACAGTCTGCAAACCAAAACTTTTTTAATAGGTAAATATTTATAAGCCTTTGCAGGAATAGACTTTACGGCACTTATAGCCTGTTTTTTTGCCTGTTTAGTTGCATTTTTCGCTTTTAAAACGGAAAGCGAATATATTAAAGTATATTTACTTGTTAAAAGGTATAGTTCTTCGTTATTCTGATTTTTAAAGTAATCAGAAACATTTTTAAAAGCCTTAAAATGTTCATAAGACATTTTAAAATAATCACTTTTAGTGGCATCCATTGTGCTTTCATTATTTGAATTATTTCTTTGAAAGTAATAGTAAAGCGGCACTTCACTTATTGCCGCTGTTTTTGCATTTGACAATAAACGCGGAATGAAAGGAACATCATTGATTTTTAGGTTATCTGTGGGAAGAACCGTGTTTTTAATAACATTTTCGGAATAAATTTTATTCCAAAGCAAATAATTATAACCGCTTACATCACTTGCCCCATACAATTGTCTTATTGCTTCATTAGAATTAAATACCGAAACTTTATAAGAATCAAAATCAATATCATCAAAATCACGGTTAAAGCTTTCAACAATAAATTGTCCGCATTGAAAAATATCGACTCCGTATTTACAGACAGCTAAAACCATTTGTTCTACCATTTTAGGATGCAGCCAATCGTCACCGTCGGCAAACATATACAAACTGCCGCTTGCAGCGTTAATGCCCGCCACTCTTGCTGCCGCAGCACCTGAATTTTCTTCTAAAGCGACCACCTTAACAGTATCATACTTTTCACTAAACGATAAACACATTGATAATGTGTTATCGGTAGATTTATCATCAATTAACACAATCTCAATATTATCGTATGTTTGATTTAAAATACTGTTTAAACAGCGTTCCAAATACTCACTTACATTATAAACAGGAATAATAATACTAACCTTTTGATTTAAAGTATTATCACTCATTTTTTTATCCCCTTATTCAAGTAATTCATAAACTCAAAATCGGATCCGCGACTCAATTTTACAATACGGGCAAATATACTTACATTTGAAAGTCCGGCAATAATACCGTTGCAACAAGACAATGTATACATATCACGAAGCACCTCAAGACCCAATTTGTAATGATGATTTTCGCGTTCAGATGTGCTTTTCATTACGGTTTCATCACCATCGGTTCTGATAACATCGTTATAAAATACAACCTTGTCACCGTATTTTGATTTAAAAACTTCAATTGCTTCTAAATCATCTGTAGCTAAAAATATTTGTTCAAAAGCATTCTCGTTCATAGCCGTATCTACTGCCGATAAATATTCATCGGTCGATACCATATTAGGATGATTTTTATAATGGCGTTTAAAATCGGCACCGCGTACATGAACTGCCAATGTTTTTTTATCGCCAATCGTTTCTTTTATACTGTTTTCAATAAAAGGCTTACACACTTCATTTAATTTTAAATGTCGCTTAACCAAATCTGCCATTGCATTCATATAATCATCACTTGGCATATATCCCGAATCCATACCGTAAACAGATTCAATATACAAGCGTTGATAATAATTGTGTTCAACCACGGCGCAACTTTGTTCGGCGTCTTCCAAACTAATATCAGACACAGGGCAAAAATAATATTCAAAAGTATTAGTCGTGCCGTTAACAGGGTGATTTTCATGATAACAAGATGTCTTTGGTATTTTAAGCACCGGCACCATACCGAAACGCTCGGCAAAAAATATTTCGGCAAGTAAAAATCTCAATTCGGCAAACAAACCGTCACAACCCATGGTTTGAGCAATATAAACCAGCTTGCCGTCGTTTTTGTCACCCAATTTTTGTATATTTATTCTGAGCGGATTTTTACCGATTTCAAGGACCTCATCAACAAAAGCGCTGTCACCCATACGGCGAATACATCTTTGCAAATAATTTAGTTTTTTGTGATTTTTTATATACTTTTTTATATTATTTAACATATTGTCACCTATGCAATTTTTTCAATATAATTTTTAAAAATGCTTCTTTATCGTTTCTGCTTAATATAAAAACAAAATTAAGCATAAAGCCGAAAATTGCGACAAGCAAAGCGGCAAAAATCAATTTTATCCAGCTGTCAGCGTTAAAAAACAAACCAAATGCATAAATTATCAAGGTCATTATCACGGTAGAAATAATACTCTTTAAAATAATCTTACCAAAACAACCGAACTTAATATTCAAAAATCGGGAACAGTAAATCGGCACAACGATACCGTTTTTGATTATATTAAAGAAGGTGCTTACCCCCACAACAATAAGCATTTTTAAATAAACATTATCTGTGAACTGCAAAAGAATAAAAACACTGCCGCAAGAGCATAATGCAGTTATAATTGTAATTATTGATAAGCTTTTAACCTTATTTAATGTTGCAAATATATTTTCTAACGGATATACAATCAAAGATATCGGGTATTCTAAAACAGTGACAATTGTCAACATAACAAGTATTTTGGCATCTTTGGTAGGTGTCCAAAGCTGATAGAACGCTTTGCCGAAAACAACAATAAATGACACCGGTATGCTTGCGAATAATCCCATCAATTTCATTGCAAAAAGCAGCTGAGATTTCATTCCCTCATTATCATCTTTAGCAAAGCTTATTGTAAGTTGAGGCGCAAAAACATTTGCCACAGTAACAAATAATGACTGAATATATGTTGGTATGGTTTTAGAAATCGCTACTATTCCCATTGGGTCGGCGCCTACAAACAAATTGGTTATCAATAGGTCAAGACCGGTTGACAGCACATTGCCAAGTTGAGAAACACTGTTCCAAACACCCGATGACACTAATTCTTTAATTTTTGAAAAATCAAAATATTTTCGCTTAATCTTTACCATCGGCATTAGCTTTTTTGTATAATACATATTAACAAAAATCACATATACGCCGCTTATAAAGGTGGCAAGGCCAACATACCACACCTTTGGCACAAGAAGCGAAAAAGCACCGATTAGAATAACTGCTCTAAAAACATTTGACTCAATATTTCTAAGTGAAATAAGTTCTAATCTGTTTTTTACATAGGCCGCATTTGAAAATATGCTGCCTATTATAGAAACAAGCATTGCGCCGAAAATCAAAGCCCATAATATGCGCACATCAAAAAGAATTGAGTTTGGCACATCTACTACCTTGTTGATAAAAATCAACAGCAGCGTGCAGGGAATTGATATCACCGGCGATAAAAACAAATTAGCAAATAAAACCGATGTATAATATTTTTTTACATTTTCATAATCTTCTTTATAAAAGCTGATTGCAATAAATCGACCTGCCATTGAATTTAATGCCGTTATTAAAATTTGAACATAGCTTACAAAGTTGTTTGCAAGACCGACAAAACCGTAAGCGGTACTGCCGATAGTTTTAATAATATAGGGTGTTAAAAAGAAGCCTATACCGATATTTACTACAAAAGCTATTAGTTGTGCGACTATATTTATGCTCAGTCTTTTTGCAGAGCTTGTTTCACTCATTGTATATCCTCATTTATTAAATATTTGTACTAAAACTTTCTCCAAACCATTTTATTGATTATACCGACATAGCTTTGAATAAGCTTTATAACCTTTGTCGATACATTTGTGTCGGCATAAGCCGGTACGGTAAGTCCGTCATCGCCGTTTTCTTTCATGGCAACAGCCAAATCAACTGCCTGCAACACCTGTTCGGAGGTAATGCTTCCGATTGTAAACACACCCTTGTCCATAGCTTCGGGGCGTTCTGTCGAAGTTCTGATAGAAACTGCAGGGAATTTAAAATAAGAGCCCTCTTCAGGAATAGTGCCGCTGTCGGAAACAACGCAAAAGGCATTTTTTTGAAGATTATTGTAATCAAAAAATCCCAATGGCTCATGCTGAATAACGCGCTTATCAAAAACAAAACCGCGTTGCTCGATATATTTTTTAGACCGCGGATGGCAGGAGTAAAGAATCGGCATATCATAATTTTCTGCCATTGCATTTACAGCGTTCATAAGTGCAAAAAAGTTTGATTCAATATCAATATTCTCTTCACGGTGTGCCGAAAGCAGAATATATTTACCCTTTTGAAGTCCTAAGCGCTCCAAAACATCACTGTTATCAATCTGGTCTTTATGTGCGTTTAAAACCTCTGCCATTGTCGAGCCTACAACATATGTATTTTCAGGTTTTACACCGCAGTCCAAAATATAACGGCGCGCGTGTTCAGAATAGCACAGATTAACATCGCTTGTTACGTCAACAATGCGACGGATAACCTCTTCCGGCAAATTCTCGTCTTTGCAGCGGTTACCTGCTTCAAGGTGAAAAATCGGAATTTTTAAACGCTTTGCGGAAATAACGCAAAGGCAGGAGTTGGTATCGCCCAAAACCAAAATTGCATCGGGCTTTTCTCTTTCAAAAAGCTCATACGATTTTGCCAAAACATTACCCATGGTTTGACCTAAATTATCACCCACTACACCCAAATAAAAGTCGGGTTCTCTTACCTCGAGCTCATCAAAAAACAGCTTGTTTAAATTGTAATCATAATTTTGACCTGTATGAACAATTTTTAAGTCAAAATACTTATCGCATTTTTTGGCAATTTCAGACAGTTTGATAATTTCAGGTCTTGTTCCCATAACAATCATTAACTTTAATTTACTCATTTTTACACCTCAAAATTTTTATATATCTTTTTATGTTTTTTTACCCATGATAACATATCGGCAACCATTGTATCATAATTCGGTATATCCACACGATATTCACCCATAAACGGTATTAAGGACTTGTCTACCCTACATTTAGAAATCGGTATAACATTTCTGTTATTTGGAAAATACTTTTCAAAAATTGTTAAAAGTTCATATTTTGAAATTGAAGTATCGGGTGCGCATTGAAACAGTCCATGTGCTTTTTGCAACAAAAGTTTTTCTATTACACGCGCAAACTCGACAGTTGTAACGCCTGTCCATATAGCATCGGTAAATCCGTTTACATCACCGCTTTGACGCAAAAACCAAGGGAACAGACTGTCTCCGTTAGAATCAGGGTCAGGACCTATTAAAGATACTCTTACGGTAATATCCTTTTGATTTATCAACTCACCTATTGCTTTTGTTTTGGCATAAAAGCTTTCACCGTCGGGAATATCATCAATACTATAACTGCCTTTTTTGCCTGAAAAAACACAGTCTGTACTTCTGTGAACAATCACCGTTTTTGTGTTACGAGTTATTTTTTCAAGATAGTGCGGTAAAAAGCAGTTGATATATGAAGCTTCTGCCTTATCTTCTTCTGCGTATTGATTAACCACAGCAGTAAAGTTAAATACCGCGTCATAATCACCCTGCTGTATCGTTTCTTTTATACAGTCTAAATTATAAAGGCTTTCTTGTATTGAATAATAATATTCGCAAGGCTCAGAATCATATCCTGTGACACTATGGCCGTTTTCCTTAAAAAATAAGCCGACGACTTGACCGATAATATTGGCACTGCCCATTACTAAAACTTTCAATATCATTCCTCCTCTTGCGCAAGTTCAGCCTTAATGTATTCAAGTGACAGTAACTTCTCTTTTACCGCTTCAACATCTAAAAGCTCGGTGTTATTAGAGTTGAATTCACTAAGCAAATTGCGGTTTGTGTCACCCTTTACAAAATACTTATCATAGTTAAGTCCCCTTTTATCACAAGGAACTCGGTAAAATTTGCCCAAATCAATCGCATTGGCACATTCCTCATTGGTAAGCAATGTTTCATACATTTTTTCACCGTGGCGAATGCCGATTACCTTTATATTATTTTTATCACTGCCAAACAGCTCACATACCGCTTCTGCCTGAGTTTTAATAGTGCAAGCCGGCGCTTTTTGAACAAGAATATCGCCGCTTTCGCCCTTTTCAAAAGCAAACAGCACCAAATCTACTGCCTCTTCAAGCGACATAATAAACCTTGTCATTGTCGGTTCTGTAATTGTTATTGAATTACCGCTTTTTATTTGGTCTATCCAAAGCGGTATCACACTGCCGCGAGAACACATAACATTGCCGTAACGGGTACAGCAAATTTCGGTGGTTTTAGTGGTTCTGCTTTTTGCGACTATCACCTTTTCCATCATTGCTTTTGATGTACCCATTGCGTTAACGGGATAAGCCGCCTTATCGGTAGAAAGGCATATTACCTTTTTTACGCCCTCGTCAATAGCGGCGGTAA
>CAJMBP010000065.1 GCA_905211675.1 uncultured Oscillospiraceae bacterium
AAGCACGTGTGTTATGTAGTTTAATACCAGCTTTTCTGCAACACTTTAAGCAAACAACTCTTTTATCACTTGTAATGATAGAGTTCATGCCTATCTTTTGTTTGCATAGAGGACAAATGTTATTTTTGTTTGCAAAAGCCCTCATAAGCAAGGCGAAAATATATACCAACGCAACTATACCAATTAAAATAATAAATTCAAACATATCTCAAACCTCCTTAATTTTTTAAAATATTCTATCACACTTAAGAAAATATTGCAAGTTCTTGTTATATCATTACTTTTGTATCTAATGTTGACTCTCTCGATTGGAAAGACAACGCTACGCCGCAAAGTATTTTCGATAGGGTAGTAAAAAGGTTAAAAATGGTAGTATTGTGCTTTTTCATAATGATGCCGACCACACCCCCGAAGCATTGCCGACAATTTTAAAATGCCTTAAAGACGAGGGGTATGAGTTTGTTTTTATAAGTGATTTGATTTTAAAGGAAAACTACGAAATAAAGCACGACGGAACGCAATGTAAAATTGAAAATAATTGACATAATGCATTTTGAAATATTATAATAAGTGTAAATAAAAACAAAGCCTCCCTTGTGTAAAGGGAGGTGTCGAGGAACGAGACGGAGGGATTGTCATAGAATATAAACACAATAAATCGCTTATCGGTGTTGGCAGAATGTTGCGAAAAAATATGACACCCGAGGAAAGACATTTATGGTATGATTTTTTAAAAACATATCCCATAAGATTTAATGGGCAAAAAATAATCGGTAAATATATTGTTGATTTTTATTCTGCAAAAGCAAAGTTAATAATAGAACTTGATGGTTCACAACATTATGAGAAAAATGGTATTGATAAAGATGTTGAGCGCACTAAATTTCTCGAGCAGTATGGATTTATTATTATTAGAATACCAAACAATGAAATCAAACAAAATTTTAGAGGTGTTTGCGAATATATAGATTTATGCGTGAAGCAATCCCTCCACCGCTAAAACGGTCCCCCTCCCTTTACACAAGGGAGGCTCACAACCTCAAGGCTTGAGTTTTTTCTTTATAAGCGACCTTATTTATAAAGATAATTACGAAATCAAGCACGACGGAACGCAGTGCAAAAAAGACGGCTGACGCCGCCTTTTTCAGGTAATAGGTAAGAGGTAATAGTGAATAAGTGATGTGTGCTACGCACGGATATAAAATATTTGTAGCGACAGGCGTTCTTGACTGTCCGCCAAATCAACAAATTAAACCTAACTGTTTTTCTTGAAAAAACATAAAACTTATGTTATATTACAGTAAAAACAGGGGGTGAAGCGTGTGGAAATTGTTTATGAAAATAAAATAAAACCCATAGAATGTTTCAACACAGAAGCGTTATCTTCTTTGATTCATATACATAAAGAGATTGAAATTATATATGTAAAAAAAGGCAAATCGGTTGCATATTCCGACAAAAACAGTTACCTGCTTAATGAGGGCGATATGTTCATCGCCTTTCCTAATCAGGTGCATTACTACCGAACGTTGCAAAGGGGAGAATACGCGGTAATTGTTTTTTCGCCCGATATTATTTACGGCTGTTCGTCCGAAATATCTAAAAGCATACCCGATAAAAACTGCATTTCAGCCGCTGAATGTGCCGAGCTTAAAGAACTATTTAATAAAATACACACCGCCGAGGGCGAATATAAAAACACTTGTATAAGCGGGTATATCAATATTATTATGAGCCTTGTGCTTCCTAAGCTTGTTCTTAAAACCGTAAGCGCCGAAAATAAATCTGCTTTTTATAGTATTATTGATTTTTGTACACATAATTTCAAAAACGATATAACGCTTGACCTTGTGGCAGAAGAGCTGCACTTGAGCAAATATTATATATCGCACCTTATCAACCAAAGATTAAAGCAGAATTTTAATGAGTACATAAACAATATCAGAATTTCACAGGCGTGCAACCTGCTCAGAGAAAGTGACAAAAAAATAGCCGACATCTCCGAAGAGGTCGGCTTTGGAACAATACGGTCATTTAACCGTGCCTTTAAGCTTGTTATGCAAATGTCGCCTGCGGAATACCGCAGCAATTCGGACAAGCTTAAAAAATTGATTTAAGGTAGTTAATACTGATTTCGGCACATTCGAGCGGGGTTTTGCCCATACTAGCACTGTCTTGCTCAACAACTACCCATTTGGCATTAACATGTTTGCAAGCGTCAAGTATAGCGGAAAAATCCTGAATGCCGCAGCCTAACGGGCGCAGTTCAAATTTCTTTGAGGTATCCTCCGCCTTTTCCTTACCGTCGGCACCGATAAGTCCGTACATATTCTCGCTCTTGCCGCCGACAAAATCCTTAAGGTGGATGATTTCAATTCTGCCGTTATATTTGCGGATATAGTCGGAGGGATTTTCACCGCCTACATTTACCCAGCAGGTATCAAGCTGTGTTAAAAGCAGGTCTGCCGAAACATCGCTGTAGAGACGGTCGAGCTTGTATTCGCCGTCAACCTTCTGGAATTCAAAATCGTGGTTATGGTAGCAAAGCTTCATACCGTTGGCGTTTGCAAGCTCACCAAACTTCTTGACATTCTCTATAAACTCGGCGTTATTCTCGCCGCCCGCGAGATACTCTGCGCCGATCCACGGAATAACAATGTATTTACAGCCTATCTCGGCATATGCCTTAAAGGTTTCATCACCCTTTAAAAGCTCACTGTAAGGAACATGAGCGGAAATCGGAACAAGACCTATCTCTTCGCAAAGCTTTTTAACCTCTGCGACGGATTTGCCGTAAAGTCCCGCAAACTCAACGCCGTCATAACCTAATTCCTTAACCTTTTTGAGGGTGCCCTCAAAATCTGCTTCCATATCGGTTCTTACCGAATAAAGCTGTAAAGCAATCGGAAAATCGTACATAATTCATTTCTCCTTTTGATTTCGGGCAACCCTATGGGCTGCCCTTATTTTTATAAAATTAAATTTCGGGAATGGTGATTTCAACCTCTCTGCCCGCTTCGGCTGACTTAACAATACCGTCGATAATAGCCTGATTGTAAATTATCTCACTTGAAGGAACGGTTGCTGTGCCGCCGTTTTTAATAGAGTCAACAAAGGCACGGAGCTTCTTTTCGAACAAACCCTCCTTGGGCTTGAGCGGTACGGTGTATTCTACGGTCTGGTCGCCGATGGTCTTGTAAATCTTAAGGGGAGTGTCGAACTCGCCGTTCCAGCACTCGGTAGAGGGGATACGCAGACCGCCCTTTGTACCTAAAATAAGCGCGTCGCCACAGGTGTCCATATTCATTGCCCACGAGATGCGGAAGTCAAGAATAATATCGCCCTCTAAGCGAACGAAAGCGGCGGCGAAATCGTCAACGCCGAACTTTTCGGCATATTCGGGGTGGTTGGGGTAATAGGCGGGGTCTGTGCCGAAGTAAGCGGACTTGTAGCCCGAAACGGTAAGCGGCTTCGGATATCCGACAGCGCCTAAAAGCATATCAAGGGAGTAAGAGCCGATATCGCCTACAGCGCCGATACCCGCGGTTTCCTTTTCAATAAAGGTAGTGCCGAAGGGGGTCGGGATACCTCTGCGGCGACCGCCGCCTGCCTGTAGGTAATAAACCTTTCCGAGCTCGCCCGAATCAACAATCTTTTTAATCATCTTCATATTCTCGCTCATTCTGGGCTGGAAGCCTATGGTGAGAATCTTGCCACTCTTCTTTTCAGCCTTCATTACCTCTACCGCCTCATCGAGGGTTACGGTAAAGGGCTTTTCGAGCATAACATTTACGCCCGCGTTAAGCGCGTTAATAGCACAGGAGGCGTGTGTACCGTTGTAGGTGCAGATGCTAACGCCGTCCAAATCCTTTTCGGCGGCTAATAAAGCCTCGTCACTTTCATAGAAGCGGCAGTTTTCAATTTCAAACTTCTTTGCGAAAGCTTCCGCTTTGCCGGGAACAAGGTCTGCCATTGCAACGACCTCAACATCGGGCATATTCTTGTATGCGCTGATGTGTGATTCCGCAATCCAACCTGTACCTATAATACCGATTTTAACCTTTTTAGACGCGTCAACAACAGCTGTTTCCTGGTTTTCCTTGAAAGCGTCTAAGCCTGCAACATTTGCCATTATCTTTTCCTCCTAAAAAATAATTTTTATATCACGAACTGACGCATATAGCGGCAGCTAAGTTCTACTGAATCCAAAATACGTTCTTTGGAACTTTCAAATGCCTTGTCTTCAACCTCAATGCAGGCATATCCGTTAAAGCCGATATCTGTAAGAGCGGAAACATACTTGCCCCAGTCAACATCGCCCAGTCCCGGTAGTTTCGGACTCATATAATCAAGCGGATAGCCCATTATTCCAACCTCGTTTAACCTATCGGGATATAGTTTAATATCCTTAAAGTGAACGTGGAAAATCTTGTCTTTAAACTCGTAAAGAGGCTTTATGTAGTTAATCTGCTGCCAGATAAAATGGCTCGGATCATAATTGATTCCGAAATTGTCACTCGGCAACATTTCAAACATTTTACGCCAAAGGGCAGGGGTGGTAAACAGATTCTGTCCGCCCGGCCATTGCTCTGCGCCAAAGAGCATAGGGCAGTTTTCTATAGCTACCTTAACGCCCTTTTGCTCGGCAAATTTAATAATAGGCGGCCAAATTTCTTTAAACAGTTCTAAATTTTCTTCTACTGTTTTTGTTTGATCTCTGCCTATAAAGGTTGTAACCGTATTAACGCCCAATAGTGCGCTCATATTGATAACCTTTTTAAGATGTTCTATAGCGCCGTTTCTTTTTTCAATGTTGCCGTCCATTGTGTTGGGGTAAAAAGCAAGAGAGGAAATCTCAATGCCTTTTTCGGCACAGAAATCTTTAATATATGCAATGTAATCGGCTGATGTGTTATCTACATCGATATGGCTTACACCCGCATACCTTCTTTCTGCCTTACCCTGCGGCCAACAGGCGACCTCCATACATTTGCAACCGTTGCTCACGGCGTTTTCGACCGCATCTTCAAAGGTGAATCCGTCATAAATTGCGCTTACAATACCGAGCTTCATAATCATAACTCCTTTAAATGATATTTTATTTTTGCGCTTTGTTTTATTAAGTCCATACATGTATGAACATTGTGGGTTAATTTACAGGCGGCTTTATAGTCGCTTAAAAAAGCGGCTGAATTTTCAATGTAATCGGCAAATTTTTCAGCTTCACCTTGCATTATTTCCGAATGTTCGGACGTACCGAAAAGAAGCCGCTCTTTTCCGCCTTTTACAAGTGAAATATTGGCAAATTGCGATACCGAGCCGATTTTTATTACGCCCAGATCACCTATTATTTCGGAGCGTATTGCCGACTCGCCTATTTTGCTGTAAGACAATACGGCTGTGAAATCTTTATAGCCTAAAACCGCTCCGCCCGAAAGGTCGGCGCCGTTTTTCGCAAAAGAGGCAGACGCGCAAATGCTGTCGGGCTTGCCAAGTAAATCAAGTGCCGCATACACGCAGTAAACGCCTAAATCCATAAGAGTTCCGGCGGCGAGCGACATATCAAAAATATTAACATGTTCACCGCTTTTGAATTTTTCATATCGGCTTGAAAGCTGGCAAAAATCAATTCGCGCCTGCGAAATTTTCCCGATTTGCTTTAATGCGTCTTTGAGTATTTTATGGCCCTTTGAATGATGCGACATAATGGCTTCGGCATATATGAGGCCCTTTTTATCGGCAACAGAGAGCAGCTCGTCATATTTTGCGCAGTCGGTTGTAATCGGTTTTTCACATATAACATTCTTGCCGTTTTCCAAAAAAAGTTTACTTTGCTCATAGTGAAAAACATTTGGCGTGGCTATGTAAACGACATCGATTTTTGGGTTTTTCGCCACCTCTGTCAAATCGGTCGAAAAAGACTTAAAGCCCTGTGCCTTTGCAAATTCTTTGCCCGTCTCAGCCGTTCTTGAACAACAGGTGTGCAGTTCATACCTTTCGGTCAAGCGGCAGGCCGATAAAAACTTTTCGGTTATCGCACTTGTGCCGACGGTTGCAAGCCTTAACATTATATATTTACCTCAAGAGCCTGCTTTTTGGCGGAAGATTCAAAGCACGCTTCCATTACCTGCATTACACGGCGAACTTCGCTGTGTTTAATTGCAAGTTCTTCTTTACCGTCAAGAGCGGCACAGAAATTGCGGTAAAAATCGTGAACATCGCTTATCGGGCGTTCGGCTTCGTAAAGGTCAAGCGTTATATCATCACGCGGAGCCATAGTTTTGGTTATGCCCGCCGCCGTTTGAACCGGCAGAACATCCTTTTCGTTCCACGCCTTCATATGCGCGACTTGGGCGTTTTTGCGCCAATCTTCGATTATTGCACTGCCGTTTTTGCACTGCATATAAAAACGCGGAAGGGCGATAAAATTGTATGTTCCCACCTCGACATAAGCGGTTTTTCCGCTTTCAAAATACATTGTAAGCTTAAATCCGTCATCTACTTCGGAGTTGGTAATATGTGTTTCGGTGCAGTAAATTTTTACAATCTTTTCTTTAATTATCTGCATAATCTGGTCGATAAGGTGTACGCCCCAGTCGAGAATCATTCCGCCGCCGTGCGATTTTGTGCAACGCCAGTCGCTCGGAATGCCGCGAGAGCCGTGAACACGGGACTCAATATTTATAAGCTCGCCTATTTCACCCGATTCGACAATTTTTTTCATTGCCAAATAGTCGACATCCCACCGTCTGTTTTGGTGCACCGTAAAAAGCTTACCCGACTTATTTGCGGCGTCAGTCATTTCATCAAAGGCACAAACCGACATTTCAACCGGCTTTTCGCAGATTACATTTTTGCCTGCTTTCAGTGATTTTACAACAAGTTCTTTATGGTCGTCGTTTGGAACCGCAATTACAACCGTTTCAACATTGCTGTCATCTAAAACCTCTTGTAATGAGGAATAGGCGTGTATTCCGTTTTGCCCGGCAAGAGCGTTTTTTACGGGGTCAATATCATAAACGCCTGCAAGTGCTGCAACATCGCTTGCAAGTATTTGGCGTGTGTGCCAAGCACCCTGACCGCCATAGCCTATAACTGCAAAGTTCCTTTTCATAATGTTACCCCTCGATCTTTTTTATGTTCGGACAGTCAATTTTTTTGCGGTAATCGGAATAAGCCCAATGAATTGCATTTTTAATAACACTTATAATCTGCGGGTTATGATAGGTAGGGTAGGTTTCGTGACCGGGCTGAAAATAGAATACTTTGCCGTATCCGCGTCGGTAACAGCAACCCGCTCTGAATACCTCGCCGCATTCATAGCTACCTATAAATATGAGCTTATCGGGCTCGGGTATGCTGAACGGCTCCGAATATGTTTCTTCATGCTCAAGCTTTATGTAACGGTCAATGCCGTTTGCAATGGGGTGCGACGGGTCGCATACCCAAAGGTATTCGCGGTCGCCGTTTTCACGCCAACCGAGCGAGCAGGGTGTGCCCATAAGCAGTTTAAATGGCTTTGAATGATGCGCCGAATGCAGAAAAATTATTCCCATTCCCGAAACGACAGCCTCCTGAACGCGTTTTGCCACCTCGTCGGGCACATCGCCGTGCTTCATGTGTCCCCACCAAATCATTACATCCGTGTTTTCTAAAAGCTCATCGGTAATGTCATTAACATTGTCGAGCGTAACTGTGTTAACGGTTATTTCATCGTCGGTAAGCTTTTCTTTTAAAACAGCATGTATTCCGCACGGGTAGATTGCCTTTACATCATCGTCGTTTTTTTCGTGATAATACTCATTGTAAACTGTAACTTTAAGCATAAATTCATCTCGCTTTTATGTTTTGTCTATGCTTTAATTTTACAAATACAGTTCAACATTTGCAAGTAAAATGTATCATAATTTATAGACAAATCTTGCTATGCCAATAATAACTGTAATATTAAACCCGTTACACAAAAAATAGTTGATTGTTTGAATTCGCCGAAAACAAGATTGGTTTGAAATTTGACAGTATTCGGCAAAAATTATATTAATTTTTTAAAAAAATAACTAAAATTTCAAATTTT
>CAJMBP010000066.1 GCA_905211675.1 uncultured Oscillospiraceae bacterium
TGGCATCCCTAAAATAATTTCTCAAGGTTTTGAGGGATGAAATGAGGGATGAAATGAGAGATGTATTGCAATTTACATCGCAAAAAGATATAATATTTTAAAATAATTTTACGGAGTTGTATTTTTGTGGAAAAAACAGTAATTATTACAGGTGCGTCAAAAGGAATAGGTGCTGCGACTGCTATTCTTTTTGCGAGAAAAGGATATAATGTAGTGCTGGGATATAACGATTCTTACCAAACGGCAAAGTTGCTCTCCTCTTCCCTATCTTCACAGGGTTACAGCGTTATGCCTTTTAAGGTCAATGTAACCAATAAGCTTGAAACCGATTTGCTTATTAAAGAAACAGTTTATAAATTCGGTTCGGTCGATGTGTTTATAAATAATGCCGGTGTTGCGTTTAACGGACTTATAACACAAACCGAAGATTTTGATTTAGACCGTGTGTTTGATGTTAATTTAAAGGGTGTATTTAATTGCTGTCGTTCGGTTACTCCCGTTATGGTGAATCAGAAGTTTGGAAAAATAATAAATATATCGTCTATGTGGGGGCAGGTAGGCGCTTCATGTGAGGTTGCATATTCCGCGGCCAAAGCCGGTGTTATAGGTCTTACAAAAGCATTGGCAAAAGAATTAGCACCCAGCGGAATAACCGTAAATGCTATTGCACCCGGCCTTATCGATACGGCAATGAATTCTAATATAAGCGTAGAAGACCTAAATGCCTTTGTTGAGAATATACCGCTCGGTCGGATGGGTAATGCCGACGAAATTGCTGCTACGGCATTATTTTTAGCCTCTGACTCTGCCGATTACATAACGGGTCAGGTTTTAGGTGTTAACGGCGGTTATGTGATTTAATTCAAATAAAAATAATTAACATAACAAGAAGCGACAGAGCTAAAAACTCTGTCGCTTTTTATATGCTTAATATCAATCTGCAATTTCTGCTATGGTAACTCCGTTTTCACCTTCACCGAAAAGACCCGTGCGAAAGCTCTTGATGTTTCGATGGCTTCTAAGGTGCGCCTGAACATTTTTTCGCAAAACGCCGGTTCCTTTGCCGTGAATGACGGTAATGGTACCGATTCCCGCCAAAACAGCTTCATCGATGTATTTGTCGAGCTCTAACAGCGCCTCGTCGGTGGTTAAACCTCTTATATCTATTTCGGTTTTTACATTGCGGTCTATTCTTGAAGTAATACCTGTGATATTGCGCTTTTTAGGTGCTTCGGTTGACTGAGAATTAGATTTTTTAAATTTGCAATCTGCAAAATTAACCCACATTTTAAGCGAGCCTGACATAACCTGAAGCTGCTTTTTGCCTTCTTCGACTTTAATTACGGTTGCGTCTCGGTTAAAGCTTTTGAGAATAACAATATCACCTATTTTTGGTGCTTTTTTTAGGCCCTCTCCCGTATTGTTTTCAAGTACGGGATTGACAGTATCTTCCATTTGCTGCAATGAACTTTTATAGCTGCGCCTTGCCATATCGAGATTTTGTGCGGCGTTTTGCGCGTTTAATTCTTTTTTTGCTTCTTCAAGTTCATTTAACAGAATATTTGATTTACTGCGGGTACTTTCGATAATCGAAGATGCTTTTTCGCGTGCCTGTTCAATTATTTTATCCCGTTTTAACTTTAAATCATATTCGGCCTGTTCGCTGCGTTTTTTAATTTCGGTAATTTGTGCTTTAAGCTTTGAAATTTCACGGCGCTCCGATTCGGCTGTTTGACGGGCTTTTTCAAGGCTTGCAACAACCTTTTCAAAACGCAGGTCGTCCTCGGTCAACTGCTCATTTGCAAGTGAAATTATGTCTTTTTTTAGTCCGAGTTTTTGCGAAATTGCAAAGGCATTAGAACGGCCGGGCTGCCCGATTATAAGATTATAAGTGGGTTTAAGTGTGCTTACATCAAATTCACAGCTCGCGTTTTCTACCCTATTCGTATCTACGGCATAAGATTTAAGCTCGGGATAATGTGTGGTAGAAATAGTTTTTACGCCTTTTTCGGCCAATGTAATAAGAATAGCTTTTGCAAGCGCGGCTCCTTCAATCGGATCAGTACCTGCACAAAGTTCATCAAGCAGTACAATCGAATTGTCGGTACATTCGTTTAGAATGCTGATTATATTAACCATATGTGATGAAAAGGTTGAAAGAGACTGTTCAATACTCTGTTCGTCACCGATGTCGGCAAAAATTTTATCAAACACGGCAATTTCACTGTTGTCGTCACAGGGAATCATAAGCCCGCACATTGCCATAAGACACATAAGACCGGTTGTTTTAAGTGCAACGGTTTTACCGCCGGTATTTGGTCCTGTAATAATAAGTGTGTCATATTCGCCGCCTAAAGAAAGCGTAATCGGCACTACGGACTTTTGATTTATCAATGGATGCCGTGCCCTTTTTAAATAAACAAAGCCACTGTCATTGATTTTAGGCATAATTGCACCCATTTTGTAGGCGAGCTTTGCCTTGGCAAATATTAAATCAAGTTCTATAAGTGCGTTGTAAGACTGCTTTATGCTGTCTGCAAACTCGGCACAAACAGCAGAAATTTCAGCTAATATACGGTTTATTTCGTCGGCTTCTTTTGATTTTAAAACACGGATTTCGTTATTAACCTCGACAACCGACATAGGTTCGATAAAAAGTGTTGAACCGCTTGACGATGTGTCGTGTATAATACCCTGAATTTCACCCTTGTGTTCGGCTTTTAAGGGTACTACAAATCTGCCGTCGCGCTGTGTAATAACCACATCTTGCAAATATTTTGAAGTTTGACCGCGTATAATTTTATTAAGATTTTCGCGTATTTTTGCGCTTTTTAATGTTATTTTTCGCCGTATATCAGACAGAGTACCGGACGCGGAATCGGATATTTCATCTTCGGATTTTATGCAAAAAGTTATTCTTTCTTCTAAAAATTTATTTGGTATAAGCGCGTTAAATAAATAATCAATCGAGGTTTCATGTTCTGTCGATGAGTTATCACGCCAAGCTCGAAGCTCGCGAATACACCTGAGAACATCTGCCGTTTTCAGCAATTCACCGGGAGTAAGCGTTGCACCGAGTTGTGCGCGGGTGAGCTGGGGTAAAATGTTAACTGCACTGTTAAAAGACGGGCTCGAATATTTAGAAATAAGCAAGTAAGCCGCTTCGGTTTGCCCCAGATTTCGTTTCACCGATTTAATATCCGTATCGGGAACTATGTTAAGCGAATTGGCGTGTGCGTCTTCGGTTGCCGTTTGTGCTGCAAGCATTTGCAGCACAGCGTCAAGCTCAAGCGTTTTTGAATGTTTTAAAATATTATATTCCATTTAAAAAAGTCCTCTTAAAAATTCAAGGGTTAAAAATTTATGTTCGGTTTGGTAGGTTATATAATTTTCGCAAAGCATTGACAGCTCTTTCGCAGACTGTTCGGGTATATCAAAAGAATACAGCGACTCGAATTTTGAATATACAATATGCCGCATTGCTTTAAGCACGGTAAGCGTAATTGAAACACAGTTTTCTTTACGGCAGTTATCACAGTAAAGTGTGCCGTCATCAAGCTTAAAATACATAACCGCATCTTCGAATTTTCCGCAGCCGTTACAGGCTATAATATTGGGCGCATAACCCGAAATAACCGATATTCTAAGTTCGGTTATCGCCTTTATCAGCTCGGGAGAACGCTTTTTTTCTGTCAAAAAGTGAAGTGAATTAAGTATTAGCCTTAAAAATTCTTCCGATTCTTGCTCAACAGGCTTGAAAATATTGCAAAGCTCACAAAAATATTGGGCTATTGAAAGCGTTACAATGTCACTGCCGGCACCGAAAAAAACCTTGTTTGCGGAAGCCTCGGTTATTCTGTATGTATCGCCTTTTTTCTCGATAATAAAATCGGAGTATGACAAAAGACTTGTGGCCGGGCTTCGTTTGCTTTTAAAGCTTTTTACCCCTTTTACATAGGCGCTTATTACTCCTAAATCACGCGTTATTACGGTGATAAGACGATCGCTTTCACCGTAACTCGTTTCCTTTATCACAAGGCCGTCTGTTGAAATTCGAATTATGTTCACCCCCGCAAATTTCATTTTTCTGACATTCGTTTTTATAATTTAAATAATTGTCGATTTTGCCTGTTATTATAAATTTTAACCATTGTTTATTTTGTTCCATAATATCGCCCCATAAATTAGTGTGGCGGTAAAAAACAATATTATGGTAGGAAATTTAAGTAAAAAAATCAGTTATTGTCAAGCCCGAATGTATGTATAAAGCCCTGACGGTTGCGCCAATCTTCTTTAACCTTTACCCAAAGCTTAACTGAAGCTTTTGTACCGAAAAAGTTTTCGATATCACGGCGCGCAAGCGTACCGATTTTTTTCAGCATTTCGCCGCCTTTGCCGATTATTATACCCTTGTGGGAATTTTTTTCACAGTAAATAACGGCATCGACATGCAACAGCGGCTCGCCGTTTGAAGCGTCGGTTTCATAAAACTTTTCAATGTCAACTGCTACGCCGTGAGGGATTTCCTTTGAAATGCAATGAAGAATTTTTTCGCGAATTATTTCGGCAACCATAACCTTTTCGGGCTGGTCGGTAAAATCGTCGTCGGCAAAAAAATGAGGCGACGGTTTCGCAAATTTTTTTATTTCTTTAAGCAAAATATCAATGCCGTCACCGCTTTTGGCAGAAACCGGAATAACCGCGTCGAAGTCATACGCCTTTGAATATGCGGTGATAATGTCAAAAAGAATTTCTTTTTCTTTAAGTAAATCGATTTTATTGATAACCAAAACACACTTGAGCTTTTTATTTTTTACGGTTTCAAGAAGATTAAGCTCGGCCGGCGGAAGATTTTCAAAATCAAATTTAAATTTTGGACAGGCATCAACAACAAAAACAGCCCCGTCAACATCGCTCAAACCGTCTTTTACAGCTTTAATCATACTGTCGCCTAACAGATTATGCGGCCTGTGAAAGCCGGGAGTATCGATAAAAACAAGCTGTGTATCGTTTTGTGTTACAACACCCATTATTTTTGTTCTTGTTGTTTGCGGCTTGTCCGATACTATTGCTACCTTTTGACCGACAATTTTGTTAAGCAAGGATGATTTTCCCACATTAGGTCGGCCGATTATTGTAATGAATGCAGATTTTTGTTCCATTATATCACCGATTAAACCTTTGTTACCGAAAGTCCGAGTTTTTTTAGGATTATTTCCTCTTTTTCGCGCATAATCGCTTTTTGCATGCCTTCATCAACATGGTCATAACCGAGTAAATGAAGCATAGAATGCACCGTAAGATATGCAATTTCACGTCTGAGACCGTGACCGAAAAGTTCACCCTGCGCTACTGCATGTTCAACCGATATTACAATGTCACCGAGCATTTTTTTGTTTGTTTCGGGGTCGGTGTCATAAACCCCGTTTTCACCTAACGGAAAAGACAGAACATCGGTAGACCTATCAACATTGCGAAATTGACTGTTATATTCCTTAATTTGTTCGTCGTCAACAAATGTTACATCAACCTCGGCGTCGTCTGTAAATTTTTCCTCTGTTAAAGTTGCTATGCAGGCTTTTCTTACCAAAAGCTTTGTTCCTATGGGAAGCGGCATTCGTTTTTGTGAATTTTCTATATTAACCTTTACTTTCATTCTTTTCACCGTTTCTTTCATACGCTTTAATAATTTCCTGAACAAGTCGGTGTCTGACAACATCTTTACCGTTCAACTGTGTAATCGCAATAGAATCAATACCCTTTAAAATTTTAACGGCTTGTTTTAAACCAGATCGTTTGTCACCCGGCAGGTCAATTTGCGTAATATCGCCCGTTACAACCGCTTTTGAGTTAAATCCGAGCCTTGTTAAAAACATTTTCATTTGTTCCTGGGTCGTGTTTTGCGCCTCGTCAAGTATTATAAAGCTGTCGTCAAGCGTTCTGCCGCGCATATAAGCAAGAGGTGCAACTTCAATATCGCCGCGCTCCTGACATTTTTGAAAATTCTCGGCGCCTAACATATCGTAAAGGGCATCGTAAAGCGGACGAAGATACGGGTCAACCTTTTGTTGCAAGTCACCCGGTAAAAAGCCAAGCTTTTCACCAGCTTCTACAGCCGGTCGGGTAAGTATTATGCGATTGACCTGTTTTGCCCTGAAAGCGTTAACGGCAAGAGCCACCGCAAGATAAGTTTTTCCCGTGCCTGCGGGGCCTACGCAGATTGTTATTGTGTTTTTTTGAATCGCCTCAACATAACGGCGTTGACCGAGAGTTTTTGGTTTTATAGGTTTTCCCTTTGATGTGACGCAGATGCAGTTGGCGTCGGTAATGCTTGAAATTTTATCATCTTCACCGTCTTGAACCATATTTATAACATAATCAATGTTTTGAGCCGTAAGTGTTTCGCCCTTGTTGATAATTTCAAGCAGACATTTTATCGCACGGGATGCATTTGTAACATTTACCGTTTCACCCGTCAACTTTAACTGCCCTGAGTGTGATGTTATTGAAATATTGTACTTGTTTTCGAGCCTTTTGATATTTTCATCCAAATTGCCGAAAAGGTCAACGAGCTGTTCAACCCGTTCTATATCAATTAGCAATTCCATTTGTTATTCTCCTACAATAATTATTATAATATTATACACCAAATGCACATTAAAAGTCAATTTTGAGTATTCAATATTATTTTTTCCGATAATGCTATGTTTTCTTCACAAAGGTAAGTGATATTTATAAGCATACCGCTGTCGGTAATTTTAATTTCACGGTCTGCTTCGGTTATTGAGATAAAATTACTGCTTTCAACCTGATTTTTTATGCTTTCTAAAAGTATTTTTTCAAGCTCGGATTTACTGTATTTTACCGTTTTTTCTTCAACAAAGGCATATTTTTCGGTTGCTGTTTTAATTGGTATTCTGTTACCGAACAGTTTTAAATTTTTAACTTTACAGGTATAGTTATAATCGCCCTTAACACTTCCGACATAAAGCGGTATTTTTAGTTTGAAAAATTCAACGGTATAATGATTTTTTGACCTTTCGGTATTAGTTTTGACTTTTTGAATAAAATCACCGCTTGCCGAAAAAGTTCGCTTTGTTTGGGCAATAATTACCCCGTCTGAATGCAAAAACAGTTTACTTGAATTTCTTTCCGAAATGCCCGAAACCAGCAAGTCGCCTTTTGAAACTATATCCCCTACCTTAACCGTAACTTCACCGGAGGTCACATCAATTTTACTTATTTTTCCGTCATACGAAGCCTTGATGTTGGTTGGTATTTGGTGTTCGGATGTATCTGAAAATTCAGATTCACTTAGGTTTAAAGTAAGCACACTACCCGAAATGTTGAAAAATCCCCATGCGACGCCGTTTTGCATAAGAAGGAGTCTTTGAGAATCATATTTTGTATTTATTCTTTTTTTGTACATTCCTTCATAGATTCCTATTGCTTTGCAAGATTCGATTATTTCGCTGTCGGGTATATTTTTATTGCCCTCTATTTTAATTACCCAGATAAAGTTTGAAAGAAGGGTAAGAATTACTATGAATAAAAAAACACCCAAAAAAAATCCTGTGCGGTTTATGTATTTTTTTGTATGAAATACGAGACCTCTTTTTTGATTTATTTTGATTTTGCATTTAACACCACGCTTTACATATCTTAATTTTATAAAACTTTTAATTCCGATATTGCCGGTTATATTCCCCTTTTTACAGCATAAATTCCAAAGGTTTATATTATTTTTTGCGGCAATGTTTAAAATTCTTTCGGCATTTTCGCCGTAAAGAGTTATATTTAAAAAACCGAAGATATATCGCCAAAGCCAAATCATTTAATAACCACCTAAACACAAAATTCGATTGATGAAATTTTACCCTTTATAATTATTTTTTCATTTTCAAAATCCGTTATTAAAAAATCGGTGCCCAAAACCGTGATATGCCCTTTTTTCAGTTTGAGTTTAATATAATCGTTTTGATAATCGAAAATACTTTTGCAGCCGTCTAAAATTATTTTTTTGTTTGAAAACATTTCTATATGTGTGCTGTCGGTCATTTCTTCATTAAAA
>CAJMBP010000067.1 GCA_905211675.1 uncultured Oscillospiraceae bacterium
GCAATATATAAAACAACCGTTCTGATAACTGTAGAAATCATTATAATCATCACCTGTTAGTTATCTTCTGCTTTTTTTCTTGCATTATGACTGCAACAATGGTATAATAATTTTACCATTATATTACTTTGTATTAAATGTGAGGTATATGACTTGGCTAAAACAGTTACAAACAAGGTTAATTTTATAAGCGATATGAAGCGCTTTTTTCCTCTGCTTAAAAATTTGGTTTCAAAAGACTTTAAGGTTAAATATCGCCGCTCTGTTTTGGGTATTGCGTGGAGCATTTTAAATCCGCTGTTTACCATGCTGGTTATTACCACGGTATTCGGTAAGCTGCTTAAAATACAGGTAGATAACTTTGCCACTTATTATATAGTGGGCTTTTCTATTTGGAGCTTTTTCTCGGAAGCCACATCTTCCTCACTTACATCGGTGTTAAATTCGGCGGCGCTTATTAAAAAGGTTTATATACCTAAATATATATTCCCGATAGAGAAGTGTTTGTTTGCTCTGGTCAATTTTGCCTTTACGCTTATAGCCGTGGTAATTGTTATGCTTTTTCAGGGCGTGGTTCCAACTGTTACGGCAGTTCTGTTTCCGCTGCCGGTAATTTACTGCTTTATTTTTGTTTGCGGCGTAAGCTTGTTTTTAAGTGCCGCCACGGTGTATTTTCGTGATATACAGCATCTTTACGGTGTTTTGCTTACAATGCTTATGTATCTGACACCTATAATTTATCCTATGGAGCTTTTAAAAGGGCACGATTTTATTGAAAAAGTGGTAAATCTTAACCCTATGACGCACTATGTTGAGTATTTTAGAGACATTGTTATGTATGGCACCGTACCTGATTTGACAGAAAATTTAATTTGTAACGGTATGGCTCTTATAGCGTTCGTAATAGGCGCATTTGTATTTAAAAAGTCGGAAGGCAAATTTATTCTTCATATTTAAGAGGTATATTAAATGATCGATCAAAATAACGCAGTTGAACTTCGAAATATTGAAATGCACTTTAATATGAGCAAGGAAAAGCTTGAAAGTTTAAAGGAGTATTTTTTAAAGCTTGTAAAAAGACAACTCTATTTTGAAGATTTTGTAGCTCTCGACAATATATCATTTGACATCAAAAAAGGTGATGTTTTCGGCATTGTCGGTCTTAACGGCTGCGGTAAAAGCACAACGCTTAAGGTTATTTCCGGCATTTTAAAGCCTACAAAGGGCACGGTTGAAACCTGCGGTACCATAGCTCCGCTGATAGAGCTGGGTGCCGGATTTGATATGGAGCTTACCGCGCGTGAAAACATTTATCTTAACGGTTCGGTGCTCGGTTATTCTAAAAAATTTATGGACGAAAAATTTGATGAAATAGTTGATTTTTCCGAAATGCGTGAATTTTTAGATGTGCCTATGAAAAATTATTCTTCAGGTATGGTGGCGCGCATAGGCTTTGCCATTGCTACGGTTACCACGCCCGATATTCTTATTGTTGATGAAATTTTAGCGGTAGGCGACTTTCTTTTCCAGCAAAAATGCGAAGAGCGTATAAATCAAATGATGAACGACGATACTACCGTTATAATAGTTTCACACTCTATTGAACAGATAGAGCGCCTTTGCAAGCATTGCGTGTGGTTAGAAAAAGGCAAAATTAAAATGATAGGCGACGCAATGGATGTTTGCAACGCCTACAAAAACACAAACCGTTAATCGGAGGCGCAGTTCGGTATGGGTTTTATAAAAGAAAAACTGAAGAATTTTTTAAAAAGATACCCGAGTCTTTATGCTTTTGCAAAAATTTTATATGCAAAGCTTAACGCTGTCAGACGCTTTATAAAATACGGAAACTGTAACCAATACAGTTGTAAAATAACCGCCAAACGCAGAAACGAAGAGTCTGCGTTTGTTTTTGAAAAAAACATAAAATTCAGTATTCTTGTTCCGCTTTACAATACGCCGAAAAAGTTTCTTGACGAAATGGTAAAATCGGTTCAATACCAAACCTACGCTAATTGGGAGCTGTGCCTTGCCGACGGCAGTGACAGCGAACACGCTTTTGTAGAAAAATATTGCTTGCAGGCAGCAGAGAATGACTGTCGCATCAAATACAAAAAGCTTGCCGAAAATAAGGGTATTTCGGAAAACACAAATGAATGTATAAAAATGGCAACGGGTGATTTTATTGCGCTTTTCGACCATGACGATGTTTTGCACCCTTCTGCGCTTTTTGAATGTATGAAGGCTATATGCTTTAAAAACGCCGATTATGTTTATACCGATGAGGCAACCTTTTTAGGCGACAGCATATCAACAATAATTTCATATCACTTTAAACCCGATTATGCTTATGATAATTTAATTGCAAACAATTATATCTGTCATTTTTCGGTTTTTTCCGCAAGGCTTATTGAAAAGGCAGGTATGTTCAGAAGCAAGTATGACGGCAGTCAGGATCACGATATTATATTAAGGCTTACCGACGCCGCCGAAAATGTGGTTCACATACCGAAGCTTTTATATTTTTGGCGTTCGCACGCAAATTCGGTAGCTATGGATATAAACTCGAAAACCTATGCTATTGAAGCGGGCAGGGCGGCAGTTCGCGATTTTCTTGCAAGCAAGGGTATTGACGCGGTGGTTGAAAGCTCTCCGGCGTTTCCTACAATTTACAGGGTAACATACAAAATTGAGGGCGAGCCGAAGGTATCAATAATAATACCGAACAAAGATAATAGCAGTGTTCTTAAAACCTGCATTGATTCTATTCTCGAAAAAACAACATATAAAAATTATGAAATAATAATTATAGATAATCAAAGCAAACAAAGCGAAATATTTGATTATTATGACCGTCTTAAACAAAACGGAAATATAAAAGTATATTCTTATGACAAGCCGTTTAATTATTCGGCAATCAACAATTATGCCGTGGCAAATGCCGACGGCGACTATCTGCTGTTGCTTAACAATGACACTGAGGTAATTGCCGAAAATTGGATACAGGAATTGCTTATGTTTGCACAGCGAAAAGATGTAGGCGCGGTGGGAGCCAAATTGTTTTATCCAGATAAAAAGGTTCAGCACGGCGGAATAATTTTGGGGCTCGGCGAACATCATACAGCGGGGCATTCTCATTGCGGTGCCGATGAAAATAATTTGGGATATATGGGCAAGCTGTTTTATGCACAGGATGTAAGCGCCGTAACAGCCGCGTGCCTTATGGTTAAAAGGTCCGAATACCTTGCTGTCGGCGGTTTTGACGAAAAACTTGCCGTATCGTATAACGACGTTGATTTTTGCCTTAAATTGCGCAAAAAGGGCCTGCTTAATATATTTAACCCGTTTTGCACACTTTATCATTATGAGTCTTTGAGCCGCGGTTCTGACGCAAAGGCAAAAAATGAAAAGCGTTTCGGAAGAGAAATGCTGTATTTTAAAAATAAGTGGAAAAACGAGCTTGAAAATGGCGACCCTTATTATAATCCGAATTTCTCGCTTAAAAGCAGTTATTACTTTGACTTTGGAAGAAGATAAAACCGAAAGCCGCTCTATCCACCGGGATAAAGCGGCTATAAAATCGAGTATATTGTTAAAAAAATAACAAATAAATTCAAACGAAATAAAAATTTCAAAAAATATTGATAAAAAAATAACAAATCTATTGACATTGCATATTGTATAATATATAATAGTGGGCAAATAAAAAAGGGAATAGTCCCTATACGGAGGTTTCTATATTATGGCAAGGGTTTATAATTTCAGTGCAGGTCCGTCAATGTTACCAGAGGATGTGCTTAAAACTGCTGCGGCAGAAATGTTGGAGTACGGTCAAACGGGTCAATCTGTTATGGAAATGTCACACCGTTCCAAGGAGTATCAGGCAATCTTTGATGAAACTGAGGCAAATCTGCGCGAAATAATGAATATACCTGATAATTACAAGGTCCTGTTTTTGCAGGGCGGCGCGTCAACACAGTTTGCAATGATTCCGCTTAATCTTATGAATAAAAACAAAAAGGCCGACTACATTATTACAGGCCAGTGGGCAAACAAGGCTTATAAAGAGGCGGCGCGTTACGGCGCGGCGCGCGCGGTGGCGTCCTCTGCCGACAAAACATTTTCTTATATTCCTAAAACAACCGCGGCAGATTTTGACCCCGAGGCCGATTATGTTCACATTTGTATGAACAACACAATCTACGGCACAAAGTATCACGAATTGCCCGACACCGGCGATGTTCCGCTTGTGGCCGACATTTCAAGCTGCATATTGTCCGAACCGATTGATGTATCTAAATTCGGCGTGCTTTATGCAGGCGCACAAAAAAATGTTGCTCCCGCAGGTGTTACCATTGTAATTATCCGTGAAGATTTAATCGGCAATGCTATGGATATTACGCCTACCATGCTCAACTATTCAACACACGCCGAAAACGGTTCTATGTTTAACACACCGCCCTGCTATGCAATTTATATTGCGGGTCTTACATTTAAGTGGATTAAAAAAATGGGCGGCCTTGAAGCTATTAAAGAAATCAATGTTAAAAAAGCGCAAATACTTTATGATTTTCTTGATAACAGCAAGCTGTTCAAGGGTACGGTTGTGCCCGAAGACCGTTCGATTATGAATGTGCCTTTTGTAACAGGCAACGACGAGCTTGACGCAAAATTTGTTGCAGAAGCGAAGAAGGCAGGCTTTGTAAACATTAAGGGTCACAGAAGCGTGGGCGGTATGCGTGCGTCTATTTACAATGCAATGCCTGTTGAGGGTGTAGAAAAGCTTGTTGAGTTTATGAAAAAATTTGAAGAGGAGAACGCATAATGTATAAAATTAAAACCTATAACAAAATTTCTAAAGTGGGTTTAGAGGTTTTTGACGACAAATACACAGTAGGCGACGAGGTTGAAAATGCCGACGGAGCAATAGTGCGCTCTGCGGCGCTTCACGATACTGAATTTCCCGAAACGTTAAAGGCAATAGCCCGTGCGGGCGCAGGCACAAACAATATTCCTGTTGACAGATGCTCCGAGCAAGGTATTGTCGTGTTTAACACACCTGGTGCCAATGCCAATGCCGTTAAAGAACTTGTGATTGCAGGTATGCTCATTTCTTCACGCCGCGTTATTTCCGCAATTGAGTGGGCAAAAACCCTCAAGGGTGAGGGCGACGCCGTAGGCAAGCTTGTAGAAAAGGGCAAGAGCGCCTTTGCAGGGCCCGAGCTTAAAGGTAAAACCTTGGGCATTATAGGTCTCGGCGCTATCGGTGTTATGGTGGCAAACGCCGCTAACCACCTTGGAATGAAGGTTTATGGTTATGACCCGTACCTTTCGGTAAACTCCGCTTGGAACCTTAATCATAATGCGGTTCATATTTACGATATTGCCGAAATTTATAAAAACTGCGACTATATCAGCGTGCATGTTCCGCTTACCGACAGCACTAAAAATATGATAAATGCCGACACGATAGCCATGATGAAGCAGGGCGTAAGAATTTTAAATTTTGCCCGTGCCGGTCTTGTTAATTCGGATGCTATGCTATCAGCCCTTGAAAGCGGAAAGGTTGCGGCTTATGTAACAGATTTTCCGACCGATGAAATGCTTTGCGTTGACGGCGTAATTGCAATTCCGCATTTGGGCGCCTCAACACCCGAGTCCGAAGACAACTGCGCAGATATGGCGGCAAGGCAGCTTATTGATTACATTGAAAACGGCAATATTGCAAATTCTGTTAATATGCCTGAAATTTCAATGCCGAGAAGCGGTAAGTACCGTGTGTGTGTAATACACAAAAACATACCCAATATGCTCACGGCAATTACCGGTATTGTCGCCGAAAACAATGTTAACATTGAAAATATGCTCAATAAATCACGCGGTGATTACGCATATACAATGATTGATGTAAATGTTGAAGCAACCTCTGAAATAGAAGAACGAATTGCCGCAGTTGACGGCGTAATCCGAGTAAGAGTGATTTAAATAATAAAAAACCAATCAAAAAAGGCGTCTGACATAAAATCTGTCAGACGCCTTTTGCTATATTATATCGTTAATATTGTTTATATATACATCCAGCGGTATTTTGTCAATACCCTTTACTTCAAACAGTCTTTCGGGGGTGACAATTTCAAAGCCTCTGTTTTTAAGCTCGGGCAATATTGTATCAAGCGCCTTACAGGTGTTCGGCATCACATGCATACATGCTATTGCGCCGTCGCAGGCGGATTTCAGCGTTTCGGCTGCTATTGTCTCGGCTGAGGATTCCGGTCTTGAATCCGCGCCGCAATACATTCCGTGGCCGAGTAATACAAGATTTAAGCTTTTTGATACTTCAAGCACCGTGTCATTGTAGCTGTTGTATGGAAAACGGGCCATTTTTACGGTATAACCTATTCTTTTTTTGATTTCGTTCATAGGTGCGGTAAGCTCATCGAATATCTCTTGCTTTGTAAGATTCTCAAGGTGCGGGTGTGTTTGCGAATGTGTAACAAGCGTAAATCCGTTGTCGGCGGCATACCGAAGCATGTGCTCGGTGCCGTCATTTATATTGTTGCCGTAAATGGCAAAGCCGGCCTTAAAGTCGTATTTTATAAATTTGTCAATCATTTCGCACATAGGCTCGCGCGGACCGTCATCAAAAACAATGGTTAAGTATTTCTTTTCCATAAAAATACGCTCCTTTTTCTTTTGTAAAGAAATTAAATTCAGTTTACAGTAGTTATTATATAACTTTCATATTTGTAAGTCAACTATATATTTAAACCTTATTGTGAGTCAAAAAACAGAAAAATTTACCTAAAACAGCTCGTGTTCTGCCGATTTAATTCAAAAAATTATATACTGTTTAATTTTTTCTTTCAATGAGAGTATTTTTGGACAGTGAAGAAATTATAATTAAACCATAATAAAGAAAAGGGGATATCAATATGGCATTTAAGATTGGATTCAGAGCAGAAAACGAACAGTGCGGTAACGCTGCCGTGGGCGATGGGCAGACTTCGACAGTCGCACAGGCAAATGCAAAAAAGTCTGTGGTAGATGTTTTGTTTACGGACAGACATTTAACCTGCTCTTACTATAACGATATGTTTGACCTTAAACGCGGGGATATTGTCTATGTTGAAGGTAAGCTTGAGGGCTTGCGCGGTCGTGTGGTTAATATAAACTATACTTTCAAAATTAAGCTTTCGGACTACAAGCGTGTTATAGGCGTTGCCGATACCGATGTGAAAGGTGAGTTTCATCCTGCCGGCTCACACTTTATTACAACCGATAGCAGCGCATTGAACTTTGAGCAAATTATCACTTGGTTCAAGGCCCCCTCTGACGATAAGGAAGAATTTGCATTCGGCGAGGGTGATGAGGTGTTTAACCTTGCAAACATCAGCGATATGGTAATAGATAAAGCTACCGCTGACCGAGGGTATGATTATTTCGTGAATAATAATGTTGTTTATATTGAGTTGAATAACGGTAGGGGCAGGGCAATTGTGATCGGCTCAAAGCCTTATGAGGTAGAGTTTAATTTTCATAACGGCGACATAAGCGGTCTTGTATGCAATTGCTACTGCACAGGCACTTGCAAGCATGAATTCGCCACAATGCTCCAACTCAAAGAAACACTTGATTTGATTGCAGAAACTTACCACTTTGCCGACTCTGACGATTACCTTGCTATCATAAACAAAGCCATATTCTTTGAATACGCAGTAGATTCAAAAACAAAAGGTATGTTTACTCTGGGGTAGAAGCATAAATTCCGACGAACAAACACCTTTATAAATAAAATTTAAAACTCATACCATACGATTATATACAAGTCTAACAGCTTGATGACATACCAATTATTCGGATTGGATAAAAATAAAGGATTTTCCGGCGCAACGCGCCTATCGCCTCGCTTTGCTCGTTGCCCAC
>CAJMBP010000068.1 GCA_905211675.1 uncultured Oscillospiraceae bacterium
GCGTGTTATGTTAACTCGTCCCAAGCGTCGATAACTGATGCTTGGGGCTTTTTTATTTTTTTAAGGAGAGATTTTAATGTTTGTTTTAAAAGAACGATGGCGACTCTGATAATATTTTTTAACATTATTGCTATTATTAAAAACACAAACATCTATTATATTATTAAAGGAGTCAAATCATCATGAAAAAATTATTATCTGTATTAGTTGTATTTACAATGCTTATTACCATGCTCGCAGGTTGCGGCAACAGCAAAAAAACAATAGGAATTATTAAATTCGGTTCACATGCGTCACTTGATAACTGTTATGACGGAATTGTAAAAGGCTTGGAGGAGAGCGGAATAAATCTTGACGATTATAATGTTGAATATTTAAACAGCAACTTTGACCCAAGCGTTTCTCAAACACAGGCTAATAATCTTGTAAATAAAAATGCCGATGTAATTTTGGCGATTGCAACACCGTCGGCTGTGGCCGCCGCAAATGCCGCTGCCGACAATGATATACCGGTTGTTTACTGTGCCGTAACCGATGCTACGGTTATGGAAAACTTTAAAAATATAACAGGCTCTTCCGATATTCCGAACTTTGAAAAACAACTTGAGGTTGTTACTACCGTAATGGGTAAGAGCGACATAAAAATCGGTGTTTTGTATTCAACCGATGAATCAAGCTCTCCCGTTCAGGTTGCAAATCTTAAAGAGGCTGCAAAAAAATATTCGGGTATGGAGATAATAGACAGTGCGGTTTCCGACATTACTACCATTGACACCAAAACAAACGACCTGATTGACAGGGGTGTTGACTGCTTTATTAACCTGCTTGACAACACAATCGTAGGAAAATTCGAAACTAATATTCTGCCTATAACAAACGAAAAGAAAATACCCGTTTTCGGTTCCGAAATCGAGCAGGTTAAGATTGGCTGTGTCGCGAGCGCATCTATTGAATATATTGATGTAGGCAGAGCGGCAGGCGAAGCGGCTGCAAAAATTCTTAACGGCACAAAGGCGTCTGATATTCCGGTAGCTTACATTTCCGAGCCGCAAGTTTTCTATAACAGCTCTGTATGCAGTCTGTTTGGACTTAATGCTCCTACAGCACTTAATGCTACAGATGTAGCAAAATAATTCTTTCAGTCCGTAAATTATTTATTAAAAAGGATTTGTTTATATGCTGTTTTATTCAACGACAATAGACGGTTTGCAAATGGGATTATGCTTTGCCGTTCTTGCGCTGGGTGTTTATATCTCATATTCTATACTTGATTTTCCCGATCTGTCGGTTGACGGAACCTTTCCTCTAGGAGGAATTTTCTGTACTATTTTAATGCTTCGTCTGGGAGTAAATCCGTTTGTTGCAATTATGCTTACTTTTATATCGGGATTTATTGCCGGAACGGTAACGGGCGTATTGCATGTGAAGTTTAACATATCAAAGTTGCTTTCGGGCATTATCGTTATGACGGCGCTGCTGTCGGTAACATTGGCGCTCACCGTTCTTCTTACGGATAACGGTCAGACAACAACAATTTTTTCTTACAGAAGTAAAAATATAGAGGGGGTTTTCAACGGAAAATTGATTGACTCTTTTGGAAGAAGCGCACGCGATTATGCAATTCTTTTAATACTTCTGGTTATTGTGATTGCAGTAAAGCTTGTTATTGATTTGTTCCTTAAAACCAAGATGGGATATATGCTTCGCGCTACGGGTGACAATGAAAGACTTGTAATATCACTCGGAAAGGATGTAGGCAAGTATAAAATTTTAGGTCTTGCCCTTGCAAACGGCTTTGTTGCCGTGTCGGGAGCGCTTTATTCACACCTTTATATGCAGTATGACAACACCTGCGGAAGCGGAAAGGTAGTGCTTGCACTTGCTTCTGTAATAATCGGCGTAACGGTATTTTCGCGTATCCGTTTTATAAAGGATACCACTGCTGTTATTTTCGGCGCCATCGTCTATTCGCTGTGTCTTAACTATCTCGTGCTTATCGACCAAAACGGTATTTATCTGAAACTGCTTAATGCTACAATGTTTGCATTAATACTTATTTTCAACGAAAAGTCTTCCAAGCTTTTTTCTTCAAAATCTAAGTTGAAAAGGGGATTGCAGGCATGATGATTGAACTTAATAATATCAATAAATACTTTAATGTAGGCACGGTTAACGAAAGCTGCATTTTCAACAATTTTTCTCTTTCGGTAAAAAAAGGTGAATTTGTGTCTATTGTCGGGTCGAATGGTTCGGGCAAAACAACCTTGCTTAATCTTATCAGCGGTACATTACCCCTTGATTCCGGTAACATAATTCTTGACGGTACAGACATCACTTCTGTTCCCGAATACAAGCGTGCCGCACGCATCGCACGGGTTTTTCAAGACCCTAGTGTAGGAACCGTGCCGAGCATGACGATTCTTGAAAATCTTTCTCTTGCCGAAAATAAAGGAAAGCCCTATTCTTTCGGTTTGGCGGTAAACAAAAAGAAATGTGAACAGTATCGCGAAACGGTAAGACGTCTCGGTCTTGGACTTGAAGACAAAATGAATGTTCCCGTGGGCTTGCTTTCGGGCGGCCAGCGTCAAGCGCTTTCGCTGATTATGAGCACGATGACACCTATGGATTTGCTGCTTCTTGATGAGCATACTGCGGCGCTTGACCCCAAAACTGCTGAAATTATTATGGAATTGACCGACAAGATAGTTAAAGAAAAGAATATTACCACTCTTATGGTTACGCATAATTTAAGATACGCCGTTGAATACGGTAATCGAATTATTATGATGCATGGCGGTGAAACGGTAATCGATAAAGCAGGAGTAGATAAGTCGGAGCTTATGGTTGACGACCTATTGGATACATTTAACAGCATAAGCATTGAATGCGGAAACTGATTTTCGCGTAAAACCTAACAATAAAGTAAAGGCGAACTGCATTATTTGCGGTTCGCTTTTTATAATGTTGTTTTATTAAGCGATTGGTGATATAATTAAATAAAACAATATACCTTGAGGAATTAAGTATGAAAAATAAAATTAAAATATTATCTGTAATATTATCTTTTATTTTGCTGCTTGCAGGTTGCGGCGTTTGGTTTACTAATGATATCGGCGGACAAAACTCTTTGTTTATCGGTGTTACCGATACAAGGGTTGATGATATATCCGAAATACCTGAATTCGGTGAAGAGCCGTATGTAATAATTAACAATAATGAACCTGATTTTTCAGAGTCGGATTTAGTTACCAAGGCTTACGAAAGGTATTCTTCGCTTGATTCACTCGGCCGTTGCGGCGTTGCAATGGCGTGTGTAGGCACCGAAATAATGCCTACCGAAGAGCGCGGTGCAATAGGTATGATAAAGCCTTCGGGATGGCATACCGTTAAATATGACAATGTTGACGGAAAATATTTGTATAACCGTTGTCATTTAATCGGATATCAGTTAACAGGTGAAAATGCAAATGAAAAAAATCTTATAACAGGTACAAGATATTTAAACACAGAGGGCATGCTGCCTTTTGAAAATCTTATTGCCGATTATGTAAGAGAGACAAATAATCATGTTATTTACCGTGTAACACCTATATTTGAGGGTGAAAATCTGCTGGCATCGGGCGTGCAGATGGAGGGCAAGTCGGTCGAAGATAACGGTGAAGCAATATGCTTTAATGTTTTCGCGTATAATGCACAGCCCGATATAATTATCGATTATGCGACGGGCGACAGCAGTTTAAGCGAAAGTATCGGTATTGACCCACCGAAAGAAAATAATGGGGTTACATATATAATAAATAAAAACAGTAAAAAATTTCATTTGCCCGACTGTCGGTCGGTAGGCGATATTAAACCGCAAAACAAAAAGGAGAGTACACAAACCCGTGAAGAGCTTGAAAAAGCGGGCTATTCACCCTGCAAAGCCTGCTTAGGTGAATAATATATTGACAAATTATTAAAATTATGTTAGCATGTAAAAAAATATTGATAGAGGCGCGGCAACCATCAGTAGCGTTACAGCACAGTTCGGATAAACTTGAGCGTGAAAGGGGAAGCCGCCGAAACGGTTTTACGGTATCCGCCGTAATTCGGTTGGTGTATTGCAAAATATGTAATATACTGTCACATTTTTTGTGGAGAGCTATCCTGTGTTTGTATTCTTTCACGGTAACTCTGAGTTGCCGTGTTTTATTTTTAGGAGGAAAAGCTTATGACAGCAAAAAAAATCATTCCAAAAGTGCTCATAATTGCTTTCATTATCGGGTTTGGCGTGCTTTGCGCCTTTACGGGCAAAGTTACAAACCCTGCAGGAACATTATGGTCACTGTTTCCGCCGGTAATTGCAATCGGACTTGCCTTGCTTACCAAAGAGGTGTATTCTTCACTTTTTATCGGTATTCTTGCGGGCGGCCTGCTTGCAACAGAATTTAACCCCATACATACCGTAGGTACCGTTGTTAATGATGGCTTTATCTCGGCTGTTTCGGGCAGTGCGGGTATTTTTATCTTTCTTGTAATACTCGGTATTATTGTTGCGCTGCTTAACAAGGCGGGCGGCTCTCAGGCATTCGGCAGATGGGCGGCAGCACATGTTAAGGGCAAGTTTGGTGCAATGCTCGTTACTTTCTTATTCGGTGTACTTATCTTTATCGATGACTATTTTAACTGCCTTACCGTAGGCGCCGTTATGCGCCCCGTTACCGACAAGGCAAAAATTTCACGCTCAAAATTAGCATACATAATTGATGCTACAGCAGCACCGGTTTGTATGATTGCACCGATTTCTTCATGGGCGGCTGCGGTTTCGTCTTATGCTCCTGACGGTCAAGGTATTGCACTCTTCTGCAAAGCTATACCTTATAATTTCTATTCTTTGCTTACCTTTGTATTCATTATTGCAATCGGTATTATGAATTTTGATTACGGTTCAATGAAATTGCATGAGCTCAATGCCGAAAACGGCGACCTGTTCACAAGCGGTAGTGACGATATCGCAAAAGAAGAAGAGATTCCCGCAACAAACAAGGGCAAGGTTATCGACCTTGTACTTCCTATTGTTTTCCTTATAGGCGTATGTGTGTTCTCGCTTTTCTATGTTGGTAGATGTATGGGTGAAGAATGGTCATTCAATTATGCAGATTATAACCCTTCGCTCGGCTTTATTGACGCATTTTCCAATACCGATGCAACGGTAGGTTTGCCTTGGGGCGGTCTTGTGGCTCTTATAGGTATAATTATTTATTTTGTTGCCCGTCGTCTTATTAGTGTTAAAGAAGCAATGGCATGCATACCCAAGGGCTTTATTGCAATGGTTCCCGCAATACTCATACTCACTATGGCAACAACTCTAAAAAATACAACAGGCCTACTCGATTCCGACACATTTGTTCAGAATCTTTTAAGCTCGGCAGGTGCGCTCAGCAATCTTTTGCCCGCAATTATATTCATTGTAGCTTGCCTTATTGCATTTGCAACCGGTACCTCGTGGGGCACCTTCGGAATTCTTATTCCGATTGTACTTTCAATATTCCCCGTAGGCAGTGAGCTTGGCATAGTCGGTATGTCTGCTTGTCTTGCGGGTGCTGTTTGCGGCGATCACTGTTCACCGATTTCGGATACAACCATTATGGCTTCAGCCGGCGCTCAGTGCAACCACATAAATCATGTATCTACTCAGTTGCCTTATGCAATTACGGTTGCTGCTGTTTCGTTTGTTGCTTATATAATAGCAGGTTTTGTAAGCAACTGGCTGATTGTTTTACCGATTGCCGTAGTTTTAATGATTGCAACACTGTTTGTTATCAAGCTTGCAACTAAAAAATCGGTGTAATAGTAAATTTTATTGAAAATATTAGTCGTTGCCGTTATAATAACGGTAACGACTTTTTTATTCAAGGTGATTTTGTGGCAAGACAACTCGAAAAAAAACAGGAAATAGAGCGAAGCATTATTAAAAAATATCGCAAGGCAATATGGAACAGCTTTGTGGGTGCGGTAAAAGAGTATGAGCTTATAAAAGAAAATGACTGTATAGCCGTTTGCATTTCGGGCGGAAAAGACTCAATGCTGCTTGCAAAATGTATGGAGCTGTTAAGGCGCCACAGAGAGGTTAATTTTGATTTAAAATTTATAGTCATGGACCCCGGCTATACCGACGCCAACAGAAGTTTAATTGAGTATAATTTAAAAACACTCGGAATTGAAGCCGAAATTTTTGAAAGTGATATTTTTGATGTAGCATATTCGGCAGGCGGCTCGCCGTGTTATTTGTGTGCGCGTATGAGGAGGGGAGCACTCTATGCCAAGGCTAAATCATTGGGCTGTAATAAAATTGCATTAGGCCACCATTTTGACGATGTTATCGAGACCTTGCTTATGAGTATGCTTTATTCATCGGAAATTAAAACAATGCTTCCGAAACTGCATAGCACAAATTTTGACGGTATGGAGCTTATAAGACCTTTATATAAGGTAAAAGAACGCGATGTTATTGCGTGGGCTAATTATAACGATTTGCATTTTTTACGCTGTGCCTGTAAGTTTACTGCCGACAGCGCCGAGGACGAAATGCTTTCAAAAAGAAACGAAATGAAAGAGCTTGTAAAAACTCTGCGCAAAACCAACCCCGACGCCGACGATAATATTTTCCGTAGTCTTCACAATGTGAATATGGCAACAATACCCGGTTGGCGTGACAGCGACAGCGGAGAAAAGCATAGTTTTATTGAGCAGTATGGCGAATAAGTGAAATGTAAAACTTCAGGGGCAAAAGTTCTTGAGGTATTTTATGGGTGTTTAATAGCTGACTTAAAACGCGACGACAAAAACTCTAAAAAAGAAGCACCTCAATACGCTTCTGCGTAGCGAGGTGCTCGGTTGCAAAGATGTAGCAAAAAAGATGCCACCGCAAAATTCTGAGATAGATCTGAACCCGCAAAAAGTTGGTAGCGAGCGTGACTTTTTGCGGAAAGGAGGAACTACGGCATGAGTGAGCCGATGACTTTTCAAAAGAAAAGTCGTCGCGAACGATACATAGTCCGCGACGACGTGGTGCCGGTGGTTCGTAACGGGTAGAACTCCCAAAAAAATTGTATTTACGAATCTTGCCTTTTTGCAAAGCAAATTGCGGAATTGTAAATACAACTATTTATATTGTATCACGTTCTATTTTATGATATAATGTTAAAAATTGGTGGTGATAGTTTGGATAAGCCTAAAAAAATATTGTACATATTTAGACTGAAATGCATTTTATATGCAACGGTATTTTATTTTTTCTTCGTCTCTTTGGTGTTTGTATCAGAAGAAAATTTATCTGGAATACAACTTAGACTAATCATAATGTTGCTTTCGATTGTTGCATTTGTTTATACCATTATTGTTTATAATAACTTATTTAAATTGAATGAACTTTTGCGAATGTTCGATTATCAAACTTTAAAAAGTTTGGAAGATGTCGTAAAATATTTTGATAAAGTAAATTTAAAATT
>CAJMBP010000069.1 GCA_905211675.1 uncultured Oscillospiraceae bacterium
GCCGTCAAGCTAAACCGTCTTTTGCTTCAATGTTTTCTTAAGTCACCGCCCCATTTACAGGGCGCTTTTTGCAATTTTTCCGTTCATTCTTGGGTATTTTGGCGGAGTTTGCGATATTTTTTTTGCAATTATAAAGGCTCTCGACTCATTTTCCCGTAAATTTTCGCATATAATTACCGGCTTTTCACAGCCTAAAACATTATATGCGTTTTGAGCAGACAGTAATTCCTCATTTGCCGAAGCGCCCTTCATTGCCACAAAATGACCGCCCACTTTAACAAACGGTATGCAATATTCGCACAGTACCGGCAGATTGGCAACCGCTCTTGCGCAGGCAATGTCGAAATTTTCTCTGTAAAGCGGATTTTTTCCGCTGTCCTCGGCGCGCGAATGTACCGTTTGCGCCTGCAAGCCCAGCTCTGAAAGCACGGCGTTTAAAAAAGTAAGACGCTTATTAAGCCCGTCCATTAGGGTAAGCTCTATGTCGGGTCGGGCAATTTTAAGCACCAACCCCGGAAAGCCCGCTCCCGTGCCAACATCGATAATCTTTGATTTAGGCTCGACGCTTACATGCTTAAAAAACAAAAGACAGTCTAAAAAGTGCTTATACAAAACCTCTTCGGGCTCGGTTATTGCGGTGAGATTCATTTTTTCGTTCCATTCGATAAGTAGATTACCGTAAAGGTTAAGTCGGTCTGACACGGTTCCGTCAACGGTCAAACCGAATTCTTCACAAAGCGGAACGATTTTTTGAATGTTAAAATCTATCATAAAAACCTCTTGAAATTTTATTTTGAAAGATATATAAGCAACACCGAAATATCGGCGGGGCTGACGCCCGATATGCGCGATGCCTGACCTATATTTTCGGGTCTTATTTTGTTTAACTTTTCTGCCGCTTCAAGCCGCAGGCCTTTTATAGCCGAATAGTCGAAATCTTTGGGTATTGCTTTGTTTTCGAGTCTCAGCATTTCTTCTACCTGTGCCTGCTGTCGGCTTATATAACCCTCATATTTAATTTCTGTTTCTACTCTTTCGCATATATCGTCCGAAAGCTCGGGGCGGCCGGTGTCAAACGGCGCCAAACATTTATAGTCAAGCTGAGGCCGTTTAATCAGGTCGGCAAGGCGGGTGCCGGTTGTAATAGGAGCGGTGCCGCGGCTATTAAGCATTTCGTTAAGCTCTGCATTGGGAGCGAAAAATGTTTGGTTAACACGCTCGATTTCTTGCTCTTTGAGTCGCTTTCTCTCCAAGAACTTATCATATTCATCATCATTTATAAGACCCAGCTCGTGACCTATGGGCATAAGGCGTTCGTCGGCGTTATCTTGGCGCAAAAGCAGGCGGTATTCACTGCGTGAGGTCATCATACGGTAAGGGTCCGAACAACCCTTTGTTACAAGGTCGTCAATAAGGGTGCCTATATATGAAGACGAGCGCGAAAGTATAAGCGCCTCGCGGCCGAGCACCTTGTGCGCGGCGTTAACACCCGCAACAAAGCCCTGAACGGCGGCCTCTTCATAGCCCGACGAGCCGTTAAATTGACCTGCGCCGTAAAGTCCCGGCTGTTCTTTGATTTCAAGCGTGGCATAAAGCGCAAGCGGATCAATGCAGTCATATTCAATAGCGTACGCCGTGCGCATAATCTTAACATTTTCGAGCCCCTTTATTGTGCGGTAAAATTTAATCTGCACCTCTTCGGGCAGTGATGATGACATACCCTGCAAATACATCTCGTCGGTGTTTTCGCCGCAAGGCTCGACAAACATTTGGTGGCGCTGTTTATCGGCAAAGCGCACTATTTTGTCCTCAATGCTCGGGCAATAGCGAGGGCCTACACCCTCTATATCGCCGGCATATAACGGCGAGCGATGCAGGTTTTCAAGTATTACTTTTTTTGTTTCGTCGTTGGTATAGCCTATGTGGCACACCACCTTATTTTCGGGCGGTGTGTCGGTAGAAAAGCTGAACGGCACGGTGCTTTCGTCGCCGTACTGAACCTCAAGCTTTGAAAAATCTATGCTGTCACGCGCAACGCGCGCAGGGGTGCCCGTTTTAAAACGGCGAAGGGGAATATTAAGCTTTTTAAGTGATTTTGACAGCTCGGTAGCGGGAAAGTTGCCGTCGGGTCCGCTTTCGTAATTTACTTCGCCTATGTAAACCCTGCCGCCTAAAAAGGTACCTGTTGCAAGAATAACGCATTTGCACCCGTAATCTGCGCCCAGTCGGGTAACACAATGCCAGAGCCCGTCGCTTCGTTTTTCGATATTTACAATTTCAGCCTGCTTAACATCAAGATTTTCTTGGGCTTCTACGCAGTGCTTCATATATCCCGAGTAAGCGCGTCGGTCAATCTGTGCACGCAGTGAATAAACCGCGGGGCCTTTGCCTCGGTTTAACATTCGACTTTGAAGGGTGGTGGCGTCTGCCGCCTTGCCCATCTCACCGCCTAAAGCGTCAAGCTCACGCACAAGGTGGCCCTTTGCGGTACCGCCGATTGACGGATTGCAGGGCATATTGCCCACCCAGTCAAGATTTATTGTAAACATAACCGTTTTAAGCCCTAAACGTGCAGGGGCTAAAGCCGCCTCAATGCCTGCGTGTCCGCCGCCTATTACCGCTATGTCGTATTGTTCTGCCAAGTATTCTTTAATCATAATTTCCTCTTATTTTCCCACGCAAAATCTTTTAAATATTTCATCGCAAACTTCGTTTGTTACACGCTTTCCCGTAAGCTCTAACAGTGCTGCCACGGCATCGTCTACGCAAACGCCGACAGCGTCAAGGGTCATGCCGCAGTCGAGCGCGTCACGCGCGGCGGTTACAGCCTCTGCCGCGCGGCAAACACAGTCGCGCTGGCGCTCGCTTATAAGCACGGTGTCGTCGGGAGAGAGCATTTCGGTTTCGCAAATTCGGCCGACTGCGCGGCAAAGCTGTTCGTACCCGTCGCCCGAGCGCGCCGAAATTTCAACCGTCTCAAAGCCGTCGAACATTTCTTTTTTAAGCCGCGGCTCAAGGTCGGTTTTGTTGAGTATAATTATACATTTTTTGCCGTGTATATTATTTAACAGCTGTCTGTCGTTGTCATCAAGCGGAGCGGAGCTGTCAAAAACCGCCAGCAACAGCTCGGCGTTTTCGATTTTTTGAAGCGCTCTGTCGACGCCGAATTTTTCAACGGTGTCGGTTGTGTTTCGAATGCCCGCCGTGTCGGCAAGATTAAGTGTCACATCACCCACGGTGACTGTGTTTTCGACTATATCGCGCGTGGTGCCCGCAATGTCGGTAACAATCGAGCGCTCACTGCCGCAAAGCATATTCATAAGGGTAGATTTTCCAACATTCGGTTTGCCGACTATGGCACAGCTTATGCCCTCTCTTACGGCGCGGCCCGCGTCATAGGTAGAAATTAACCTTTCGCATTTTGAAGCGGCATCAGCAAGCAGTTTTGAAAAGTTTTCGTGATTCAGATTTGGTATATCTTCGTCGGGGTAGTCGGTAAATGCCGCAATAGACGCCGCGGCCTCAAGTAAATTATCGAGTATGTTTTGCGTGTCGCGGCTTATTCTGCCCGCGCGCGCGCCCTGAGATATTTTAAGCGCCGCGTCGTTTCGGGCGGATATAAGCCCCATAACGCTTTCGGCTTTTGTAAGGTCAAGCTTGCCGTTTAAAAATGCGCGTTTTGTAAACTCGCCGCCTGTCGCCATAACGGCGCCGCATTCTAAAACCCTGCGTAAAACCTTGCGTGTTACAATTCTTCCGCCGTGAACCGAAATTTCAACGGTGTCCTCGCCTGTGTAGCTTTTAGGCGCGCGAAAAACAAGGGCTACCGCATCGTCTACGGTTTCGCCGTTTTTATCGGCAACCCTGCCGTAAGCGGCTTCGTAACCGCCGAGCGCCGACAACGGTGCACCCGAAAATGCTTTAAAGCATTTGTCCGCAACCGATATTGCATTTTCACCCGAAATTCTTATAACGCCGATACCGCCCTCACCCAGCGGTGTGGCAATTGCCGCTATTGTACGCTCAGACACCCGTTTTCACCCTCTTTTTTACTTATCAAAACATTTTAACACAAAATGAACATATTTTCAATATTCTTATTTGTGGTTGACAATAACGGTTTGTTTTTTTATAATTATAATAATTATACCATGTTTGTGCGAGATATACCGTAGGAGGTTTTATATATGAAAAATGAACTTTTAAAACTGCTTGCCACTAATGCGCGTTACACATTAGAGCAGCTCTCTTCAATGCTTGCCGCAACACCCGAGGCGGTTGCCGCCGAGATTGACGCACTCCAGAAGCAGGGCGTTATTTGCGGATATAAAGCCGTTATAGATTGGGAAAAGGTTGACGCCACAAGCGTTTCTGCCATAATTGAGCTTAATGTTGTGCCCAAGGCTGATTTAGGCTTTGAAGAGGTTGCTGAAAGGGTGTCCTCATACCCCGAGGTAGAGGCGGTTTATCTTATGTCGGGCGCTTATGACCTTAATGTTGTTGTAAGGGGTAAAACCTTGCAGGACATTGCGCGTTTTGTAGCCCGTGAGCTTGCAACAATAGATTCGGTTACATCAACCGCCACGCATTTTGTTATGCGCCGCTACAAAGAAATGGGCGTAAAGCTTTTTGAAGGCGAACCTGACGACAGGGGGACATATTTGTTATGATAGACTATTCAAAAATACTGTCTGATACTGTTGTCGGAATAAAGCCTTCAGGTATAAGAAAGTTTTTTGATATAGCCGCCACTATGGACGATGTAATATCACTCGGCGTGGGCGAGCCCGATTTTCAAACACCGTGGTCGGTAAGAAAGGCGGGTATAACCTCGCTTGAAAAAGGAAAAACTAAATATACCTCAAATTCCGGTCTTGAAAAATTAAGACAGGAAATCTCGAATTATATTGACCGAAAATACGGCGTAAGCTATGACGCTTCGCATGAGGTGCTGGTTTCGGTAGGTGGCAGTGAGGCGATTGACGCCACACTTCGCGCAGTTATAACACCGGGCGACGAGGTTATAATTCCTCAACCCTCTTATGTGTGCTATGAGCCCATAACCAAGCTGTGCGGCGGTGTGCCCGTAATAATTGAAACCTTGGCTGAAAACGATTTTAAAGTAACGACCGAGCAGTTAAAAAATGCAATAAGCGATAAAACAAAGGCGCTCATTTTGCCATACCCCTGCAATCCCACGGGTGCAATTATGGAACGCGCCGATTTGCAGGCGCTTGCCGAAGTTTTACGCGATACAAATATTTTGGTAATTTCCGACGAGATTTATTCGGAGCTTACCTTCTCGGACAAACCGCATGTTTCAATCGCTTCGATCGACGGTATGCGCGAGCGCACGGTTATGATAAACGGTTTTTCAAAAACATTTTCAATGACGGGCTGGCGGCTCGGCTTTGCCTGCGGACCGCAGCAAATTATTTCACAGCTTACAAAAATACATCAGTTTGCAATAATGTGCGCGCCGACAATGTCGCAGTACGCCGCGATAGAAGCGCTTCGCGGCTGTGATGAGGCGGTGGCTCAAATGAAGGCGGAATACAACCGCCGCCGCAGACTTATGGTAGACGGATTTAACAAGGCGGGTCTTGCCTGCCGCGAGCCCAAAGGCGCTTTTTATGCCTTTCCGTGTATAAAAAGCACAGGCCTTACAAGCGACGAATTCTGCGAAAAGCTGCTTGAAAAAAAGCATGTGGCGGTAGTGCCGGGCACTGCGTTCGGTAAAGGCGGCGAGGGCTTTGTGCGCGCGTCGTACTGCTACAGCCCCGAGCATATAATTGAAGCGATAAGAAGAATAGAAGAATTTGTAAAGGAGATTTAATTATGAAAAAGAAGGGTTTGTTAATTTTAATTTCCGTTATTGCCGTAGTTGCGGTTGTTGCAATCGCATTTGTATCATCATACAACGGTTTTGTCGAAAAAGAAGAGGCTGTAAAAACAGCCCAGTCTGCCATTTCGGTACAGCTTGAACGCCGTGCCGATTTAATACCTAACTTTGTAAAAACGGCAAAGGGCTATTCCGATTATGAGCAATCTACATTCACCGCCGTAACCGAGGCGCGTGCAAAGGTATCGGCGGCTTCGGACGCCGAGGAGCAGGCGGCGGCTTCCGCCCAGCTTGACAGCGCGATTGATGTTTGGGTAAACGCCGTAACCGAGGCATACCCTGAGCTTAAAGCCGACAAATTATACATTGATTTGCAAACCGAGCTTGCTGGAACAGAAAACCGAATTGCCGTAGCCCGAAAAGATTACAATGAAGCCGCAACCGTTTACAACAAGTCGGTTCGCCGCTTCCCCGGCAATATTGTGGCGGCAATATTCGGCTTTGAAAAGGTTGAATACTTTGAAGCACCCGATTCTGCAAACGATGCACCTCAGGTAGATTTCAGCTAATATGAAAAATAAAATTTTAAGGGCAATCGGCATATTTGCCGTAACCGTCGCATTAACCTTTTCTTTTGCGGCATGCGACGAGCAGAAAAAGGAAAACCACCCTGAACCTACCGAGCGATTTTTTGTAAATGACTTTGCCGGCGTTATGACCGAGGAAGATATAAATACAGTATATACAAAGGGCGCCGCTTTAAACGAGCAAACCACCGCACAGGCGGTTATTGTTACGGTGGAGAGCCTCGACGGAAAAGCGGCGGCAGATTATGCCTTGGAGCTCGGCAGACAATGGGGCGTAGGCGACAGCGAAAAGGATAACGGCATTGTTATTTTGTTTTCCGAGCAGGACCGCGAAATATACATTGCGGTAGGTTACGGCCTTGAGGGCGCTCTGCCCGACAGCAAAACCGGCCGCATAATTGACGCCTACGGTATTCCGTATTTTTCGAGCGACGAGTTTTCGACGGGCCTTGTCAATATTTATAACAGCATTGTAAACGAAATATACATCGAATACGGTATAACGCCAGACGAAAACTATACTCCGATAGCGTTTTTGCCGCAGTCCGACGCCGAAGAAGAAATCTCGCTTTCCAAGGTTGCGCTTTCGTGGTTGGTGCTTATTATAATAGTTGCGTTGTATGTGGCAATATTCGGAAGACGGGGCGGCTTGTTTATATTCGGCGGTCCGCGGTTTTTCGGCGGAAACTTTAATAATCACGGCGGCTTCGGAGGCTCTTCGGGAGGCTTCGGCGGCTTTAGCGGCGGCGGAGGCTCGTTCGGCGGAGGCGGAGCAGGTCGTAAATTTTAACGTTAACATTCCCCTTTAAATCAAGGGGAATGTTAATGTTTTGATAATAAACAATAAACTGTAAAGAGGCGGAAAGATATGTCTGAACAATTTAATAATAAAGATTACGGCGAATATTTTTCCGCTCTTGAAAAAAGCATTGAAAGAAGGTCGCAGTCAGAAAGTAAAGGTGCCAAACCTTTACAATCTGCCAAAAAGGTTCACGGCGGGGGTATCAGACTGCGCCCCTGGGTTTATGTTACGGCGG
>CAJMBP010000070.1 GCA_905211675.1 uncultured Oscillospiraceae bacterium
GCAATATTATTCTTTGCAAAAAATAATATAAAAAAATTATGCGTTGGCATTAAGCTTTGAAACAAGAGCCGATTTCTTTCTTGCGGCGTTATTCTTGTGAATAATACCCTTACCGGCCGCCTGATCAATTTTAGAAACAGCAACCTTTACTGCCTCTGCAGCCTCCGGAGCCTTTGCGTCTATCGCAGCGTTGGCCTTTTTTACAGAAGTTCTGAGTGCAGAACGGAAAGCCTTATTTCTTTCGGCATTTGCCTGACTAACCAAAACACGCTTTTTAGCAGATTTAATGTTAGGCATTGTGACACCTCCTCATATTTACTCACAGTACACATTATATTATCACAACTGTTTCAAAAAATCAAGCATTTTTTTAAGCGCGCATCGGTTTTGATTTTATTACAGACTTTTCAATATATCTATAACGCTTTCAAGCTCCTTCGGCTTAACCTTTTCGGGTTGTCTGTCACTCATGACGCAATCGACAAAATAAGCGATTTCATTCAAATATGCATTGCTTTTAGGAAGGCCTATATCGCCCTTGACATCGCCCGAGGTGTCTGAAACGGGGCACCGGATATTGCCGTCGGATTCGTATATTTTAATCTCGCCCTTTTCCCAAGCGATAACGGCTTTTTCAAACTGAAAACGAAAATCTGCGGCAAACGGATAGGGCGAATCATACCATGAAGCCTCTGTTACAATGAAAAATCCGTCATATTCATAAATTGCGTTTATATAGTCCTGCTCGGGTCTTTTAGCGCGGTAATCGGTAACCTTTTTGGGTTCGCCGAAAGTGTAAACCAAAAAATCGCAATCGTGAATATGAAGGTCAAACGGAACTAACCCGCTGCGATTTTCATCCATCATCCAACCGTCCCAGCTCCATTTGGGTCTTACGCCTAAACGGCGCATGGACCCCGAAATCAATTTTCCGTATTTGCCCGATTCATATACATCCTTTACAATTTGATACTCGGGCCAAAAGCGCAACACTTGGGCGACCATAAATTTAACATTATTCTGTTTTGCGGCGTCATAAATGCGCATGACATCCTCGCGCTTTAATGAAATAGGTTTTTCACAAATTACATTTATGCCTTTATTCATCGCCTTAACGGCAAAATCAGCATGAAGATATGTAGGCAGACAAATATCAAGAATATCTATATGCTCTTTTTCAAGCATTTTATCAAAATCGGTATAACAATGCTTATCGCTGTATTTTTCGAGTCTTTCCGGGCGAATATCGCAAAGTGCAACAATTTGCGAATTTTCAATCTTTTCCCAAGAAGGAATATGCGCAGAATCGCAAATTCCGCCTATACCTACAAGCGCAACCCTTAACATATTCTTACCCTCCGTAAACTTCGCTTATAATATTTTGAAGATATTTTTTCGCATATCTTATATCTTCGGTTTGTTTTTCGCCGTCAATCTCGCGTTCAATAGTTACATAAGAATCGTATCCGAGCTTCTTTAAGCTTGTAAACAGCGCTTTAAAATCTACCTTTCCGTCACCAAGCCTTACTTCTTTGCCGAGGTCATGACCGTTTGTCGGATATAATCCGTCTTTAGCGTGCAGGTTCATAACATATTTACCGAAAATATCAAGCGCATCGACCGGATTTGCTTTGCCGTATAATATCAGATTTGCCGTATCAAGATTAACGCCTAAATTATCACACCCAACCTTTTCGAAGCAACGAAGCATGGTTGTGGGTGTTTCCTGCCCTGTTTCAAACAGCAAATTTTGACCGTTTGCCTTTAGGTGCTGCGCGACCTGACGCACTGCCACACAAAGCGGAGCAAACTGAGGGTCATTGGGGTTTTCGGGAATAAAACCAATATGGGTAACCACATTTTTAACACCTAATTTTTTGGCAAAGTCGGCTCCGTCACAAAGATTTTTAATTCTCATAACACGGTATTCGGGCGGAACCAACCCCAAGGTCAACTGACCGTCGTAAAAATTCCAAACGGCAGGCCCCTGCCAGCCGCACCAAAAGGCAGAAATTTCTATGTCGTTTTCTTGCATAAGCTTATTAATTGTTTCTGAATTTTCATCGGTCCAATGCTCAGTTTTCCAAGAAACAAGCTGACAGTTGTCAAATCCCTCTGATTTAATTGATTTGAACTTTTCTGACATTTCTTCTATGCTGTTAAAATTCACACAAACTCCGATTTTCATTACAAATCTCCTTAAAGCATTGATTTTTAACGCTGTTTATGTTATCATACATACCAATGTTAATGTATGATTTTTTTGACTTCAATTAGCATTATTTTGATTTTCGGGTGATATTATGGCTCTTGACGGCAACAAGGAATTAACCCCCGTTATTTACGGTGAAAGCTCGGTAAAAATACTAAAACCCACTGATTTTCCAAAAGATAAAATCTGCTTCACAATACACTGGCACGACCGAATAGAGCTTTTGTTTGTAAAGTCGGGCGCTTTAAAGGTTAAAATTGCAAACGGCGAATACACCGTATATGAAAATTCGCTTGTTATTATTCCGCCCGGCAAACCCCATTCGGGAATTTCGGCAAAAGACAACACCGAATATTACACAATAATGTTTAATGTTACCGATTTTTACAACAGCGCCTATGCATGCGAAAAATTTTTAAGACCGATAATCAAAAAAGAGGTTGATTTTGTAAAATATACAACCGACCCCGAAATTTTAGAAAACACAAAAGCACTTATTCGCGAATACTTCAGTAAAGAAACCGCATCTTCGCTTTCGGTAATAGGCTGTGTTTACAAAATTTTAGCCCTTCTTTGCAAAAAATGTGTTTGCGAAAGCAAAAGCATTTCCGCCGATGAACAGTTTAAAAATGTGCTTGATTTTATAGAAACGCATTTTCGTGAAAATATTTCATCTTCTTTTTTAAGCAAAAAATTCGGCTACACCGAGGAATATTTTTGCAGGCGTTTTAAATTGATTACGGGTATAACCCCTATGAATTACATAAATATTTTAAGGCTTGAAAAGGCTAAAAAACTGATGAGAGACCGAGAAATTAAAATTTCATCGGTTTCGGCGCAGGTTGGTTTTTCGGACATAAATTACTTTACACGCAGATTTAAAAAATATTTCGGCATAACACCGAGTGAATACATATCCAAAACCCGAGTAGCTTTGTGAATTTGCAAAGCCACTCGGGTTTTTAACATCCATTTTTTACCAAAAAATAAATAACAATTTTAAGATTATCATACGCCGCTTGCGGTAATAATGTTTTTATAAATCAAAAACAAAAGGGCGCTGATAATATGTACGGCAACAAGGTTGTTATTTGCGGAGTTGATACCTCTACCCTTCCCGTTCTTAAAGAAAAAGACAAGGAACGCCTGCTTCGCGAGGTAAAATCGGGCAGTAAAAATGCGCGCAACGAGCTTATTAACGGCAATCTGCGGCTTGTGTTAAGCGTGGTACAGCGTTTTTCAAACCGCGGAGAAAATCCCGACGATTTATTTCAGGTAGGGTGCATAGGTCTTATAAAAGCTATCGACAACTTTGACATCACACAAAATGTAAGGTTTTCAACCTATGCCGTTCCCATGATTATAGGCGAAATCCGAAGATACCTGCGCGACAACAACTCAATAAGGGTAAGCCGTTCAATAAAAGACACGGCATACCGTGCAATGCAGGTTAAAGAACAGCTTATAAACAAAAACCAAAAAGAGCCTACCGTAACCGAAATTGCCGCCGAGCTCGGAATTGCGCGCGAAGAGGTTGTGACGGCGCTTGAAAGCATTGTAGACCCACTGTCGCTTTATGAGCCTGTTTTTTCTGACGGCGGCGATACAATTTATGTGTTGGATCAGGTTGGCGACAAAAATGACGACCGAAACTGGCTCGATGAAATATGTATAAAGGAGGCAATAAAAGGACTGTCGGACCGCGAAAAAAAGATACTGAGCCTTCGCTTTATGCAGGGAAAAACACAGATGGAAGTATCGGAAGAAATAGGCATATCTCAAGCGCAGGTATCAAGGCTTGAAAAATATGCCCTTAAAAAAATTAAATCGTAAATATAAGAATACAAGCGGACGATTCAAATTGTCCGCTTGTATTCTAATTAAAACCAGTCGTTTTCAAATATATCATCGGTAAAATAATAGTTATAGCAAAAATCGCAGAATTTCGGATTTTTTTCAATAAATCCGTAAAGTTGGTTATATGCTTTTGCCTTTGGTATGCTGAAGCTTGAAAAGGCAGTATTCTTTTGTTTTTCCTTTAAATCTTCTGCCGTAAATTTTTCACCGTTATTATCAAAATAATCGTACATATATGCTTTTGCTAAATATGTCTGTGCAGTATATGCGATTTCTTTGTCTTTGCCGCAAGCAAGTTTTACCACATAAGGTATCCCTTCGTCACCTAAATCGTAAAGGGCTCCTATATCAATATTTTCAAGCTTTTTGTTTTTATAACATTCATAGTTATATTCGGCGCAAACGGCGTTTACATTTACGATGCCCAGCGTAAGAACAACAATGCCTGCCGTAATTAAGGCGGTTTTTACAACATTGATTTTATTTATATATACTTTCAAAATTGTCGCTGTAAAAACAACAGCCAGAAACAGCATAAATGCGCTTGTTGTAACCCTTAAAACCGTCATACCGTAAGCATCTATATAAAGAACCATCTTTGAAATTGCCGTTGCAATAATTATAAGTGTAAAAACCGATATAAAGGTCGCGGTTAATTTTATGCCTGCGCACATCTTTCCGTTTTGCTTTTTTGCAAGTAAAACCGATAAAAACACCATACTTAAATTTATAACTGCAATAATGCACATTTCAAAAAAACCCTTGCGCGCATACTGTGCGTATGTTATTTCACCGTTTGGTAAAAAGCCTTTAAATGCGCTGAAAAAATAAGCAAGTTGTGAAAAAAGGTAAAATATATAGCAAAATGATATTGCCGACAAAAAAGAGATTATGTATATGTTTTCAATTCCAGCAAACTCTGATTTTTTTACATTTGAAAAACGTTTATATTTAAGCGAAAAACCGTAAGATATGAAAAAGAGCGAAATAAACACACCGAATATTATTTTAAAAAGCGAGCTTGATGTATTGCTGAAAATACTGCTTATCATACCGCTGAACGCTTCATCGGAACTGATTAAAAGCGGTATAACCACCAGCAGTACAGGCACGGCACAAATAAATCCGACAAGTGCTTTACCTATTGATTTTCTGTTACCGTCACCGTTTGAAAACAGCGACTTAACCGAAATTGCAATATTACCGACGGTTGACAGCGTCACAGCAAATATACGAAGAACCGCGCGGTTGCCGATGGTCTTTTCACATATAACCGAACCTAAACAAACAACGGTCAGCAAGCAACTTAATACCACACCGAAAAAACGCACACTGCCATTTGCGGTAGTTATAAATACCGCACTGTTTGCCAACGATAATACGCCGCATATTACAGAAAAGATATTGAGTGATTTTTTCTTAACAAGATAAATTGAAAACATTAAAAAAATTAAAACATTTGATAAAGTACAACCCAAAGCAAAACCGCCGAATATTCCGAAAACTGCCGTAAATATACCGATCGCAAGTGAAAAAATCGCAAACAGCATATCACTTTTTGTAAGGTCAAATAACGGTCTTTTGCAAGCGCGGTAATCGACTGCATACTCAATACCGTTTTCCGAATTTTCATCCGTAGGCTGTTCCTGTTGGTTTAAAACACCGTTTTCTTCGTTCATAGCAGTTACTCCTTATCGGTATATTTAATTATATCGCCGGGCTGACAGTCAAGTTCTTTGCATATTGCGTCAAGTGTTGAAAAACGTATAGCCTTTGCCTTACCTGTTTTTAAAATGGACAGGTTTGCCTGTGTAATGCCTATTTTTTCCGAAAGCTCAAGCGAAGTCATTTTTCGCATGGCAAGCATAACATCTAAATCTATTTCTATCATACATAATACCCCGCTTTAAATTGTAAGCTCGTTTTCTTCGTTTATAAAAACGGCATTTTGCATAACATTTTTAACAACCCGAAGCATAAGCCCTACAAAAGCAGCTGCTACGGCAATAAACAAATAAGGAATATAACACACTCCGCTTACAAGTGTTATAGCAGCCACCGCAAAACAGCACCATGATATGCGGCGTAAATATTTTACATTTGAATTTATAAATATTTGATTGTTTTTAATGTTGAACAGCAATTTTATCAGGCTGTAAAGCGTAATATAGGCAAACACCGCACACGGATAAAAAGACAGCTTAAACAGTTTAAGCATATAATGCATAGCCTGTGTGCCGATTTCCCACCCCCTGTATGCGTTAAGCCAGGTTTCAACAGCCCACGGACCTAAAAACAGTGCCGCCGTTAAAACTGCCGAAAAAACAAAGCAAATAACAATTGACAGCATTACCGACATTTTCTTGTTCCACATAAAAATTACCTCCAAAACCTTTTTATGCCATCATATTAGCACTAAAATTATCGTTTGTCAATAATTATTTCATAAAAAACAATAATTTTTTGAATTTTGTAGTATTTTTTGAAGATAATAATCATAACGTTCCTTTACTCAAATTACAACAAAAACCCCCGACGGCAGTCGGGGGTTTTATATATTAAAGGGGCTATATAATCGGTAGTTTTAAAGATAACAAATCGTTACCGCCGATAAAGCAGGATATCCTTTTTGTGCCCCTGCTTTATTTTATGCCGCTTTACGCAATCGGTGATTTATGAATAAACAGCACACCCATTGTGTTTGCTCCGCAGTGTGACGATACGGTGCAGCCTGCGCGGGTAAAGAATACCTCTTTAAAAATTCCCTTGTCTTTAACCTTTTGAACTATTTTTTCCATAAGCTCGGGGTCGCAGCCTGCGTGGGTAACAAACACGCGCGCGGTATCAATATCGTCAACATTTTGCAAACGCTCTTCTACATACTCTTCAACAACCTTGCCGAATGTGCCGCGATATTTTTTGCCTACGCCCATAACGCCGTTTTTAACCTCGATGCAGGGCTTAAGTTTAAGCAAATTTGCACCCATCATAGCAAGTGCCGAGCATCTGCCGCCCTTATAGAGATATTCAAGATTATCAATAACAAAAGAAGCGTCAACGCAGGGCTTTAATTTTTCAATCTGCTCAACAATAGCGGCAGGCTCCATGCCGTCTTTTGCCATTTCGGCCGCAGCTACAACCAAAAGTCCGCCGCCGGTTGAAAGATTTTTAGAGTCGATAACATAAACATTTTCAAGCTCGCTTGCGGCAATACAGGCGTTGCTGTATGTAGATGACATATCCGAGCTTATTGTAAAATGAATTATGGCGTCACACTCTTTTTTGAACTCGGCAAAAAAGTCGGCGCACTCGCCTACATTGGCGGCTG
>CAJMBP010000071.1 GCA_905211675.1 uncultured Oscillospiraceae bacterium
GCCTGCCATTTCGGCAGGTGTTGCCTCCTCCTCTCGCCACCAAAAGCCCTCGGCAACACGCATATCCTTGTCGGCGCTCTCTCCGCCGCCGAAGGTGAAAAAGCGGTTTCCCTCTATGTCAAAAATCTGCCCGCGCATCAAATGCAACAAATTGCCCTTTATTCGGTGAACCCTGCCGCCCTTCCATACGGTTTCACGGCAGCGGTTTATTATATCAAGGTTATCGTGCGTGCCCTCTACAAAAGCGGTTACAAATTTTCGCTTTGCAAAATAATTTACAACCTGTTTTTCTTGCTTTGAGCCGTTAAATATATAACCGAAATCACCGCACACTATAAGAATGTCGCCGCGTTTAAGCTTTCGGAACTCTTTATCATAAAGCCGCTCAATGTCGCCGTGCATATCGCCTGTTATGTAAACCACCGTTTTCACCGCCTTTTTTAATTTTGCACTTTATTTTTGCATTTTGATAATGTATAATAATACTATACCATATTTTCAAGGAGATTTCTATGCTTAAAAAAATATTTTCGGCATTTTTAATAATTTGTTTGATTTTATCATCTGTTACTACGGTAAGCGCCTATGAGCCGTCGGGCATTGAAATTACCGCAAAGGCGGCGATTTTGGTATCGCTTGATACAGGCGAAGTGCTGTTTGAGAAAAACGCCGACGAAAAGGTTTACCCCGCATCTATAACCAAAATAATGACTACCCTGCTTATTCTTGAAAACGAAAAGTATAATCCCGAGGCAAAAATCGCGATGACACAAGATGTGCTCGACCTTATAAGCGGCACAGGAAGCTCGGTATCGTTGCTTAAAGCCGGTGAAGAGGTATCGCAGTTAGATTTGGTCTATATGGTGCTTATGGCCTCTTACGGCGACTGCGCGTTGCTTGCCGCCCTTTACTACGGCGGAAGTGTTGAAAATTTTGTGAATATGATGAACACAAAGGCTGCCGAGCTCGGTCTTTCGGGTACACACTACGAAAATCCGATAGGTTTGCACCACGAGCAAAATTACACAACCGCGCGTGACACATACAAGCTCACCGCAACGGCACTTCAAAACGAAACCTTTAAAGAGGTGTGCTCAAGCACGCGCCACACCGTTAAAACAAGTATGTCGGGCGAACGGACTATTTCGACCACAAACTTTTTGCAGGATAACACAACAAATTATTACTACCAATATGCAAAGGGCGTAAAAACAGGCTACACCGATGAAGCCGGCAGATGCCTTGTGAGCACGGCAAGCTACAACGGATACCGTTATCTGTGCGCGGTCTTCGGCTGCCCCGCAAACGAGAAAAAGCATTTCATCGAAAGCAAAGAGCTTTACCGTTGGGCATTTAATAATTTTGAATTCAAAAAGGTTGCCGATAACTCAAATCCCGTTGCGGAAATAGGCGTAAATTTATCGCTTGACACCGACTTTGTATCCCTTTATATAGAAAAAAGCTTTGTGTCGGTTTTACCCAAAGATGCCGACGATTCCACAATAAGCATTGTGACGCACCTTGTAGGCGAATCGGTTGACGCGCCTATAAAAAAAGGCGATGTATTGGGCACGGCCGATATTATTTACGCCGAAGAGGTTATAGGAACGGTTAACCTTGTTTCTAACGAAGATGTTGAAAAAAGCACAATGCTTGCCGCGCTTCGTGCAATTAAAAACTTCTTCGCATCATCTTATATGAAGGTGGTTTATGTAATAATTGCCGCCGCAATACTTATATTTATAATTGCCGTAATAAAAATGAACAGCAAGGGCAGTAAAAAGCGAAAAATAAAATATGTACCTTATGACAAAGACGAAAAAAGATAAAAGCAGGGGCTGTAAAAGCGAAAGTTTTTACAGCCCCTTATTTTAACACTGTTTTGTTAAATCAAATTGCAGTTTCAAGCGCTATTTGCAGCATACGAACATCAAATTCTTTTTTCATTTGAAGAGCATCTTCAATGCCGTAGCTTACAACCTCGCCCGCTTTATATGCGACTACGCGGTTGCCCTTGCCCTGATGAAGCAGTTGAACGGCCTCATAACCCATTTGAGTAGCGCGAAGTCGGTCGCGAAGCGTAGGATTACCGCCGCGCTGAACATGACCTAAAACGGTTGCGCGTGTATCTACACCTGTGCCTGCCATAATCTGCTTGGCAATTTCATCCACACCGCCTATACCCTCGGCAACAATTACTATAAAGTGCTTTTTGCCGTTAAGCTTGGTGGTGTTTATTTTTCTTATAACGCTTTCCATATTTACGGGCACCTCGGGCACCATAATTGCGGTTGCACCTACGGCAATACCGGTCTGTACGGCAATATAGCCTGCGTGTCTGCCCATAACCTCAATAACACTGCAACGGTCATGCGACTGCGCCGTGTCACGAATTTTGTCAACCATTTCTACGGCGGTATTCATAGCGGTATCAAAACCTATTGTGTATTCGGTTGAGCCTATGTCGTTATCAATGGTACCGGGAATACCGATACACGACACACCGTGCCTTGAAAGGTCAAGCGCGCCGCGATAAGAGCCGTCACCGCCTATTACCACCAAACCTTCTATTCCGTGCTTTTTGCAGGTTTCGACAGCCTCCAGTATACCCTCTTCGGTTCTGAATTTAGGGCAACGGGCAGTATAAAGTAAGGTGCCGCCGCGGTTTATAACATCCGAAACCGAGCGGGCGTCCATATCAACAATATCATCTTCAATAAGACCCGAATATCCGCGCCTTACACCCTTAACGGTCATACCGAGCGAAATAGCCGTACGAACCACCGCGCGCACTGCGGCGTTCATACCGGGGGCGTCACCGCCGCTTGTTAAAACACCTATTGTTTTCATATATTATCATCTCCAAGATAAACTCAAGATATTATACAACATAACTTTGAAAACTGCAATACAAAATATTACTGATTTTTCACAAGTTTTACATTTTTTTCACCTAAAATTGCCGATAAAGACTGTATTAAGCGTTCCGACGGCTCTGCTTTTAATCGGTCGGGCGCCATTATCCGCTTGCCGGTGTCGGCGCAAACTATAATGACCGATGTATCGCCCTTATGCTTTGATAAGGTATCGCACACCGAGACAAACTGCGGTGAAGAAATGCTGTCTACCCTTAAATAAAGCTTTTGGTCCGGTTCTGCTTTTTCGGCAGATTTAGGCACCTGCTCCACAGATTCGCATATAAGCTCGGGTTCACGGTCTTCACGATCGCTTACCTTTGCGTTAATTATTACAATACTGCCTGCCGTAAGCTGAGGTCTGTATTTTGCGAGTGTTGCCGAAAAAACAATTACATCTATGGCGGCGTCGGTATCTTCAAGCGTAGTATATGCCACTGTGTTTTTATTTTTAAGCTGTTTTAACTTAATATCACCGAGTATGCCGACTACACTTACCCTGCGCCCGTCTGCAACCTTTTTAAGAATTATGTTTGAAATGGGTGTAAACATAGGATTTTTTGCAAAAGCGCGGTAATTATTCATAGGATGACCCGAAAGGTACATTCCCGTGGCGGCCTTTTCCATAGCCAACAGCTCTGAAGCGGGCATCTCATCAATATCAGACAGCACAAGTGTTTGCGGTTTTTCGGACTCGCCGAACAAGTCCATTTGATTTTCCGAGGTGAAACGTCGCGTTTCTTCCACAACCGACAGCACCTTATCGATATTGTATATCATTTTGCGTCGGTTATCCTCAAGACTGTCCATAGCGCCGCTTTTTATAAGCCCCTCTAAAGCGCGGCGATTAAAATTGCGGCTGTAATTGCGACTGCAAAAATCATACATCGAAACATACTTACCGTTTTTTCTTTCCGTAATAAGCTGACTGATCAGATTTGAGCCCAAATTTCGCACAGCAAGAAGCCCGAAACGGATATTTTTTCCGTCGGAGGTAAAGCTTTCATAGCTCGCGTTAACATCGGGCGGCAAAATTTTTATGCCCATTCTTTTACATTCGGCTGTGTACTGTGAAATTTTTGCAGGGCTGTCAAGCACGCTTGTAAGAAGCGCGGCAAAATACTCGGTAGGATAATGGCACTTTAAATATGCCGTTCGGTATGCCACAACGGCATACGCCGCCGCGTGAGATTTGTTAAAAGCGTAAGAGCTGAAGGCGGATATTTCGTCAAAAAGCTTTTCTGCCACCCGCTCGCTTACCCCTCGGTTTACTGCGCCGTCGCAAATAACGTTTCCATTTACATCTTTTTCGCCGTAAATAAACGCATTTCTTTCGCGTGCTAATACATCATGCTTTTTCTTTGACATGGCGCGGCGCACTATGTCGGCTCGACCCAAAGAATACCCTGCAAGACTGCGGAATATTTGCATAACCTGCTCCTGATAAACGATACAGCCGTAGGTAACATTGAGTATAGGCTCTAAAAGCGGGGTGTCATATCGAATATCCTGAGGATTATGACGGTTGTGTATATAGCGCGGAATCGAGTCCATAGGACCGGGTCGGTAAAGCGATATAATAGCAATTAAATCTTCTATTGTTTCGGGACCGAATTTTCTAAGCACATTTTTCATACCGTCAGACTCAAACTGGAACACGCCGTCGGTAAGTCCCTCGCCCATCATTTTATATGTTGCGGCGTCGTCAATCGGTATGTTTTCAACGCTGAAATCGGGGTTATGCTTTCTTACGGCGTTTTGCGTATCTTCAATAACCGTCAGGTTGCGAAGCCCCAAAAAATCCATTTTAAGCAATCCCAACTCATCAAGTGCGGTCATTGTGTACTGGGTTACTACCGCCTCGTCATTGGTGGCAAGCGGAACATAATCGCTGACAGGTCGGTCGGATATTACAACGCCCGCCGCGTGGGTTGACGCATGGCGCGGCATACCCTCAAGCTTAATTGCCATATCGACAAGCTGTTTAATCTGTGGGTCACCGTTATATAAATCGTTCAGTTCTTTTGAAGTTTCAAGTGCCCGTTCGAGAGTCATACCTAACGCCTGCGGTATAAGCTTTGCGGTTTTATCGCAAACGGCATAGGGTATATCCATTGCTCTGCCTACATCACGCACGGCGGCGCGCGCTGCCATTGTACCGAAGGTTACAATTTGAGCAACATGGTCTTCACCGTATTTTTCAATAACATAATCGATAACCTTTTGGCGGTTAACATAGCAAAAATCAACATCAAAGTCGGGCATTGATACGCGTTCGGGATTTAAAAATCTTTCAAACAAAAGATTGTATTTTATGGGGTCTATGCCGGTAATGCCTATGCAGTATGCCGCAAGACTTCCGGCACCGGAGCCTCTGCCCGGCCCTACGGGAATATTATGGCTTTTTGCGTAATTTATAAAATCCCATACTATAAGATAGTAATCGACATAACCCATCTTGTTTATAACCGACAGTTCGTATTCAAGCCTATCAATAATCTCTTTTTTAGGGGAAACTCCGTAATTTTTATAAAGGCCCTCATAGCATTTTCGCTGAAAATATTCAAAATGATCTTCGCCGCCGGTATCGAAAAACGGCAGTTTAATCTTGCCGAATTCAAGCTCAACATTACACCTGTCGGCTATTTTTTGGGTGTTTTCAACCGCCTGAGCAAGATTAGGAAACGCTTCAAGCATTTCTTGCTCGGTCTTTAAATAAAACTCTTCGGTCTTAAATTCAAGCGAATTTTTATCACCAATTTTAGTGCCTGTTTGTATGCAAAGCAAAACCTTATGCATAAAGCTGTCGTCTTTTTCGATATAGTGAACATCATTTGTGGCTACAATAGGTATGCCCGTTTCGAGTGAAATTTTTTCAATATATGCGTTAACGGTTTGCTGTTCGGGCAATAGGTGGTTTTGAACTTCAAGAAAATAATTGTTTTCACCGAAAATATTTTTGTACCAAAGGGCAGTATCAACCGCCCCGCTGTAATCGTTTTCCGAAATTGCTTGCGGCACCTCGCCTGCCAAGCAGGCAGAAAGCGCAATTAAACCGCCGTGATACCGCTTTAAAAGCTCGCGGTCAACACGCGGTTTGGAATAAAAGCCCTCGGTGAAGCCTGCGGATACAAGCTTTATAAGATTTTGATAACCCTCGTTATTTTCGCAAAGCAAAACAAGGTGGCTGTATTTGCTGTCAAGCGGTTTTTGTTTATCAAATCGGCTTCTGGGCGCCACATAAACCTCACAGCCTATTATGGGCTTTATGCCCTTTTTCTTGGCCGCTTTATAAAAATCAATAACGCCGTACATTACGCCGTGGTCGGTAATGGCAACTGCGGTTTGCCCTCTTGCCGCCACCGCATCGATAAGTTTGTTTATACGGCAGCAGCCGTCAAGCAAGCTGTATTCGGTATGCAAATGCAGATGTGTAAAGCCCATGCCGTATTTCACTCCTTATTTTGAAATTATATCTTCATATATGTCTATTATCTTTTTAAGTCGGTGATTTAGCCCCGAAACCGTTATAGGCTCGGGGGAATTTTTGCAAAGCTCTTTCAGCGACGCCTCGGGATACTTTATCCGCAAAGCCGCGGCGGCGATAAGCTCTTCGGGAAGTGACGATAACAGCTCTCTTTTTTTAAGATATTCTATCGCCTTTCGTTGCTTAATTGACGCCTCTACCGTTTTGGTAATATTTGCGCTGTCACAGTTGCGCGCACGGTTCATATTGTTTTTTACGCTTTTTATGATGGTTGTTTCTATCATTTCAAGGCTTCGTGTCGACGCACCCATAACCGTCAGCAAGTTTATTATCATCTCACTGCGCTTAATATATACTACAAATCCGTTTCCCCTTTTTGAAATGTTTGCTTCAACCGAATGTTTTTTTAAAATATCACGCAGCTCTTCAGCAAGCTCGGGGCTTTTTACCGAAAAATCAACCCTGTAACTTTTTGACGGATTGCTTATTTGACCGCAGCTTAAAAATGCACCGCGCACAAAC
>CAJMBP010000072.1 GCA_905211675.1 uncultured Oscillospiraceae bacterium
GGCGCGTTATTCGGGCGATCACGGCAATGATGAGTCTAACAATCAAAAGCTTTTGCGTGAGCTTGAAGGTGTGCCGACTGAAAAACGCACTTGCCGTTATATTGCGGCAATAGCCTGCGTTTTTCCCGACGGCAGACAGTTCACGGTTCGCGGTGAGTGCGAGGGCAAAATCGGCTTTGAACCTAAAGGTACGGGCGGTTTTGGCTATGACCCGTATTTTATAAGCGAACTCGGTGTTATGGCAGAGCTTACACCCGAGCAAAAAGACAGCATAAGCCACCGCGGCAAAGCACTTAGACTTTTTAAAGAAGAACTTAAAAAATATATTACAGATTATGAGGAAAAATAATGTTAAACAGCAGACAAAGAGCACAGCTTCGCGGTATGGCAAATACCTATGAAGCAATTTTTCAGGTTGGTAAAGGCGGTATTAACGACCAACTTATCAAGCAGGTTGACGAGGCTTTGGAGGCACGCGAGCTTATAAAAATGCGCGTTCTTGAAACCTGCCCCGACACATCGCGCGATGCCGCAAATATTATTGCCGAACGCGTGGGCGCCGATGTGGTTCAGGTAATCGGTTATCAGTTTATTTTGTATCGTGAAAGTAAAAATAACAAAACAATTAAATTGGTGAAATAAATGGCAAATATTGCGATTTTCGGCGGTACATTTAATCCGTTTCATATAGGGCATTATGAAATGTTAAACAGCGTTTGCAGATTTGATTTTGTAAATAAAGTATTTGTAATGCCCGATAAAATACCCCCGCATAAAAAGTGCGATTACATTGTAGATGATGTTCACCGTATTTCAATGTGCGGGCTTGTGTGCAATGATTTTGAAAAGGCGCAGTTATGTCTTATTGAGTTTGAACGCGAGGGTAAAAGTTATACTTTGGATACCGTTAAGTTGCTTAAAGAAAAATATCCGAATGACAATTTTTTTATTGTAATAGGTGGCGATATGCTTTCTACGCTTGACGAGTGGTACGGTTGGCAGGAGCTTATTAAACTTTCATCTTTTATCGCTTTTAAACGTGGTGGAGTTACAGACTTTGACGAAGCTTACAATCGCATGACCGCTTGCGGTGCTAATATAATTACCGTTGAAGATACAATAACCGATGTGTCATCAACTATGCTGCGTAAAAAAATTGATAAAGATTTACTGCCTGTAAAGGTCTATGAATATATTAAAGAAAAAGGAATTTATAATGTCTGAAAAATATACAGAATATAAAAAAATATTACAGGAAAGGCTTACACCCAAGCGCTATCATCATTCGCTTTGTGTCGCTGACGAGGCCGTAAGATTAGCAAAAAAATACGGCGGGGACACCCAAAAAGCCTATCTTGCGGGGCTGCTGCACGATATAACAAAAAACGCAAGTGAAGAAGAACACTTGCATATATTCCGTGAATTTGATATAATGCTAAACGATATTGAAAAAAATGCCGAAAAGCTATGGCATGCAATTTCGGGCGCTGCTTACATTGAGCATATATTAGGCATTAACGACACCGAGATTATTACAGCCGTGCGTTATCATACAACGGCACGCAAAAATATGACTCAGCTTGAAAAAATACTATATCTTGCAGATTTCACCTCGGCTGACCGTGATTATGACGATGTCGATATTATGAGACAAAAGCTTGAAATTTCTATGGAAGATGCGCTGCAATACGCGCTCTCATATACAATAAACGATCTGGTGTCCCGCGATAAACCGCTTCATCTTGATACTGTTGAGGCATACAATGAAAACGCTTTGAAAGGAAATAAATAATGGATTCGGAAAGTATTTTAAAAATTGCGGCTAACGCTTTAAACAATAAGAAAGCCTTACAGCTTAAAGCGCTTAAAATAGATAGTCTTACAACGCTTGCTGATTACTTTGTAATAGCTACGGCTACTTCTTCAACACATGTACGGGCTCTTGCCGATGAGGTTGAAGAACAGCTTAAAGAGCAAGCTGTCGAGCCGCATCATATTGAAGGTAAATCTACAGGGTGGATAGTGCTTGACTATAAATCGGTTATTGTTCATGTGTTTACGCCTAAAGAGCGTGAATTTTATAATCTTGACAGCATGTGGAGCGACGCCGAAGAAATCGATTTAACAACTATTCTTGAACAAGAAGTGGGGGATTGAAATGAAATATAATTATACCGAAATTGAAAAAAAGTGGCAAAAGATATGGGACGATAATAAAACTTTCGCCGCAAAGGACGACTATACATTACCTAAATTTTACGGTCTTGTAGAGTTTCCGTATCCGTCTGGTCAAGGCTTGCATGTAGGACATCCGCGTTCATACACGGCTATTGACATAGTGGCCCGTAAAAAACGTTTACAGGGCTACAATGTTCTTTATCCTATGGGGTGGGACGCATTCGGCCTTCCTACCGAAAACTTTGCTATAAAGAATCATATTCATCCTGCCGAGGTTACCAAAACAAATGTTGCAAACTTTAAAAGACAGTTAAAGTCTCTCGGTTTTTCGTTTGATTGGGACCGTGAAATTAACACTACCGACCCTGAATACTATAAATGGACACAATGGATATTTTTACAGCTTTATAAGCACGGACTTGCTTATAAAAAACAAATGGCGGTTAACTGGTGCACATCGTGTAAGTGCGTTCTTGCTAATGAAGAGGTTGTAAACGGTGTCTGCGAGCGTTGCGGCAGCGAGGTTGTTCAGCGTGAAAAAAGCCAATGGATGCTTAAAATTACAGACTATGCCGAAAAGCTTTTAGACGGTCTTAACGAAGTTGATTTTATTGAACGCGTAAAAACGCAACAGCGAAACTGGATAGGCCGTTCTTACGGCACACTTGTTGATTTTGGTACAACAAACGGTGATAAATTCCAAGTGTTTACAACCCGTGCGGATACGCTTTTCGGCGCTACATACGCGGTTTTGTCTCCCGAACATCCTTTAATTAAAAAATGGGAAGATAAAATAGAAAATTATGACGAGGTTTTGGCATATAAGCAAGAGGCGGCTAAAAAGTCCGATTTTGAACGCACCGAGCTTGCTAAAGAAAAAACAGGCGTAATGTTAAAGGGTATTAAGGCCATTAACCCCGTTAATAATAAGGAAATTCCTATATTTATATCAGATTATGTGCTTATTTCGTACGGCACAGGCGCTATTATGGCGGTGCCTGCACACGATACACGCGACTGGGATTTTGCTAAAAAATTCGGCCTTCCGATAGTCGAAGTTGTTGCAGGCGGCAATGTAGAAAAAGAAGCCTTTACCGATTGCAATACAGGCGTTATGGTAAATTCCGAGTTTTTAAACGGTTTGTCTGTTGAAGATGCAAAGGTTAAAATTCAGGAGTGGCTTGCCGAAAGAGGACTTGGAGAGCGCAAAACCAACTACAAGCTTCGCGACTGGGTATTTTCTCGCCAAAGATATTGGGGCGAGCCTATTCCTATGGTATATTGCGAAAAGTGCGGCTATGTTCCGTTACCTGAGAGCGAATTACCGCTTATGTTGCCTGAGGTTGATTCTTATGAGCCTACCGACAACGGTGAGTCACCGCTTGCAAAAATGACCGATTGGGTAAATACTACATGTCCGCATTGCGGCGCTCCTGCAAAGCGCGAGACCGATACAATGCCGCAGTGGGCGGGTTCATCTTGGTATTTTCTTCGCTACTGCGACCCGAAAAATCCCGATGCTTTGGCATCGAAAGAAGCACTTGAATATTGGGGTCCTGTCGATTGGTACAACGGTGGCATGGAACACACGACGCTTCATCTGCTTTACAGCCGTTTTTGGCACCTGTTCCTTTATGACATAGGTGTGGTACCCTATAAAGAGCCGTATGCCAAGCGTACAAGCCACGGTATGATTTTGGGCGAAAACGGTGAAAAGATGTCTAAATCACGCGGAAATGTTGTAAATCCGGATGAGATTATTCGTGACTACGGTGCAGACACAATGCGTGTGTATGAGATGTTTATGGGTGACTTTGAAAAAGCGGCTCCTTGGAAACAGTCGTCTATAAAGGGAAGTAAGCGTTTTCTTGATAAGGTATTTTCACTTATCGATATTTTGACAGACGGTGACAGTTACAGACCCGAAGTTGAGTCTGAAATACACAAAACCATCAAAAAGGTAAGCGAGGATATTGAAGGCCTTAAAATGAATACCGCAATAGCCGCCTTAATGTCGCTACTTAATGTAATAACAGCCACAGGCAGTATAAACCGTGCAGAGTTTAAAACATTTATTGTTTTGCTTAACCCGTTTGCTCCGCATATTACCGAGGAGTTGTGGCAGATAGCAGGATTTGACGGTATGTTAAACCAAACACAGTGGCCAAAATACGACGAGTCAAAGTGCGTTGATGCCGCGGTTGAAATAGCAGTTCAGGTAAACGGTAAAATAAGGGCAAGAATCAATGTTCCTTCCGATATTGATGCCGCAAGTGCAATTTCACTTGCCAAGCAAAACAGTTCTGTCGCAGGCGAAATTGAGGGCAAAACGGTCATTAAAGAGCTTTATGTTCCTAAACGTCTTGTAAATATTGTAGTTAAATAAATTTAATAATAGACAGTTCGAAACCATCCTGTCTGAAAACAAAACTATGGGCTAAACAAAAAGGTACACTCATAGTATGAGTGTACCTTTTTTGCCCTTTATAAAGGGAGAATTTTTATGAAAAACGAATTATTACTTTTGATTTCAGTGTTAGTTATTTACGGTTCTGTGCTTGTAGCATACAGATTATTCGGAAAAATCGGTATGTATGTTATGACGGTTATTGCCACCATACTTGCAAATATTGAGGTTTTAATTTTGATAGACGGCTTCGGCATGGAGCAAACCTTGGGTAATGTTATGTTTGCATCAACCTATCTTGTTACCGATATATTAAGTGAAAACGAGGGCAAAAAAACTGCAACCAAAGCTGTTTGGTTAGGTGTGTTTACATCGGTGTTAATGATGACATTTACTCAATTCTGGCTGCTTTATACGCCCTCGACAAACGATTGGGCGCACGAACATATATCGGCAATCTTCAGCACAACACCGCGACTTATTGCCGCAAGCTTTTTAGGCTATGTTGTTTCGCAAATCTTTGATGTATGGCTTTACGATGTCTGGTGGAAGTTTACCGCTAAAAAAACCGGCGACAGCAAACGCTTTTTGTGGCTTCGAAACAATGGGTCAACGCTTATTTCTCAGATTGTCAACACGGTTATCTTCACCTCGGTGGCATTTCTCGGTATGTATGAAACAAAAACATTCGTTTCTATTATGATTTCGAGTTATGTTATTTATATTTTCACAAGTCTGCTTGATACACCTGTTGTTTACATTGCAAGGTGGATGAAAAATAAGGGTTATATAAACGAATAATCGTAAAAATAGAAGTAAATAATGAGAAGAAAATTTCTCTTGACTTTCTTCGATATCAATTTTTCTATTATAAAACAACTTGACTTACACTGGATAAAAAAATGGGCTGTGATGTCGGGTGTCCTTATATCGGCGGAACTTTTGACGATAACTGGGGACTTAAAGACCCAACAGGACAAAGTGATGAAGTGTTTATTGAGGTTATACGATGAATAGAACAGAAGATTTGCGACTTATAAAAAGCTTAATGTGACAAAACAATATTATTTTTAATAAATTATTTTTAATAAATAAAAACGCACGAGGTTAAATACCAAGTGCGTTTTTTGCTGGTGACCCATCGGGGAATCGAACCCCGGACACCATGATTAAAAGTCATGTGCTCTGCCAGCTGAGCTAATGGATCGTTTAATTTTTGACAGCCTAAATATTATAACAACAATATGCAGTAATGTCAAGAAAAATTTTTACATTTTAAACTGTTTTTTAAAATTTTTTTATAATGTAAAACCTTTATGATATTTTAATTTTTCACCTATTCTGACGGTAAATAATATACTCTTAAAAGGGGAGGTGCAAAATGAACAATGTTATTTTATTGGCTTTAATTGCAACAATAGGTACATGGGGTTTGACAGCGATAGGTTCTGCAACCGTTTTATTTATTAAAAAGCCTAATCAAAGATTTTTGAATTTGATGTTGGGCTTTTCTTCGGGTGTAATGATTGCGGCGTCTTTTTGGTCTTTGCTTGAGCCTGCTATTGCACGCGCCGAGACAACTTTAAGCACACCTGCGTACATTGTGGTTACATTAGGTTTTTTGACAGGTGCTGTTTTTATTTGGCTTTCTGACAGAGCAATATCATACGCCCTTGTTAAAAGCAGTAAAACAAATTCCAAAAGTAGCGGTATAAACCGCATAATTATGCTTGTGCTGTCTATTACACTCCATAACATACCCGAAGGATTAGCGGTGGGTGTAGCGTTCGGCTCAATTAAAGATTCAACTAATACCGCAGATGCTCTTGCAGGCGCAATTTCGATTGCTGTCGGAATAGGACTTCAAAATTTTCCCGAAGGAACCGCCGTTTCGGTTCCGCTGAGAAGGGAAGGGTATTCTCGAACAAAAAGCTTTATGTTCGGTCAAGGTTCTGCAATTGTTGAGCCTATTGCAGGTGTATTGGGAGCGGCATTAGTATCAGCGGTTGAAACAATTTTACCTTTTGCACTGTCTTTTGCGGCAGGTGCTATGATAATTGTTGCGGTGCACGAGTTGATACCCGAATGTCAAAGTAATAAAAATACACAACCTTACAGTGCAACTATGGGTATTATTTCCGGATTTGCGGTAATGATGCTTTTGGATGTTATGTTGGGATAGGAACATTTTGTTAAAAAATTAACGAAATGTGATCGCATACAAAAAAATAAATAGGCAATTTGGTAATAATTATATTGGTTAAAAATTTTATTACACAAAATGTATAAACAATTTATAAAGGGTAGTGCTAATCATTCACAATTAAGTTTAATTGGT
>CAJMBP010000073.1 GCA_905211675.1 uncultured Oscillospiraceae bacterium
AGCCTGACTATATATTATAAGTATATATGATTGGTATAATAAAAAATCTACTAAATTACTTATTAAGAAAAGATATATATCTATAAAATTGACACAACCCACTTCAATTTTAACCTATCGGAAATTTTAAATATCTTATACAATATAATCAAGGCGGTGAAAAATATGCTTAGAATGGAGATTGCATTGTTTCTTGTGATGGGCTTTATTGCCTGTGTGTATTTTTCGGCGGGGCGAAAGAACACGCCGCTTCACAAAACCTTTTCTGTATTGCTGGCAGTTGTGCTGATTCATTTGGTTTTTGACGGTGTTACAGTCTATACGGTGCATCATTTAGATACCGTGCCGAGGATTTTTAACGATGCCGTTCACAGGCTGTTTTTGGGCAGTATGGTGCTGGTGATATATCTGTTCTATCAATATATTGCCATTTTGGTAGAGGAAGAAACCGCAAAGCCTCGACGGCTGGATACTTTAGCCCGTGTTTTTTTGATTTTGGCAGAGCTCGGTAATTTTATTTTACCGATTTCATACACGGTGACACCTAACGGAAATTACTCTTCGGGACCGTATATGCTGGTTCCCTATGGGGCGGTTGCCTTTTATCTTTTGCTATGCGCCGTAATTTTAGTTGTAAACAGGAAACAAATTAACCGTAAAAAGAAGCGTGCCATCGGTTCGGCGCTGTTAATTGAGATTATTGTTTGCGTATTACAGGGGCTAAACCACACATGGCTTATAAGCGGAATGGGAATTGTACTGATGACGCTTTCGTTCTATCTCACCCTCGAAAATCCCGATATTTTAAGGGCGGAGCTTACCGAGCAAAAGATGTCGATGCTGTATCTGAAAAGTCAGGTCAATCCTCACTTTTTATATAACACGCTTGATACCATTCGTATTCAGGCTCAGCTTAACGGGGATAAAAAGGTTTCTGATTTGCTTATGAGGTTAGTAGATTTCTTCCGTCTAAGCGTAAAGGTTGACAGGCCTATGGTATCGCTTGACGATGAATTAGAGCTGCTTGAAGCCTATATGGAGCTTATGTGCTACCGCTATCCCGAGCTTAATTGCGAATATGATATAGACCCGGATCTCGGCGGCGTTCAGGTTCCCAATTTCATTTTGCAACCTATAGTTGAAAACAGCCTTTTGCACGGACTTAAAAACAAAGGTTATCGCGGAACGGTGCGCATTTCGGCACAAAAATCGGCGGACGGAAAAATGGAGATTATTATTTTTGACAACGGAAGCGGATTTGCAGAGGGCAAAAAGGCGGCTGTCGATCAAATGCTGCTTACTTACGCAAAGCATCCCGCAAAGTTGGAGGGAAACAGTATCGGTATTTTAAATGTGCAAAAACGCATCAAACTGCTGTGCGGTCGGGAATACGGCCTTACATACACAGAGAATCCTACAGGCGGCGTAACCGCACATTTGCGTTTGCCTTTGAATGAGGAGAACAAAAAATGAAGAAATTGCGTGTGCTTTTAGTTGACGATGAAATAATGATTCGAGAGGGTTTTAAACGGCTTTTCGATTGGCAGGCTCACGACTGCGAGGTTGTGGGCGAGGCCGCCGACGGCATGGAGGCGCTGACTCAGATTGACGCTCTGCGACCCGATATTGTCATAATGGACATAAACATTCCTATTATGAACGGCTTAAAGGTTATATCTTTAAGCCGAATCAAGCACCCTCAAATTGCTTTTGTTATTGTTTCGGGCTATGATGATTTTTCCTACTGCCGCGAAGCATTGCGTCTGCAAATTACCGACTATATTCTAAAGCCAGTAAACTACGAGGAGTTCGGAAGTTGTATTGATAATCTGAAAATCTCTCTGTTCGAACAGCGAGTGCTGACCGAGGCGGAACCTGAAAAGCAGGAGGAACGGACCATTACGGGCATCACAAGGTATTTACAGGAGCATTTGGCTGAGGATTTGAGCCTTTCGGTTTTAGCGGAGGAGTTTAACCTCAACCCCCAGTATATCAGCCAACTGTTTAAGAATGAGATTGGCGTTAACTTTCTTTCGTATCTTACCAACTTTCGTATAGAGAAGGCGAAAAAGCTGTTGCTTTCAACCTCGCTTTCGGTTGCCGAAATAGCCGAACAGTCGGGCTATGGAGATTACAGGGTGTTCACAAAGGTGTTTAAAAAGGCAGAGGGCATTACGCCTTCCCAATACCGTCGGGATTTTCTTGAAGAAACAGGGGCAAACGGTAACGCGGGAGATTACAATGGGTAAATACGATTTGTTGTGGGATTATGTAAAGAACAGCGAAAAAGATTCGCTCAAGCTTGCTTTTAAAGAAATAGAGGGTATTTTGGGAATGCCAATAGACCACTCATTTCTGAAATATAAAAAGGAACTTATAAAGTACGGCTATAAGGTAGGGAAAATTTCTATGAAAGAACAGACAGTTATATTTGATAAATTTAAGGATGTAAAGGTATGATACAATTAGAAAAGGAAACGAATATAAACAAAGAAACAACCGAAATATCTTATAGCAAAAAAACAACGGTAGATAGGCTTTGTTATCTTTTTTTAATTTTTATGCTCGGTTGCTTTGTGGGTTGGATTTACGAAGAAATATTCTATTGGTTTACCGAAGGGATGTTAAGAAATCGCGGTGTTCTGTACGGTCCTTGGCTTCCGATTTACGGGATAGGCGCTCTCGGTATATACGCGTTGAAACCGCTTAAACGAAATCCTTTACTGCTGTTTTTGCCTTGTATCACCGTTACGGGTGCGGTAGAGTACATAATAGGTTTTGCGAGCATACATCTGTTTGGACTGAAACTTTGGGATTACAGCGGACTTTTTCTTAATATCGGCGGAATAGTCTGCTTCAGAAGCGTTGTGAGCTTTGGTGTGTTGGGGCTTGTATTTCATTATGCTTTAGAGCCTATTGGGGAAAGACTCTACCGAAAAGCACCCGTAGTTATTATCGGGGCGGTATGTATTGCCCTTGTCGCTCTGTTATTTGCAGATTGTATTTTAAGCTTTTTGTTCAGAACCCCGATTACTTATTAAGAATAATAGTATTATTAAGCTGTTTTATCATTTTTTTGCTTGACAAGTTACCGCAAAGTAACTATAATAAAAGTAACCTGAAAGTAACTTTATGGGAATGAGAGAACTTTTTATGAAAATCGGTAAAGAAAGGATATTGAATGTCGCAGATATTATTACATTACTTCGCATATCAGGCACGGTTTTGCTGTTGTTTTTAAAGCCGTTATCTGTGAAATTCTTTTTGATTTATGCGCTTACGGGTATTACGGATGTGCTTGACGGATGGGTTGCCCGCCGACTGAAAATTGACGGCGATTTCGGAGCAAAGCTTGACAGCGTTGCCGATCTGTTGTTCTATGCGGTAATGCTGATTCGTATTTTGCCGATTCTTTGGGATTTGTTGCCGTATAAAATTTGGTGTGCCGTTACGGCGGTTTTAGTATTTAGAATTTCGGCATATATAACCGCCGCCATAAAATACCGCCGATTTGCCTGTTTGCATACATACCTTAATAAGTTGACGGGTTTGGCAGTATTTTTAATTCCGTTTTTGATTGTCACCCGTTACGCGGTATTATTCTGTTGGGCAGTATTATTTATTGCCTTTGCCTCGTCTTTGGAAGAGTTGATTATTCACCTTCGCCACAAGAACTACCGCCCAAATGTTAAATCAATTTTTTATGGGCGAGAATAAATGCTTGGGCTTCAAAATATATGTGTCTTAACGGTCAGTTGAAGGTTGGCTGTTTTAAATATTTAAAAGTAAGGAGATATTTTTATGAACAAAAAATATATAGCTGCTATAATTTGTTTGGTAATGACGGCGCTTATTTTAGCGGGTTGCGTAAAGAATGTCGGCAAAACCGACAGCAGTCCATCGAACAATACCGATGCCCAAACCGTTGTTTACAATACAACCTTCAAGGATATGCCGAATATTTCTTCGGATAATGTTACCGCTTATGTTTCGGGCGATACGGTGATTTTCGAATGTATAAATTCGGGCTTGGATTCCTTTAACGCTCAGTTAATCAGTTATTCACTAAAAGAAGACAAAGTTTTAGGGCAGGTGAATTTAGGTGAAGGAAACTTTCAAATATCCCTTATAGAAGACGGTTTTATTGTTTTTGATTTAATGAAGGGTGCGGCAGATTACTATGATAATGCCTGCTCAAAAACAAATTCCGTGACCGTTTTCAATGTTAATACCCTTCATTTTGCAAATGCGAGCTCTGACGGTAAATACATTTTAGCCCAAAATTATTCAAACGGAGATTTACTCATTTATAACACCGAAACCAAACGCACCTCAACATTAAAGAAAAATATAATGGTTGAGACGGTAGAATACAATGACGGAAAATTTTATTTAATGGGAACTGGTGCTTATGTATTAGAGCCCGAAAACAATCATTTTTACTCACTTTCGGAAAAATTGAGAACATACAGCGTCGGAAAAGATTATGTATTCGGAAATAACGGTTCATACATAGTTTTGTTATCAACCCAAAAATCCGACGATAAAATGATAAACATTGATGAAAGACAAGGCTCGTTAATCGATGTCGGAGATTACGGCTGCGTTACGGCAGATTATAACGGCGAAAACAGTCAGGCGGTATTTTACGATATCGAAAATTCTTGCTTTGCGCAGTTTTCGTCAGAGGGTATGATAACCTGTATCAGACAAATATCGCAAAGCAGCGCAATAGTTGTTGCAAAAAACAGCGATAATATTTTTGAATACAGTCTTTTAGATTTATCTAAGCTTAAAAAGAACGGTTTGAAGATCGAAGCCTTAAATCAGGATGCAATAGACGGAGTTTTGGAAATGCCCGATTACATCGGCGGCACAAAAACCGTTGAGCTTACCGATAAGCTTGTGAAGGATTACGGCGTTAGGGTTATGTACGGCGAAGATATATTCAATACAAATGATTTGGGTTATGAAATATCAGGTACGGATGAAGACACCGCCTATAATTATATGTTGAAATTGAAAGACTATTTTAACTATTACCCGCAAGGTTTGTTAAAGGAGGCGGGGCTCGGAAGACCCTTGGTTTTATATCTTTGCGATAAAATAGCAAATAATATATCGGGTTTGTCAACATATGCGTGCGGATATAACATTATCTATATACAGGTTGGCGGAAAAGACGAATATTTCTTTTCAAGTCTAACACATGAAGTAGGGCATGCTCTTGAAAACGGAATAAACCGCGAATTGATTGAGGGTTGGAGCAAGTTAATGCCCGAGGAAGTAATCAAGGCGTACGGCGACGGTATTGACGGCATTTCTGTGGAGTACACCCCCGACGATAAAAGTCGCACTCCCGTTTGGTTTAGAGATGTATACGGCAGAAGCAACGAAGCCGAAGACAGAGCGACGATATTTCAGGGAATGTATGATTCTTATGCCGAAAATGACGAGGGAATATTCAAGTATGACGGCCTTAAGAAAAAGAAAGATTACTGGTCTTATATGCTGCGCGAATCTTTTGAAAGCTGTAAAGATGTAAATGAATTTAATTGGGATAAATAAACCCGATAAACATATCTTGCCTTAACCTATTGTTAAAAACGCAAAGGAATGGCTGGTATCGGAATAAGTTTTTGTTATATGTAATTCAAATCCGCCGTATACGCAAATTTCTTATTACGGTGGATTTTTGACACCTAAAAAACTGACACAATTTACTTAAAAAACATACTGTTGAAAAGGAAAAATGTATTGTAAAATAGTGATACAAACTAAAAAAATAAGGAGTTTGATGAAAATGAAAAAATTAAGTAAAATTTTGTGGGGTATAGCGCTTATTGCAGTCGGCAGTATATTTGCCTTAAAAGCTTTCGGTGTTACCAATGTCGAGATTTTCTTTGACGGCTGGTGGACTCTGTTTATCATAGTTCCCTGTTTAGTCGGAATTTTCAGCGAAAGAGAAAAGACCGGCAATATAATAGGGCTTTTAATAGGCGTGTTTTTACTGCTTTGCTGTCAGAATGTGCTGAGCTTTGATATGTTTTGGAAGCTCGCTATCCCTGCGATTATAGTAATCGTAGGTCTGAAAATGATTTTCGGTGCAATCTTCGGTGATAAGGCGATAAAAATGCTTGAAACCTCGCGCAAAAACGGTGACAGCATCAAAGTCGGCTGCGCAACCTTTTCGGGTCAGAATTTGAATTTTGACGGTGAGCAGTTCAGCGGTGCCGAGCTTACGGCGGTTTTCGGCGGCGTAAAGTGCGACCTGCGACAAGCGATTATCGAAAAAGACTGCGCCGTTAATGCAACAAGTGTTTTCGGCGGAATAGATATTTTGGTTCCCGATAATATAAATGTAAAGGTTAACTCAAATTCGATTTTCGGCGGTGTCTCTGAAAAAAATCACCGCACCGCTGTTCAGGGTGCCGTTACCATATACATAAACGCAACATGTATGTTCGGGGGAGTTGAAATCAAATGACCGCTATACAAAAGGTAATTAAATATCTTGCCCTCGCGTTTGCTGTCTTTTTAAGCGTCAGCATTATCGGCGGAATAATAACAGGGCTTACAGGTGTTTCGTATATACTTTCGGTCAAAAACGACAAGGCAGTCGGCGAAATGCAGGTCTATTCGGTTGATGACGATATCTCTTCACTTTCGATTAGTCTAAGCGGAGCAAAGCTTAAAATAAAAATCGCCGACAAATTTTCGGTAGAAAGCAATCATAATTATATTTCCGTAAAGTCAGATGACGGTAAGCTTCGTATTGATGAAACAAAAAAGCTGTTTTCGGTTTATCCGAAAGGCTTAACGGTTGTTTTAAATATTCCCGAGGACTTTGTTTTTGATGAGGCCACTGTTG
>CAJMBP010000074.1 GCA_905211675.1 uncultured Oscillospiraceae bacterium
GGAATAATTTTAAAGAGGCTTTGGCGAGTGATAAAGAGGTTTAAATTCAGGCATTTTTGTTTGGATTTAACGGTTGCGAGCCAAGACAGCGCCGACACCGCTATTGAATACGGAGGCATTTGCTGTGCTGTGTATCCGGTGCTTTCTTTGCTTGAAAGCACTGCGGATTTTAAAATGAAGCAGATAAATATTAACGCAGATTTTAATAAAACACAACCTGAATTTCAAATTTCATTTTCGGTTACAACAAGACTGATTTATTGGATTACGGCAGCAATTTCGGCAATTACGGAGTATTATAAATTACAACGCAGGGAATGTGAAAATAATGAGTGAAAACAACCTTAAAAATGTAATGGACACAACCATGGAAAAGCTTCGCACTATGGTAGACGCCGACACAATAATCGGTACTCCTATAGTAGTAGGAAATAACACACTTATACCGGTATCAAGGGTTTCTTTCGGTCTTGCTACGGGCGGCAGTGATTTTCCGAGCAAAAACAATCAACAGCTTTTCGGCGGCGGAGGCGGAGCAGGCGTTACGGTTAATCCGATTGCGTTTATTTGCGTTAACGGCGACAATGTTCATATGATGCCGGTTTATAACCAAATGGGTACAATCGATAAGGCAATCAATATGGCGCCGGAACTTATAGATAAGATTAAAAGTCTTTTCGACTCTAAAGGCAGTAAAACCGTCGGCGAAAAATAATCACATAAACCGCAATGCCGCACTCATAAAATTTATGGGTGAAGTTTGATGAAAAGGGCAATAGGTTTGCTTTTTTGCTTGATTTTGTTACCGAATATATGCTTTGTCGGCGCCGAAGATATTTCGGCTAAATCGGCTGTTGTTATCGACGGAGATACGGGTGAAGTTTTATATTCTTTTAACTGTAACGAGCGTCTGCCCATGGCAAGCACAACAAAAATAATGACGGCATTGCTTTTGTGCGAGCTGGGAGGCGATTTATCGACAACGGTTGTTACAACCAATGAAATGGTAACGGTGGAGGGCTCTTCAATGGGTTTACTTGCAGGTGATACCGTTTCATATTACGATTTACTTTACGGTATGATGCTATCTTCTGGTAATGACGCCGCAAATACCGTTGCAATATCGCTTGCCGGCAGTGTGGATAGGTTTGTTGACCTTATGAATGAACGAGCCGAGCAAATGGGACTTGTAAACACACATTTTGTAACACCGTCGGGTCTTGACGCAGATGGGCATTACACAACGGCTTATGAACTTGCCCTTATTGCGAAAGAAGCGCTTAAAAACGAGCATTTTGCAAAAGCGGCGGCGTCACGGTCGGCAAGGCTGTGTTACGGTAATCCGCCCTATTACAGAACGCTTACAAACCACAATAAATTGCTTAAAATGTATGATGATGTTATCGGTGTTAAAACAGGTTTTACAAAAAAATCGGGTAGGTGCTTGGTTTCGGCATCTAAGAAAGACGGCAAATTTGTGATTGCCGTGACTCTTAATGACGGTAACGATTGGAAAGACCAGCGTTTTCTTTTAGATTTAGGTCTTTCGCTAATTGAAACAAGGGAATTTTCTTACCCCGAAAGGGTAATAAAAATACCCTGCACAAACGGCAATACAGTTACGGCTGAGGTGCCGTCTGTTCTTATAAATGTAACTGAAAATTCTAAAATCACCTATTCGGTCAAGACACCGGCGTTTTTGTATGCGCCTATATCGAAAGGTCAAAAAATAGGCGAGATTTGCTATTATTGCGAGGGCGTTTCTGTTTGCAGTAAAGATATATATGCAAGTGGTTCGCAAAAGCAAAATCAAAATAAATTCAAACTATTTTTTCAAATTGTAGGATGTATCATTTGCAGTATTTAGGAGTAAAAAATGAAGGATAATAAAATAAGATTGCAGAAGCATTTATCGGCAAGCGGAGTTGCATCGCGCAGAAAGGCCGAAGAACTTATAGAGCAAGGTAAGGTGCGTGTGAACGGAAAAATCGCAACACTCGGCGACAAGGTTGACCCTAAACGCGATAAAATAACCGTAAAGGGCAAAAATGTTGTTTCGGTTGCTCAAAAGGTTTACATAATGCTTAACAAGCCGCGCGGATATGTAACCACTATGAGTGACGAATTTAACCGAAAAAATGTTTCGGAGCTTGTAAAGGATGTAGGCGCAAGGGTTTTTCCGGTGGGCAGGCTTGACCGCGATTCCGAGGGCTTGCTTATTATGACAAACGACGGTGAGCTTGCAAATTCAATAACACACCCGTCAAGCCATGTCAACAAAACCTACCGTGTAACGGTTGGCGGAGCTGTCGATGGAGAACAATTGAAAAGGCTTTGCGAGGGCATTGTTATTGAGGGTAAAAAAACCCTGCCGTGCGATGTGTTTGTAGTTGAACGCCGCGAGGACCGAACGGTGCTTAATTTTATAATTCACGAAGGAAGAAACCGCCAGATAAGAAAGATGTGCGATGCGGTAGGTTTAGAGGTTTTAAGACTTAAGCGAATAGAAATAGCAGGTGTAAAATTAGGCGGATTAAGGGCGGGCTCTTGGCGTCCGCTCAACGAAAGAGAGCTTGTACGGTTGAGCAATATTTCAAAATCAAAGGAAGATGAACAATGATAAGCGTTTTACCCTGCCGTGACAAGGTAAAAATTGCCGAACTTTTTAATAAGCACGGTTTGCAAACAGATGACTTTTCCGGTTGTGTTATAGCAAGTACAAACGATGAGGCTTTGGGCTATTGCCTTTACCGCCTTGACAGTAAAAAAATCACGGTTTTCGCCGTTGAGCCCCAAGGCGACATACCGCTTGCCGACGGAATACTCAGAAGCGCTTTGCATGTGGCAGCGGAAAATTTTGTGCTTGACGCCTATTATGCCGACTGCGCGCCTATTGACCTGTTTGAAAAAATCGACTTTATTAAAGACAGGCAGGAAAAACGGCTCGATATTGACAAGCTTTTCGGCGGTTGCAGTTGTCATAATAAACAGCGAAACACAGAATGAAAAGATTTTTTCTGTATTTTAAATTAAGCTAAAAATTTTACGCCGATACAGACATTTGTTAAAAAATAAAAAAATGTCTTGCAAAATCCGCATTTTTGTGTTATCATATTTTTTGCGAATTTTATCGGTTAACCGATTTGTATATTTTGGAGGTTAAAAAATGACTGCTTGGGAAATTATTTTAGGAATACTTATGTTGTTGGTATCTGTGGTTATTATTGCTATCATACTGCTTCAGCAGGGTCACCGCGCAGGCGTTAACGGTGCAATTTCGGGCGGTGCCGACACATTTCTTTCAAAGAACAAGGCTCGTACGGTTAATGCAAAGCTTGCTCGTTTAACCAAATATATTGCTATTGTCTTTTTTGTGTTGGCTTTAGTAGCAAATATTATATCGCTTAAAAAATAATTTTACTTTAAATTTAGGCAGGGCGTTTGTGTAAACGCCCTGTTTTTTTGTACTGATAAAAAACACGCAGTGCCTATAATGTAAGACACTGCGTGATATGATTTAAAATTATTCGCAAGGAACGTAAAAAACATCAATTACCGTTTGAAGCAACGATTCATCATAAGGTCTGAACTCAACCCACTTTTCACCCATTGAAAGTGTTCCCTCGATGGTTTTGTAATCAATGGAATCACCTAAATTAAGGCTTAAACAGCTTTGTGCAAGATAGGTTGTCTGCGCAAAAGAAACATTTGTCGAAAAGTAGGGGGATAAGCCGTTGTAATAGGTTGCAAGATTTGAAAAATCACTTAAAACCGCATTGCCGGTTTTGTTTATCAACGCCGACAAAAACTGCTTTTGCCTTTGCATTCGTCGGGCGTTTGCTTCTAAATCGTCGCCTCTGTATTGAATATAGTTTATAGCCGAATTACCTTTTAGGGTTACTGTTTGACCCTTGGCGGCATTTAATGTACCCGATGAAAAATCTTCAAGGCTTGCAAGCTGTACTCCGCCTATCATATCCGTAAGCTCGCTTACGGCTTCCATTTCAAATGTGATGTATGAGTTTATGTTTATACCGCAAAGCAACCGTTTGACAGAAGTCATTACATTTTCACTGCATTTTTGTGTATCGGTGCCGTATGCGTAAGCCAAGCACAGCTGCTCGTTTTGGGTTCCTATATATTTGCCGTCTTCGGTGTAAAGATTTATGTCTGTCATTGTTTCGCGCGACAGCGGTATTATACATGCCTTTTTTGTTTTGGTATCCATTGTGGCAACAAATATAACATCTGCCTGACCGTTATTTCCGCTGCCTAAATTCTTTTCAATATCACTTCGGTCAATACCCATTACCAAAATGCTGACTATATCTTTGTTAAGAATATATTTTTTATCATGGTAAGTAATTGTATTTTCGTCTTCTATTTCAACAGTCGGTGTCGAAATATTCGTATCGTCCTTGTGAAATTGATGCTTTCCTATTGCGGTCATTATAAAAAAAGCCGAAACAAAAATTAAAGCAAGCGCAGAAACGGCACTTATTGCAATGAGCGCTGTTTTTTTACCTTTTTTCATTAACTTATCACCCTATTCTTTATATAATTTTAAAAAAATCTTGAAAATTTTATTTTTAAGTTTATAATAGTCTTTGTTTGCCGTATATGATTATACCGTAAATATTATAATTCTCGTATTTATTTATGTCAATGCAAAAAAAGGTAGAAAAAACCGACGGTATGGTGTATAATAGAAAAGCCGATTTTTGAAAACGGTTTTTTTACACCGATTACTTGTTGCAAATTTTGATTTGTCAGTTATACAGAAAAAAGGGTGACAGTTTATTAAATGCGTAAAACAAAGTTTTTTTCGTCATCAAGAACAATAATTTTCAGCTTTGCGGCTGTAATTCTTGCAGGCACCTTATTGCTGATGTTGCCTATTTCTTCTAAAGAACGGGTTGTAACACCTTTGCTTGACTGTCTTTTTACGGCAACATCAAGCACATGTGTTACGGGGCTTGTGGTTCGTGACACGGCGACTCATTGGTCTGTGTTCGGTCAGTTTGTCATACTTATTATGATACAAATAGGCGGAATGGGCATTGTAACTACCGCAATACTGGCTACAATGCTCTCGGGCAAAAAGATAAATCTCATGCAGCGAAACACAATGCAAGAGTCAATCTCGGCACACAAAATCGGCGGTATAGTACGCCTTTCGAGGTTCATTATAATTACCAGCATGATTATCGAACTTACAGGAGCCTTAATACTTTTGTTTGTTTTTTGTCCCGAATACGGCTCAAAGGGCATTTGGATGTCGGTTTTTCACAGTATTTCGGCATTCTGTAACGCGGGCTTTGACCTTATGGGAGAAACCGCAGAATACTCTTCACTTACGCGGTACGTTTATAATCCTGTTGTGAATATAACCGTTATGCTTCTGGTAATTGTGGGCGGTATCGGATTTTTAACATGGGATGACATTAGAACAAACAAATGGCATATAAAACGATATCGAATGCAAAGCAAGGTAATATTTTGCGTAACCGCCGTACTTATTTTTGTGCCGACCGTTTATTTCTTCTTTTTTGAATTCAAAGATTTAAGCTTAGGTAAAAGAATACTGGTTTCGCTGTTTCAGTCGGTAACGCCCAGAACGGCGGGATTTAACACGGTTGACGCGTCTGAACTTTCCGAAAGCGGAAATGCCGTGGTCACTGTCTTAATGCTAATAGGCGGTGCTCCGGGTTCTACGGCGGGCGGTATGAAAATTACCACCATTGCGGTGCTTTTTGCCGCGGCGTCATCGGTGTTTCACAGGCGTGACAGCGCCCATATTTTAGGCAGAGGTGTGAGCGATTCTATAGTAAGGGTTGCTTCGGTTATTTTTGTAATGTATGTCACACTGTTTTTGTTCGGCGGTATGATTATTAGCCGAATAGAAGGCCTGCCGCTCACAAAATGCCTTTACGAAACGGCTTCGGCCATAGGAACCGTAGGTCTTACAACCGGCATTACTACCACCCTTGGCTCCGTTTCGAGAATTATATTGATTTTTCTTATGTATATCGGCAGGGTAGGCGGGCTTACAATAATTTTTGCCACCCGCAGCGGAGCTCAGAAAAATTTAGTTAAATTTCCGCAAGAAACCATTACTGTGGGTTAGTGAGGTTAAGTGTTATGAAAAATGTATTGTTAATCGGTCTCGGACTTTTCGGCAAAACGGTTGCCGAGGAACTTTATAAGCTCGGTCATCAGGTGATGGCGGTTGACCGTGATGAAAAATGCGTAAATGATGTTCTTGACTATGTTACCGGCGCACAGATAGGCGACAGCACAAACGCCGATTTTCTTAAAGGTTTGGGCATAGATAATTATGATGTATGCATAGTTACAATCAGAAAGGACTTTCAAAGCTCGCTTGAAACTACCGCTCTTTTAAAAGATTTAGGAGCAAAATTTGTTGTTGCGCGGGCAACAAGCAATTTCCACGAGCGCTTTTTACTGCGTAACGGAGCAGATAAAATTGTTTTCCCCGAAAAGCAGATGGCCAAATGGACGGCTGTGCGTTACAGCGCGGACCATATGTTAGACTATTTTCAGCTTGATGAAAACCTATCTATTTTTGAGGTTGATGTACCTGAAAAGTGGGTTGGAAAAACCGTAGCCGAAATTGATGTACGAAAGAAATTCAACATAAACATTATGGGAGTATTTGCCGACGGTAAAATTTCGGCAACAATTGGGCCCGATACGGTCTTCAAGGCAGAACACCCCATTTTGGTTATGGGCAATTTTAAAGACGTGCAAAAATGCTTTAAATTATAATTGCAT
>CAJMBP010000075.1 GCA_905211675.1 uncultured Oscillospiraceae bacterium
AATCGTTAAGGGTTATGTCTGCCTGACCTTCAACAAGGTTGGTTGTCGACCATCTCGAATCACTGCTGCCGGATGCAAGAACGCCCAACGGTATCTGTGCACAAACAAGCATCACAGCTACAACAATTGAAATAATCCTTTTGAAGCCTTTCATTTTTTTCCAAACTCCTTTACTAAAATTTTTTAATAATATGCGCGATAAAATATTTTATCACCCCCACAAAATATTACATAATATAACTTGCTTATTTACAAAGACTATAGAGCTCCTATAGGTTTTATCAATTTGCAAGTCCTGAAAGTGCCATTGATTTTACGAAAAGTTTTTGAGCAAACACAAACAGCACCATTAAAGGTAACATAATTATAATAGCCGCCGCATTGCGTAAAATGCCGGTTGCAAGCGGATCGGGATTCAGTCCGACGCGTATATACATTGTATCGACAACATTTGCGAGTACGGGCATTTCATTAAAATAAAGTGATGAATACGTGGTATCGGTCCATTGCCAACAAAATGAAAATACAAACACGGTTGCCATGGTTGTGAGCGCATTAGGCAGCATAACGTTTATGAAGGTTTGTATCGGACCCGCACCGTCAATATATGCAGCCTCTTCAATAGAAACCGGCAACGAACGGAATAGCTCGCGCATCATATAAATGTAAAGCCCCTGTTTTATACCGAGTCCCGTCGCCGATAAAATTATCAGCGGCCAAAAAGTATCGGTTAAAGATATTACCTTTCCGAAAAAGTTGAAATAGTTAAAATCTAAATATCTGGCGATACTGATTACCTGCACGGGAACCAACATTATTAAAATGACAACAGCAAACGCAGCTTTATTTCCGCGAAAATTAAAACGCGCCAAGCCGTAACCGATCATTGTGCAAGAAAATACCTGCAAAATTCCGACAATCAGTGATAAAAGGAATGTGTTAATTGCCGACTGAGGCAATTTCATTTGTTCAAGCGCCTGCTGCCAATAATATGTAGAACCGATACGCGGCACAATCCATACCGTAGAATCGATAAGATCATCGGGATGCATAAAAGCCATAAGTATTTTATAAACAAACGGTTCAAGTATTATAAAGGCAAGACCGAAAATTATAATAAAACGCAGTATTGAAAGCGGCCATTTTTTTAATTGCAGCTTCATTTTTTTTGATGCTTCCATTTAAATGCCCCTTTCACCCTACTTCGCCGTTATACTTTATAAAGCGGTTGAGTACAAACAATACTATCGCAACTATTACAAGCACTATCAAAAGATATATAACATACATTGCTGTTCCGAGTGAAAACATATTAGAACGGAATGCAAGAAGATTTATATACTTGGCTAAGACTGTGTCGGTTCGCGATGTGAGATCCACTATTGTATATACAATAGATATGCGTATATGCGGTCCCATCATAGGAAAGGTTATTTTCCAAAATGATTCCCAACCGTTACAGCCTTCCACCTGTGCCGCTTCATAAAGCGAATTCGGTATTTGCTGAAGTCCCGTCAGCAGAATAAAAATTTGCATGCCGCTGCGCTGTACCACACTGTAAATTCCGCTGATTGCGCTGCCGATAATATCTATAATGAACTTAGGCAAATTCATTTGCAAAAGCATGTTGCTTAGCCCCGAAACAAGCGATGTATCGGACGATGTCATGCCGGCTTCTACGTTTGCAAGCAAATCGGTACTGCTCTCTATTGACGATATAATTCCTGTAGATAAAATTACGGGAATAAAGAATATTAACCTTGCAGCCGTTCTGCCATGAAATTTGCCGTTAAGTAGTACGGCAATAAACATACTGAATATTGTAATAACGGGAACATCAGTTAAAAAGCTTTTAAGTTCTGTTACAAGATACGGTACAAAATTTGCATCTTTTGTAAAGGCGGCCTTATACTGCGAAAAGCCCTCAAAAGCAGCATCATAACCCTTTTTGCCCAGCTCAAGTGAACTTACCGAATACTGTAAGGTGTGATACAGGTTGGGAATAAAAATGAATAACACGCCGATTATAAGAGGAAGAATAAAGAAATATCCGTAGTATTCCCTTCGACGAATCAAACTGCTTTTTCGTTTTTTTACGAGAGCCATGTCTTATACCCCCTCGCAGCCACAGAATAATTATCCGAAATATATTCGACATCGTTATAATTTACAATAACACCTGCACCCGAAGCGTATTGTGTTACAAACACACCGTCGGCGATTTTTTTATGCAATATCATCTGACTGCCACTAATTGCGCTGTAATAATCGCTCAGTTGCGAATAAAGCTCGGTTATTTCGGCAAAATTGTTTTTGCTGTTCATTGAATACATTCTGACCTCATATTCGGTATCATTTAATATATAGTCGTCTTCGGTTATCAGCGACCAATAAAATCCCGCGCCGTATTCGAGAGACCGCAACAGTAAATTATCACAATCTGCTGTCATATTCATCGAAACGCCGGTATAAGGTACACTGCCGTGAATAACGAGCTGATAAAACGGTACTTCATCGGTTTCAATATCAAAGCTTGACGAATAAAGAGGCGCATTAAGCAGATAATCTGCCGCTTTAAGTGAATATACATATCCGTTTTCTGTTAATATAGGATACCGGTCTCCGATTGCATCTAACACGCTTTTCACAACCGATTCCGACATACTGCGGTCATAATCCTTGTTTTTATCATAATCGCCGTAAAGCAGGCTTCCCGCAGAAGTATAACTAAGTCCTATCGATACGTCTGTGCCAACCGCCTTTTCCAAAGATTTAATATACGAATCTGCGATATTTTGATAACACGTAGGCGAAACAAGATTTTGACTGTGTATTCCGTCATAATATTTACGGGTGATTATATCATAGTCCTTGCATACAACAAGACTTCTGTTGATATATTTAGCGGTATCGCGTCTTACGGAAAATCCGTCAAACAGCGTATCGGTTAACACTGCCGAAAAATCAGCATCCAGATAAAGCTGACCGCCGCTATTGTCCATGTATGCAGCAAGCTCGGTTAATTCGGATTTACTACCAAGCTTTTTATACAGTGAAAAATCTTTCAGTAACCCGTGGGTCAAACCGTTTTTAGTATAGCCGAGCAAACGCACCGACAAGCCGTTTAAATCCGAATCTTCAATTTGTGATTTAATATCATTTATAGTTGAAAGCACCGTTCGCTTTTTGTAGGGAACGCCAAGCGCTGTTGCATCCTGCATAATAAGACAACTGTAATCAACAAAGAAATTGCTCTGATTTCTTGCTTTTTCGGGTATTATACCGTTATCTGTATAATAACTTCTGACGTAATCTGCCATTGCTACATAATCGGATTTGTCAGATGAAAGCAAAACATATCTAACCTGAGGATGCTCATATTGAATATGTTTTCCGTAAAGGTTATAAACAGGTATGCTTCGCTCCTCACCCAAATCGGTTACATCAAGTGCACATAAATTAAAGGTAAAATATGCATTGTTCTGCGGATTGCTCGCCGATATGGTATTCGCGTGAAGAACGGCATTTGCTTCACCCGATTCTGCTATGGCAAGCACAGCGCTGTCACCGAAAGACATACCGTATAACGGTAACAAAACTTCTTTAGCAAGCTGTGTTTTACTGTCGCTCTGAATTGATAAATCATTACCGTAAACCGGTTGACTGTAATTGCCTTCTCTGCCGTTAAATTTAATCAGCGCCCCCGAACCGTCGGGTACCAAGAAATATCCGTTTTGCTCACTGTTAGCACAAGCAAAATATTCAAGCAAATCAACACTGTAAAGATGATAATTCTGCGACATAACCTCTATTTCTTCGGTTAACAGTTCCGCAGTAAAGCCGTCGCTGTTCAGGCGGTATTCGACCGTAAATTTAAAGCCGGGTTCATCACTTTGGGTTGCCTTAACACCAAGTTCATTCATAAGCTGTTCGTTACGTTCTTCGGTAAAGCCTACCGTAGCGCACGTATCGGAAATTTCCATTTCATTGAGGGTATCAACAGTGTCTTTTAATATATACAATGCCTGTTTTTTCAAGGCAGGATACTTTTTAATCATTTCGCTCAACTCATCACTCGGGTCATCATCGGGCGAATAGAGCTCATAATAGCGTTTTATCCTGCGGATAACACTTTTTGAAAGTATATCCGCATTGCAAATTTCCTGTTCAAAAACTTCGGCAGGAAGCACCTGCGGAACCAACAGTTTTGCAGTGGAACCCATTGTGTAATAAACACGGATGGCTTTATCTGTATAACGCACTTCACACAGGTCTTTTTCAACACTGTCGCCGTTTGAGGTCATAACAAACTCGGCACTGTCTTTGTCATAGTATGTAACGCTTAATTCGGATTTTATACGCTGAAGCGTTTCTGCGGAATATGTATCATCGGTAATTTGCGGAACCGAAGTATAGCTTAGTCCGTTTGCCGTATTTTTAATTGTAAAATGGGTGGTAGCCGCATCCATAGCCAACTCTAAACTGCCGTTTGTAAGTTTTATAATACCGTCAGATGCCGTATTCCAATCATACGCGCTCTCGGTCGTTACGCTGTCAATAAAAGCCTTATGATAATATGTGCCCGAAGAACAACCCACCAGTGTGACGATTGCGAGCAAAAGCGATGTTAACCTGCAAAAGAAGAACAATTTATGCTTATTTATCATTTTGTATCCTCCTTTTAGTAGGTTCTGAATGCTATTTCATTATATAAAGACATAACAAAATCGGTGACATCCTGAACAATGTTAAGCAACAGCAGTACAATAAACAATATAAGACAAACACCCACCAATGTGCAGACTGCCGTAAGTACGGTTTTTGACAAAGAGAAATTGTGTGTCATCATCATTCCTACAAACAAAAGCGCAAGTACCCATAAAAGCGTCAGTATATCAAGCATGTTATAAATCATAAGTTCTTCACTTGAAAGAACATGCGAAAATATAAACATAGGAATACTAAACACAACATACGGCTTTAAGGCGTAGCAAGAAAATATTACAATGTCCTTAAAAGTACCCTCGCCGTCCATCAAAGTTGTAAAGCACCAGTTGGCAACAACAAACATCAAAAGCGGTAAAAGTATCATAGCACATTGATACAGCGCATTTATCTGACTGCTCTGTTTACCGAGTACAATATATCCGCTAAACTGCGCCCTTACACCGTACAAAACGGTAAATAAAGCAAGTGTTAATAAAGCGCCGCCTAGACTTCCGCGGTTTTCACGCTTTATATCCCAAAATCCATCAAAAGGATGAAACATTGCATAACTTCCGTATGAATATTTCTCGTAAAGAGATGTTTTTGAAATCTTAGTCCATAATTTTGTTTTTTTAATAAGCTTAACGCCTAATACAAGGGCAACCGTAACAACAATAATTGCAAAAATCACCACAACCATGTTGGAACGCAAAAAATCGCTGCGCCAAGCGGAAAACGCCTCATCATATTCTTCGGTAGCGCCGATAGCTTTAAGCTGGGTCATTGCCTTTTTGCAGTTGCCGTCAATAACATCAAGATTAGCAAGCTCAATAATAGCCATCGGATAATGAGAGCACATACTATGAACCTCTTGCCAATAACCTCGTGCTTGCTCGTACTTACCGTCGTTATGGGCACTGACAGCATTCATAACATTGCTTCCGAATTCGGTAAGCTTATAAACATTAAGCGTATTTTTAGACGAATCAATAACCAACAGTTTATTGTCTACCAGCTCAATAGCAGAAGCTGAATAAAATGTTCCCTGTTGTGAACCGTTAGCTCCGAAGGCATATAATAGTTTACCTTGATCGGTATAAACATAAATCTTGCCCTGCTGTGAATCAAGCAGGTAATAAAAACCTTTTTGGTCTATTGCAAGATCAATAAAATACGGGTTTAACAACAGTCCGTCCGGACTTACGTATTTCTCATCACCAAACTGTTCTTTAAACTGAAGTACATCGGTGCCCTGACTGTTAAGTTTAACAAAGGGTGTATTTTCGGTGTTTTTAGCAACGGCATAAATAAAGCCGTAATCGTCCATATACAGCGCGTTATACTCTGTGGGAACATATTTATCAAGCTTAGCGCGTTGCTCTTTGCTTGCAATTCGCCGCCATATCTGCTCAATAAAATCAGGCACTACAGACGGCGCACCGAGAAATGTAGAAAACTCACCGTTTTCATCAATCTCAATAAGTCCGCGGTTGATACCCTCGGCTATTACGTAAATGTTACTGGCGGCATCCACCGTAAGCTTTTGGGGAGTGTATGTATAATCATCTTCAAGAAGCGAAATTTCAGGTCGGTTTAAAATCTTTTTAAGTGCAAATGTTTCGCTGTCAATTTCAACAATCCGTGAATTTTTAGAATCAGCTATGTAAATGACGCCATCGCGTTCATAAACGCCTGTAGGTTCATTAAAGGTGTCGGCAACGCCGTTATTTTCAAACTGTGTTACGATATGTATCAACCTAAAAGAACTGTCAAGTATTATTATGCGATTGTTGCCGGAATCGCATATAAAAAGCCGCTCTCCGTTATAGTATAGATCTGACATGCTTTTAAAGCTGTCAATACCGAAATCAGATGCCTCAAAGGTTTGATCACATGAATACGGTGCAGGTACCGCAAGCGGTGTTTCGCCGTTTCGGTAAACATAGGAATCATAAGGAAGGTCATTTGTCGATGTTTCTGCCGACGCAGGGACAGCAAAAGAAAAAATAATAAGTAGACATAGCATTTGATATGCACCCCAAAAGTTAGACACTTTTGGAGGTGCATATTTTTATGGGTAAA
>CAJMBP010000076.1 GCA_905211675.1 uncultured Oscillospiraceae bacterium
GACCGTTAAGATACAAAAGCCACGCAAAAAGCGTGGCTCTAATCTATTTATGGTACTAAAAAACAACTTTAACGGTAGTTCCGATTCCTACGGTGCTTTCAATATATATTTTGCCTTTGTGATACTCTACAGCGTGTTTTACAATTGAGAGTCCAAGCCCCGTGCCGCCGGTATCCCTCGAATGGCTTTCGTCAACCCTGTAAAACCGTTCAAAAATACGCTGTTGATGTTCGGGCGGAATTCCTATTCCGGTATCGGTTACCGATAGAATAATGTTGTTCCCGCTGTTTTTAATATCGATTATTACCTTACCGCCGTCTATGTTGTAACGTATAGCGTTGTCGCAAAGATTGTATATAATCTCATAAATATATTGTCTTACACCGTTTAAAATGCAATGTTCGGCATTCAGTTCAATGTGAATTTTTCGCTCGTCGGCAGACGGTTGCAAGACCTCGGCAACCTCATAAGCAACTGTGTACAGATCAACCGCTTCGCTTGCCGATGCGTTATTTTCGTCAAGCCTTGAAAGCTTTATAATATCACTTATCAAAGTGACAAGTCTTGTTGCCTCATTTTTTATGTTAGATATAAATCTGTCGGTATCTTCGGGCTTTACAAGTCCGTTTTGCAGAAGCTCTGCACTGCCTATAATTGACTGAAGCGGTGTTTTTAGCTCGTGCGAAACATTTGCGGTAAACTGTCGGCGGTTGCGCTCTGCAAAGGCAGTTTCGGTTATGTCTAAGCAAAGTATAACAACGCCTAAGGTTTGTCCGTTTGATTCGGTGCGGCTTACAATGAATTGATAAATGCGACCGTCACGCTCTTCGCGAAGCTCGGTACGGTTGCCTGTGAGCGCTGCTTTTACAGCATTGCTAATATCAACATTACGGTCCACCGTCAAAAAGAATCGACCTGTGGCGGTATCGGGCACACCGAATATTTTTTTAGCAGCGGTGTTTATTCTGATTACGACGCCGTTTTTGTCAAGCAGAACAAGGCCTTCGTTCATCGAATTGGTAATTTGTTCAAATTCATCGGATTTTTGTTTGAGCTCACGCAACTGTCTTTCTATTTGTTTGTGCTGTCTGTTAATTTTGGTGAGAATAGGGGAAAGTTCATCGTAGGTGTCATTTTTATCGGGATTTTCAAGGTCAAGCTCGTTAAACGGCTTTACAATGCTTTTTGCCATTTTTTGTGACATAAAAAGAGTAACAGCCGCACTTACGATTATAATTGCGCATATAACCGGTAACATACCCAATAAAAGCGCTCCCACGGTAACCTGATTTTCCGAAACGCGAAGCACATTGCCGTTGCTTAAAAGCACCGCCTCATAAAATGTTTTTTCGGTTAATGTTGATGAATACCGTGCGCTGCTTCCGCTTCCGTTTTCGAACGCTTCGGCTATTTCTTCACGGCTCTTATGATTTTCCAAATCCGCGGCATTGGCTTTTGAATCGTAAATTACCGAACCGTCGGCTGCTACTAATGTAAAGCGAAAAACAGAGGAATCATAATCGTCAAAATACTCTGTACCAAGCTTTTCAACACTGCCTGCTGCAAGCGTGAGTTCTTCTTTAAGCTGCGTAACCTGTGATTTGTTAAAGTAGTCATACAAAAAACTTAATGTTATAAACATACTTGCCATAAGCACGACTAAGGTAACGCTTATGATTGAGCGAAAGATTTTTTTAGTCATTATTAACCCTCCAAACGGTAACCTACACCTATAACCGTTTCAATGCGCACACCTTCATTGCCCAATTTTTTTCGCAGGGTTTTAATGTGCATATCTACCGTTCGGGACTCGCCTAAATAATCAACACCCCAAACCTCTGACAGCAGTCTGTCACGCGAGAAAACTGTACCGATATTTTGCATAAATAACTTTAAAATTTCAAATTCCTTAAGAGTTAAATCGACCTTTTTGCCGTTTACCGTTACAATATGTTTGTTATAATCAAGTTGAACATTGCCTGATATAAGGTTTTTTTCTTTGTTCTTCGAATCGCAACGGCGTAAAACTGCCTTTATTCGTGAAACCATTTCCATCATACCGAACGGTTTTACAAGATAATCGTCGGCGCCGGTATCAAGCCCTTGAATTTTGTCAGTTTCGGTGCCCTTTGCCGTCGCCATAATTACGGGAATGTCGCAGGTTTTACTGTTGCTTCGAATTTCTTTGAGTACTTCAACACCGTCTTTTACGGGCAGCATAATATCAAGCACAATAAGTTCCGGCCTTTCAACCCGTAAAGCTTCAAGCATAGAAATGCCGTCGGCAAAGCCCTTGGCCTCAAAACCCGTTTGCACAAGAGTATAAACCTCGATTTCGCGAATGGTACTGTCGTCGTCAACACACCAAATCATACTATTCTCCTTTGTGAACGCCGGTAACCGAAAATTCAACCCATTCGGCAATGTTAACCGCGTGGTCGCCGATGCGTTCAAAGTATTTTGCTATCATTAAAAGGTCTACCGCATATTCGCCGTCGGCAGTATTTTCGGTAACCATTTTTACAAGATTTTGTTTTACGCGCGCAAAAGCACTGTCCACAATGTCATCGTGTTTTATAACCTGCTTGGCAAGTTGAAGGTCTTTTTTTACATAAGCGTCAATACTGTCGGTTACCATTTTAATTGTAGCCTCTGCCATCAACCTTATATCGTGACATTCTTCTCCTGTTCTACCACCCAGAAATATTATAATTTCAGCAATGTCTTCGGCCTGATCGCCGATTCTTTCCATATCGGTAATCATTTTAAGTGCGGCGGAGATTACACGAAGATCTTTTGCCACAGGCTGCTGTTGGAGTAAAAGCTTTAAGCATATCGACTCAATTTCGCGTTCCATCTCGTCGATTATGTGGCCTTGATTTTTGGCTTTGCGGGCATCGTCGGCATTGCCTTCAAGCAAGGCTTTTGCCGAAACTGCGATAATGCTTTCACATTCTGCGCCCATTTCAATCATTTTTTTATTTAGAGTTTTAAGCTGTTCGTCAAACCTACTTCTCATAATTAACCAAACCTTCCCGTAATGTAATCTTCTGTGCGCTTGTTTTTAGGAGTCGAAAACAGTTCTTCGGTGTTACCGTATTCTATAAGCTCTCCAAGAAGGAAGAATGCCGTGTTGTCGGAAATACGAACGGCCTGCTGCATATTATGAGTTACTATAATTATACTATATTTTTCTTTTAATTGCAACGAAAGTTCTTCGATTTTTGAAGTGGATATAGGGTCCAATGCCGATGTCGGTTCATCCATAAGCAAAACCTTAGGTTTAACTGCGAGAGCTCGTGCAATGCAAAGGCGTTGCTGCTGACCGCCCGAAAGCCCCAGAGCATTTTTTTTGAGTCTGTCCTTTACCTCTTCCCAGATTGCCGCATCTTTAAGCGCTTGTTCAACTATCTCATCAAGCTTTATTCTGTTTGTAATACCGTGGGTGCGGGGGCCGTAGGCGATATTATCATATATGCTCATCGGAAAAGGATTGGGCTTTTGAAATACCATACCTACATCTCGGCGCAGTTCATTAACATCTACATCTTTATCAAAAATATTATGTCCCTTATAGCAAACCTCGCCTGTAATTTTGACCGAAGGAATAAGGTCGTTCATACGGTTGAGAGTTTTCAGAAATGTGGATTTACCACAACCCGAAGGGCCTATAAGCGCCGTTATACTTTTTTCGGGAATTGAAATATCAATATTTTTTAAAGCCTGATTATTTCCGTACCAAAGACAAAGGTCTTTTGCCGTCATAATTTCGTTCATAGTTTACTCCTTTTGGCAAAATATTTGCCGACTAATGTGGCTGATAGGTTTATAAGCAATGTAAGTATCATAAGAATTGCGGCAATAGCAAAAGCAACATCAAACCTGCCTTCTTCTTTTGCATATACATACAAAGCGACCGTTAAGGTGGCACCCGGATTTGTAATCCCTGTAAGTATGCCGTTAAGAGAATGTGCGAAGCCCGCTGTAAATAGCAATGCCGCAGACTCGCCGAGTATTCTGCCTATCGACAGAATACAGCCTGTTATAATTCCGTCCACACAATTCGGTAATACTACGGTGCGTATTACTCGCCATTTACCTGCACCCAGTCCGAACGCACCCTCGCGGTAGCTTTGAGGAACCGTTTTCAGACTTTCCTGTGTAGTGCGCATAACGGTAGGAAGGTTCATAATTACAAGGGTTAACGCACCGGCAAGCAGGCTTGTTCCGAAATTATTAGAAAACAAAAGCATGCCCACAAGGCCGTAAATTACAGACGGTATGCCCGACAGCGTTTCAGCCGCGTATTCAATAACAGAAACCAATTTTTTGTTTTTAGCATATTCTGTAAGATAAACAGCAGCACCTACTCCGAGCGGTAAGACTATAATAAGCGTTGCGACTACAATATATACGGTGTTAAGAATATCGGGTAAAATTCCTATTTTGTCGGTAAGGTAGCTCGGCTTTGTAGAAATAAGCTCCCAAGATATATTGGGAATACCCTTTATAAAAACATAGGCGAGCAAAAAAAGCACAAGAGCCGCCGTAAGCGCAGTTGATATTATCATTATGCTATGCATAAGTGTAATATAAAATTTTCTTTTTTTATTCATTTTGTTTCACCTTTTTCTCTTTTTAAAAAGAAATTCAGCGTAGCGTTTATAAGCATAATAAACAAAAACAAAACAAGTGCTATTGAAAACAGAGCGTTTCTTTGCAAGCTTCCCGGGCTTGAATATGCCATTTCGCTTGCCACAGCAGTTGTTAAAAACCGTACGCTTTGAAAAAGGGAAGGCATATTGGCAACATTGCCGGCAACCATCATAACAGCCATTGCTTCACCTATGGCACGCCCTACACCTAACACTACCGCGGCGGCGATACCGCTTTTGGCGGCGGGAACCGATACCTTAAAATAGGTTTCCGTAGGCGTGGCTCCAAGCGCAAGCGATGCATCTTCATATTCTTTCGGTACGGCGTCAAGCGCCGTGATTGAAACCTTTATAATATTTGGCAATATCATTATTGCAAGCACTATAATGGCGGCGAGCAGGCTCGCTCCGTCGGGCACATTGAAAATTTTGCGAATTGCAGGCACCAGCACAAGCATACCTACAAGTCCGTACACCACCGACGGTATGCCCGCAAGCAAATTTACAGCGGCTTCTATAACAGATTTAATCTTTTTGTTGGCAACTTTTGAAAGATATACTGCTGCAAAAAAACCAACAGGTACACCGATTATGATTGCGCCTGAAGTGCCGTATATGCTTGTTAGTATAAAAGGCAATATACCGTATTTCGGGTCTTGAGCGGTAGAAGCCCACTTTTTTCCGAAAAGAAAGTTTATAATTCCGATTTCCTTTATAGCGGGAATACCTGAAATTATAAGATAAACTGTGATTATTAAAACGAACCCTACAGTTATTAAACCGAGTATCAGGAATATGCCGTATACTATATTTTCAAACAGTTTGTTTTTATTCATAATTTACCTCAAAGCGAAAAAGCGGCAGGGTATGACTGCCGCCGCATGTACTTAGTTGGCAGGAACCACGCCTGCGCCGCTTATTATTTCGTTTGCATCTTTTGATGTTACATAATCAAAGAATTTTTGGGCGCTCTCAGAAAGCTTTTTATCTTTCTTGGTTACGAGAACAAACGGACGCTGAACAACATAACTGCCGTCTTTGATAGTTTCTTCGCTCGGGGCAACACCTTCTACGGTGGCAGCCTTTACGGTATCGTTTACAGAGGCGAGAGAAGCGTAGCCTATTGCATTGGGGTTGCCTGCAACGGTTGTTATAACATCACCGGTTGAAGTAAGCTCCTGACGATATTGGCATTTGTCTTCGGTATCGGTAATTGACTCAAAGCCGTCTCTTGTGCCGCTGCCGGCTTCGCGGCCTATGATAACTATTTCAGAATCGTTGCCGCCAACATCCTTCCAGTTGGTTATTTCGCCCGTATAGATTTTAGCAATGTTTTCAAGGGTGAGATCCTTTACTTTGTTTTCAGGATTTACAATGATTGCAATACCGTCGTAGGCGAGCACGGTTTGCTCAAGTCCGCTTGCTTTTTCTTCGTCCTTTAAATTTCGGCTGGCGAGCCCTATGTCGCATCTGTCTTCCTGAACAGCCTGAATACCTGCGCCTGAGCCGGTTGCATTGTATGCTACCGAAATACCGGTGTCGGCTTCAAATGCTTCGCCTAAAGCCCCGATTACTTTACTCATCGAGGTTGAACCGTCTGTAGCTACGGTGCTTTTGCTTTGTGAACAACCTACTAATAATGCACATACAAGAATTGCAGCAACTATTGAACTTATAATTTTTTTCATTTTTAAGTTCTCCTTTCGTTTGTTTGATTTTTTGCTACGCTTAAATTCTAAACTGTTGCTGTAAAATTCGTAAGCAAGGCAATGTAAAATCCGTGTAAAATACTTTTTCGACCGAAAAAAATTAAAATTAAATATATAATGTAAAA
>CAJMBP010000077.1 GCA_905211675.1 uncultured Oscillospiraceae bacterium
TTCACATGGATGCTTATCGTCTGACGGGTTTGAAAGGCGATACATTTCACAAAATCTTGAATTCCTCTTTTTTTATCCAAGATTATGAAATATATAATAGATTCAAACAGCTTTATAACTCCTCACCGTACCTTTTGTCCAACAAATGTAGGGATAAGTTGTTGATAACGTGTGGATTTCTGAATAAGGAAATTTCAGTAAAAAATCAGATTTGGGTTATCCAAAGTTATCCACCGCCAATACATACTGTATGTGTTGATAAAATATGGCTTGTCTATGCGCTATGAAATGACTTTTCCATCAATCCACGCTCTCTACTACTACTACTATTATATTATATATTATTTATATATAAATATATAGTCACATTGAGTTAAAGAAACACAGCAACGTTTCACGTGAAACATCGCTGTGTTTTATTATACATACAAAATGTTTGGTTGTAAACAAAAATTTTATTTGTCGCCCGGTTTAAATATGAGCGACATAACAAATCCGAAAAAGATAGCCGCCGCTATTCCCGCCGCTGTTGCGGTGAGTCCCCCGCACAGAGCGCCAATGAAGCCGTATTGGTTTACGGCTTCTGTAACACCCTTTGCAAGCGAATAGCCAAATCCCGTGAGCGGAACGGTAGCGCCCGCGCCCGCAAATTTTACTATCGGCCCGTATGCGCCTATCGCAGTAAGCAATACTCCGCCCACCACATAGGTCACCAAAATTCTTGCGGGCGTTAGTTTTGTATAATCTATAAGGAACTGACCGAGCATACAAATAAATCCGCCTACAAAAAACGCCTTCAGGCAATCGATAAACAAATTCATAAAACCTCTCCTATGTTTCACGTGAAACATTGTTTTAATCTATTGTTTACAGCCCAAAGGTGTTTTATTCATTTACAAATCAAAGGTTTGTTTTAAATTTTGATTTACGATTTTTAAATCTATGTTTTTAACGCGTACGCTGTCGGCATTTTCGCTGCGAACGGTTAGCTTAACCTTGCAGGTGTTAAATCTGCGGTCTGCAGGAGTTTGAGAAATTTTTATAACTCCGATTTTACTTTTGTCGCAGTAAAGCTCGCGCACGGTAAACCCGAAAGAACCCGACGCAAGTATATATTTGCCGAGGCACAGCTTGCCGAACCTGTAATTTCGGTAACAAATGCTCGCATAGTAGGCGTCAGTTCCCATAAGCACCGCCGCTAAAAACACTACAAGTCGGTCAAAATAAGGAAACAGTAATACCCCTGCCGCGCCTGCGGCAATAATAAGCAGCGCAAGCAGTGTGGGAACATATAAAAATCGTTTTAAGTTCCGATTTGTGCGTTCGGGCGTTACGGCGTTTCCGCTCGGCTGTAAATAAGGAAATTGCTCATTCAACTGTCGTTCAAGCTCGCTGTGTTTTGCTACCGGCACCACAACTGCTTTTTCACCCCTTGTATCGCCGTAACCGCCGATTGACGCCCTCATGGAATACTTTTTAAATATTCGCATAAGCGGAGTTTGCTCAAAGCATACATTGTTTACCTTAGACTTTTTAAACACTATTCTTTTGCGCACTATTATTCCTGACTGTACTTCTATGCAGTTTTTACTGCTTTTAAGCTTAAAGTTGACATTTTTGAAAAAAGAAAGCAAAAACGCAAAGCCGTAGGCAATAAGCAAAATAATTGTCACTATGTTCACAATGGGCGGAAATATGCTGTTAAACCGTGACGAAACGTTGTTTATTTCATCAAAAAGCATATCGGATATTGCAACGCCTATAAGGTCGCTGGTTTTATTTATAATCGGTACGCCGACTATTATTCCGGTTGCCGCCGAAGATGTAGTTGCCGCAAGCAAGGCAATACGGTATGCCGAAAACTTAATAATGTTTTGGGGCTCTTTGCCGTATATTATTTTAAACAGCATTTTTGCGTCGCTTTTATACATTTTGATATTAAAATCCGCTTTGTTAGGCCTGCCTGCCTCGGTATTAACCGAGCAATCCACGCTGTTTAACAAAAAATCAACAATGTTTTGTTTTAAAGCGACACTTGAAAGACGGGAAACCTCTATTACTGCGCAAGATTTAAACAAAACGCCCTTTTCTACAGTTATATATCGATCGTTTACAATAATTGATATAGCACGCCAACCAAGAATCGCCATAACAAGTATAAACGCAAACGCTATAAGCTCAAGAGCAAGTAATCCGTTGATTTCACCCTTGGTAACATATTGTAAAAGCGCGCGTATAAGCGGCAATATCAAAACAAAAAGATAGGGCTTCATAAGCCGCACAATCATTATGGGATGCGCTTTAAATTCGGTTTTAATCATTGGCCTTTATCCTCAGGTTGTCAAGCAGATAATCGGCGTTGACATTTTCTATTTCGGGTATAAGTATCCAGCCGCGTGCCGCCTTTAGCATAACGCTTTTAAGCTTCATTGCCGATGATATGGGGGTTGTAAAGCTTTGGGCAAACACAAGGCGCGGATAGGGCATGATGTTTGTGGTTCTGATTACAACGCCCTTTGTGATGGTTATTGAATTTTCATCGACCGAAATTTTATAGCTGTTAAAATAAAATGGAACATAAATAAAGGCAAAAGCAAGGCCCAATGCGGCAATAACCGCCGCAGGTAATAAAAACCATACAGTAAAGCGGCTGAAAAAGGCAACGGCGGCACAAAGCAGAGCAAACGCCGCTACGATTCTGATTTGCCATAATATTCTTGTTTTTGAGGGTAGCTTAAAGGTCATACTATCGGTTTCCTTTCTGTAAAACAAACAGTTTAACTCTTATTTTTTATTTTGCTCCAATATTCTTTGAATGCCTGCTCATTTTTGTTGTCACCAAATTTGTAATACACCTTATTTTTTATGTTATCGGGTAAATACTGTTGGTTTACATAATGTATAGGGTATGAGTGAGGATATAAATAGTTCTGTCCCTTTACCTCTGCATCCTCACCGTCAAAATGCTTGTTTTGCAGCTGACGCGGAATGTCACCGCCGATACCGCGCTCAACATCTGCCATAGCGGCGTTTATAGCTTCATAAGCCGAGTTAGATTTAGGAGCGGTCGCAACCAATATAACGGCGTTTGCAAGCGGTATTCGGGCTTCGGGTAAGCCCACCGTCATGGCGGTGTCAACCGCCGCCTTAACTATAGGAATTATCTGCGGATACGCAAGTCCTACATCCTCGTTTGCACACACAAGCAAGCGGCGGCATGCACTCGGTAAATCACCGGCGGCAAGCAGCCTTGCCAGGTAATAAACCGCGGCGTCGGGGTCTGAGCCGCGCATTGATTTTTGATATGCCGAAATAATGTCGTAATGCTCGTCGCCCTCTCGGTCATAACGCACCGAATTGCCCGACAAAATTTGCTCGACAATGTTGTCGGAAATTTCGGGTGTGTCATCATTTAAGGTTAACATAACGCATAATTCTAACATATTGAGCGCACGGCGCACATCTCCGCTTGCGGCACGCGCAATTTTGTTTATATTATCTTCACTTATAACAATATCTTTAGAATTTTCCCCGCTCAAAATTTTTACGGCTCTTTTTAAAACCTCGGCGACATCTTTGGCTTGCAGGGTTTTAAACTCGAATACGGTAGAGCGGCTGAGTATTGCATTGTAAACATAAAAATACGGATTTTCGGTTGTTGAGGCAATCAGAGTTATGTCGCCGTTTTCGATGTACGACAGCAAAATTTGCTGTTGCTTTTTGTTAAAATACTGAATTTCGTCAAGGTAAAGCAATATTCCTCCGCTTGCATCAACGGTGCCTATTTCGCCTATTATTTCTTTTATATCCGATGTTGAGGCGGTTGTGGCGTTTAAATAGCAAAGCTTTTTGCCGGTTTGCGAGGCTATAATCTTTGCAACGGTGGTTTTGCCTACGCCCGACGGCCCGTAAAATATAAGGTTGGGTATCTCTCCCGACTCGATTATTTTGCGCAGTATTTTACCTTCTCCTATAAGATGACGCTGGCCCGCAACCTCATCTATGCTTTTTGGTCTTATTCTGTCTGCAAGCGGTGTCTGCATCACATGCCACTTCCTTAAGCTTTATATTAGTATTATTTTACATTAATTTTTATTCTTTTTCAACCTTAAAACACATAAATATAATCTTGGGTGAAAAAATGAAAAAAACGGTTTTTATAAAAAACGCAGCCATTCTTACCGCGTCATCGCTTATACTTCGATTTGCGGGTATTATTTTTAAGGTGTGGCTTGCCGCAAAAATAGGCGCCGAGGGTATAGGCCTTTATCAGCTTGTGTTTTCTGTATATATGTTTGCCGCAACCTTTGCAACAAGCGGAATTTGCACCGCCGTGACGCGGCTTGTAAGCGAAGAGCTTGTTGTAGGAAATAAATCGGGGGTTAAACGAATACTTTTTCGTTGCGTTGAGTTAAGCCTTGCAATAGCGTTTTTCACCATTTTGGTGCTGTTTTTCGGGGCGGATTTCATCGCATCGTACCTGCTTAAAGATATACGCGCCGCGTTGTCGCTTAAAATATTGGCGTTTTCTTTGCCGTTTATGGGCATTTCTTCGTGCATTAAGGGCTATTTCATAGCTCGCCGCAACGCAACGCCCTCGTCGATGGCCCAGTTGCTTGAACAAGCGGTACGGATAGTTGTAATAATGATGTGTGTAAACCATTACGAATCGTTGGGGCTTAAATATACCTGCGCCGCCGTATTGTTCGGCGACACAGTGGCAGAGGCCGCTTCCTCGCTTTATGTTTATGTTCGTTATCGGTTAGATTTTCACAAGCTGAAAATAAACTCAAATTCTTCAAGAAAACCTTATAGGCTGGTGCCTGCCATATCACACATCGCACTGCCTATCACCTCGGGCAGATACCTTAACTCCCTGCTTCGTATGATAGAAAACATTTTGGTGCCTATTTGCCTTACAAATTCTGCAGTCGGCGGCAACGGAATATCACTTTTCGGTATGATAAAGGGAATGGCGCTGCCGATTTTGTTTTTTCCGTCTACACTTCTTAATGCGCTGTCAACCCTGCTTATTCCCGAAATATCGGAAGCGGCAGTCTGCTCCAGAAAAGGCGTCGTGCAAAGCATAACCTATCGCATTATAAAAATAACGGGGCTTGTATCCATAATTTTTTCGGCTCTCTTTTTAGTTTGCGGCAAACAACTCGGCGTGCTTATTTACGGCAGCGAAGATGTCGGTTTTTTGCTGTGCGCGCTCTCGCCCATAGTACCGTTTATGTATTTAGACGCAATATCCGACGGCATTTTAAAAGGGCTTGATCAGCAAAAATTTACATTTCATACAAGCGTGGGCGATTCTGCTATAAGAATTGTTTTGATACTGTTGCTTTTAAAGCGTTTCGGTATTTATGCATTTTTAGGCATTATGTATTTTTCAAATTTTCTTACCGCCTTTTTAAATATACGGCGACTTGTAGTATCAAGCAAAATTAAACTTAATTTCGTTCGGAATATGCTTCTGCCGTTTTGTATAGCCTTTACACCTTGCCTATTATTTAATGTGATTTTAAAAACGGTTTTTAATATACCCAACATTGTTTACATAATAGTTTTGTTTTTAATCTGCATTACGCTGTATGTCGTACTCCTTTTTGCGCTCGGCATAATAGACCGTGACGATATAAGCTTTATAATACAAAAATAAAAAGGAGGGCGAACCTCCTTTTTATTCTGTTTTGAATACCGTAAGCTGATTGTTGTTGTCACACAAAGCCAAAAATACCTGTTTTTCGCTGTTTATTCCCTGTTGTTTAAGCTCGCCTTTAAGCCAGTTTTTATCAAGCCCCAAGCGTTTAAGGTTGCCGTCAAGCACACTGCCGTCCATTATAACCTCGGTGTTTATGGTTTCGACCTCGGGAATAATGTTCATATCAAGCGGATTCATCGGTCTTTTGGTGCTTACGGGCAGTACGGTAAGCCTGCCGTTATATTCAAAAATTGCCGTTTGAATATCCTTTAAATTAAAATACCCTTCCTGTCGGCACAGCATTAAAAACTCGCTTAAATCAAGCTTTGCCTTTTTTAAATTCTTGCGATATATCTTGCCGCCGTTCATAATAATTGTAGGCGTGCCGTTTATATATTTTCGTATTCGTGGCAATTTGCTTGTTAATAAGCTTAAAGCCACCGCCACCGTGCCGTATATAACCATTGCAACAAAGGGTTTCCACGGTTTTTCAAGCTCGGTTGCAAGCTCTGCCGCAATCGAACCTATTGTAATTCCGGTAATATAGTCAAAAAAATCGAGCTGAGATATTTGCTTGTGCCCCATTATTTTAGCTATTACAAACAGCGAAAACACCGACAGACAAGAGGTTAATAAAAGTTTTATGAATTCCATTAGCACCACCGAAAAGGTTTTTTATAATTATTTGCCCAAACGGTATAAAAAATTCAAGCTTTACAAATTAAATTTTGATGTTGACTTTTTGCGCGTATTTATATATAATAAATAG
>CAJMBP010000078.1 GCA_905211675.1 uncultured Oscillospiraceae bacterium
CCCGCCGCCTTGCCTCCGAAACTTTGGCTTTTTGACACGGCATACAGGTATATAAGCATCTGCATATTTTGACCGAAAAGTATGTCGGGCAGTTTAAAATCGCGATGCCCCGTTTTATAATCTACTATTCTTATATAACCGTTCCACCTGTCAAGTCGGTCAACAACTCCTGTAAGTTCAAGTTTTCCCGTGTCGTTTATAGGTATTTCAATCGGCGCCATATCGCCGTCGCAACCGATTTTGAGCTCGCACTTTACCGGCTCAAAATCACTTTGCGCAAACTCAAGCGACAAACGATTCAACACAAATTCAAGCGAGCGTTCAACGGTAGAAATAAGATATTTGAGATACGGGGTTTCAATATCCCTGTACCCTACAATCATATCGAGGTATTCATTTGTATAATCTTTCACAATATCGGAAATTCTGATTTTGCTTAAACCGCCAAGTGCTTTTCCGAAATCTTCAACCGCCCTTTGCAAAACATAATGAACCAAAGTTCCGCGTTGAATGGCGTTTAGTTCGGCAGGCTGCAGACGTTCTACACGCAGTCCGTAACGGCAAAAATACATAAATCTGCAACGGTTAAAGGTATCAAACTTTGACGGTGACATAACGATTTTACTGCCGAATAATTCTTTCGCCGTATCTGAGCTTATTGAGTGCTTAACACGCTTGCGGCAGGCAACAACGCTTTCCATACGGCTTGATAAATCGCTTTTTTGCAACACATTTGCAAGCGTTGCAAAATCTTTGTTTTCGAGCGACATACTGACGCAAAGCATTGAAAAGGCGTCCTCATAGCTTTGGGGCAAATTGTTATCGCTGAGCTCAGACGGTTCTGTAAAGCAGGGGCATTTAAAACGGTTTTGTATATCGGTCACAAACTCCGACGGCTCTGCCTGATTGGCGCCATCAAGAGTTGCCGTATAGCTTATAAACACACCGTTTGATGCACAGCATAAATTACTGTAAAGCAGACATTCCTCATCAACCGCCAAAGAAAATGTTTTATCGGGTATTGAAATGCCCAGCTCTATAAGCTTTCGGCGTTCACTGTTTACAAATAATCCGTCATTTTGCTCAAGCCGCGGAAATACACCTCGGTTTGCGCCCAAGATAAACGCATATTTAGGGCGCGAGGGGCGAATTCTGTCGGCCGCACCGAAGGTAACCTCATCAATCATTTGCGGTATTACGCCTACCGTTTCAAGCGACAGTGACATATTAAGCGCGTCGCAAAATTCTTTTTTCGAAATCTGCGCCTCGCCGAAGCATACAACAAGGCTGTTTAAGGTTTTCATAAGGCTGTTCCACGACTGACGCACAGCGTCGCAGTAGAGCGTGTCTTTCGTGTAATTTTTTGAGAAATTTTTGAAATTTTCCGAGGCTCCGCAGTTATCCAGAAGCTTTACCAAGGCGCGCGCCATATTTTGCGCATTACCCGAAAAATTTTGTTTTAAATCTTCAAGCGGTTTTATTGCCTTTAATCTAAGGTTGTTTATTTCCTTTAATCTGATTGCCGCACTTTCGCTTAACTCTTCATTTGCGGAAAAACCGTCAGGGTCCATTTTCCATTCATTGAGCCAACCGTCTCCCTCAATACCCCAAAGATAGGTATAGTTTTCAAGTGAAGCAATCTGCTCAAAATCGAGTATTCCTATTCCCGATTTATGAAAACGAAGTATGTTTTCGGTGGTAAAGCTTTTTGCCGCGTTTGCGGCGGCAAGCACACAGGATGCCGTTGGCAAGGAACAAAGAGGAATTCGCTTGTCGATAAAACAGCTTACATTATTTTTTTTGCAGGCAACCTCTAAAGCGTTTTCGTAAACCGCGGTGTCACGCGCGATTATTACAAAATCACTGTAACGGGCGCCTGTTTCCCTGACAATTTTTCTAATATTTCTTGCCGCAAAATCCGCTTCACTGTAAATGCTGTCGGCTCGGCAAACCGTTATATTTTTACATTCGCCCTGAAAATCGGTTTTATTAAGACACATAAAATCTTCAAGCGCCGAAAGCTCTTCGCAAGCATAATTTTTGCCTTTAAGTATTATATCACTGTCAATCTTTACTGCAAATTTACGGGCAATGCCCAAAATGCGATTTTTAACCCTTTTAATATTAGAAAACAAGCCGAATTCACGGTTATCCGCCGGATTATCGGTAAGCGTTACGGTGACCGAATCGGCCTGAGAAATAATTCTTTCGAGTATTTTATATTGCTGACCCGAAAAGCCTTTAAAGGAATCTATAAAAACCGTTTTATTTTCAAAATACCTGTAATTTTCAAGTGTATAATACAGCTTTGTCAAGCGGTCGGAGTTGTCAATAAATTTTTCCGACAGCACGGTATCATAATTTTGATAAATAAGTGCGGTATCAAGCAATTTTAACCGCAGCTGCTCATCATCAATGCTTTGTGCGGCTTCGCATAAATCCTGCGCCGTAACAAATTCCAATTTAAATTCACCTATACTGTCAAGCATAACACGGGCAAAGGATGATGAATTACTGTATTTTTTAAACCGTTTCAGTCGGTCGCGGCAGTTATGTATTGCCCTATTCATAAGTATTATTTTATCGGCATCGGATACACCCTCACCGCATACGCCGCCTTTTACCCGCTCTACCTCGTCGCAAAGTCGGGTAAAGCTTATAACCGACACCTTTTGTGCGTTGCTGTCACCCACACGGTCAAGAATATTTTTTTCGCTTTCAAACGAAAATTGCTCGGGCACCAAAAGCACAGGGCTTTTACCCTGCGACAGGCACTCGGCTATTTTTTCGGTAACCGTATAGGTTTTTCCGCTTGACGCTCTGCCCAAAATAAACTGTAACATCAATACACCGCCTTTTGAAATATTTTATCACATTTTTTTAAATAACTCAATTGTAATTATTCGTATGTGTCAAAGTAAGGACATTAAAATTAAATATTGAATATATCGGCGATTTAAACTATAATATATTGAGTTAATTAAAGGTGGGGCAAAATAATGTTAGAAAATATAACTGTTGAAGCTCAAAAAGCAATAACCGAGCTTATAGAAATATCACACATCAAATCGGGTGAACTGTTGGTAATAGGCTGTTCGTCAAGCGAAATTATCGGAGGCACAATAGGAAAATCGTCAAGCATAGATGCGGCGCAGGCTGTTTTTGACGGCATTTACCCCATTTTGAAAGAAAAAAATATTTACCTTGCCGCACAATGCTGTGAGCACCTGAACCGCGCGCTTATAATTGAACAAGAGGCGGCAGAAAAACTCAATTTAGAGGCTGTAAATGTAATGCCGCAGGTTAAAGCGGGCGGCTCGTTTGCCACGGTTGTGTGGCAAAATATGCAACACCCTATAGCAGTAGAGCATATAAAAGCAGCGGCGGGTCTTGACATAGGCAACACGCTCATAGGTATGCACTTAAAAGAGGTTGCCGTACCGGTAAGATTATCGGTATCGAAAATCGGAAAAGCACCGATAGTTTGCGCTCGCACCCGTCCCAAATTTATAGGCGGCGAACGCGCGCAATACAACCCTGACTTAAAATAAAACAATTCCCACAAGAGTGCACTTGTGGGAATTGTTTTATTCACTTATTTTGCTTTCTTCAACCTTTAACTGCAATTTTTCAATGCAAGATTTACACACTGTTTGATTTTCAAATTCTATGCATTCTTCTTGCGATTTGCAAAAAACACAGAAAGGCTTATGCTTTTTAAGCACAATGTTATCGCCGTCCATAAAAATTTCAAAGCTGTCGGTGCCGTCGGTCATATCAAGCTGTTTTCGTATTTCACGGGGAATTACCACCCTGCCCATATTATCAAGAGTGCGTATTATACCTGTTGAATTCATATATATTCTCCTTAAACAATAGTCCAGTCAATAGGCGTCTGGCCGCTTTCGGTTAAGAGCTCGTTGGTTTTCGAAAAATGCTTGCAACCGAAAAAGCCGTTGTATGCCGACAGCGGACTCGGATGCACGGTAATAAGCTTTTTATGTATGGGATTTTTTATAATTTCAGCCTTTTTACGCGCATTTGCGCCCCAAAGCAAAAAGATTACGGGCGTAGTTTTTTTATCAAGCTCCGAAATAATGCGGTCGGTAAAAATTTCCCAACCCATGCCTTTATGGCTGTTAGGGGTTGCTTCTCTTACGGTAAGCACTGTGTTAAGCAACAGCACTCCCTGACGCGCCCAAGCAGTAAGTTCACCGTGACTCGGTATTTCAAAACCGATATCGTCATGCAATTCCTTGTATATGTTTTTAAGTGACGGAGGCGGCTCTATACCCTTTTTAACCGAAAAACAAAGTCCGTGCGCCTGACCGGCGCCGTGATATGGGTCCTGCCCTATTATTACCACCTTTGTATTTTCATAAGAGGTATAACGCAGAGCGTTAAAAATGTCATTCATATCGGGATATACCGTATGAGTTGCATATTCGGTCTTTAAAAACCCACGCAATTTTTTGTAATACGGCTTTTGCCATTCGTCGCTTAAAACAGTATCCCAATCGTTACCTATATTTACCATATCCGTTTTCCTTTATATAATATCGTAAACTTCTATAACTCCGCTTGAATGGTACAGCGAGGGAGTAATCATAACCGAATATCCCCTACCGTTATCGCTTGTCCACTCAACCGAGCGCCTACGCGGCACAGCACAGGATGCCAAAAGCATCATAATAGCACCGCCGTGCATAATAACGCCCGCACTTGTTACATCGTTGTTCATCATATCACGCACTATGTTATTAAGTGCCAAAGCCTGACGCTTAATAAAATTCTGTGTGCTCTCGCCGCCCTCGGGTGCTTCTAATTTTCCGCTTGTCCACTCGGCATACTGCGGCATAAGCTCAAGCTGTTCGGCAGTTTTGCCCTCGAACTCGCCGAAATCATATTCGGCAAGCTCGTCTATAACATGCGCTTCAAACCCGGGGTAAATTATATTGGCGCTTTGCTTGCAGCGAAGCATCGGGCTTGTATAAAGCCGCTCAATATCGGGGTATTCAATAACCTCACGCAGTTGTTGCAGCTCGCGCACACCCTCGGGGCTGAGCGGCAAATCGGTGCGGTTGCCTATATACATACCGACTGTGTTTGCATCGGTAGCCCCGTGACGAATAAGATGAATTTTAAAAGTTTTCATAAAACAATCACCATAATAATTCTGAAATAATACTGTTTGAAAAAGGAGAATACATTTCATATGCGAACTGTGGATTACCTTATTATATCGGTGGGGTGATCGAAGAAAGAGAGCGTTTATTTGTACAGACTCCCGAAAGTTTCAAAGCCCGTTTTAATATCGAAGTTCGGATAAAATCGGAAGTAAAAGCGATCGAGCCTGAAAATAAACAGGTCGTTATAAAAGATTGGGCTACAGGAAAGACATATCGGGAGTCGTTCGATAAATTGGTATTGTCACCGGGCGCCGAGCCGGTACTTCCACCTTGGGAAGGGATTCGGACCGAAGGTATTTTTACCCTCCGGAATGTGGCTGATACAGATCGGATCAAAGCGTGGGCCGGCCGTCAGGAAGTGAAGAAAGCCGTTGTCGTCGGAGCTGGTTTTATCGGACTGGAGATGGCGGAAAATCTTCATGAGCTGGGTATACAAGTGACTGTTGTCGAGATGGCGGATCAGGTGATGACACCTGTCGATTTCGAGATTGCCGCAGTAGTTCATCAGCAGTTTAAAGATCGAAAAGTGGGGTTATTGCTTCAGGAAGCGGTGGCTGCTTTCTGCAAAACAGAGAACGGATTGCAAGTAGAATTGAAAAGTGGTAAAGCCTTACAGGCCGATTTGGTCATATTGTCTATCGGCGTGCGTCCCGATAACCGTTTGGCTAAAGAGGCCGGATTGAAGATCGGGGAAACCGGTGGTATTTGGGTGAATGAATATTTGCAGACTTCCCATCCGGATATCTATGCCGTAGGAGATGCGATCGAATTCCCCCATCCTGTAAGTGGGCGTCCGTCGCTTTCTTTTTTGGCTGGTCCGGCAAATAAACAAGGACGGATATGTGCCGAAAATATCGTGGATGGAAATATACGGCCTTACAAGGGAGCTATCGGGACAGCGATCGCTAAAGTGTTTGATCTGACGGTCGGGGCAACCGGATTGTCGGCGCGGGTACTTGAACGGTTGGGAATAACCTGGCAGGAAGCTATCGTTCATGCCGGTTCGCATGCCGGTTATTATCCGGGAAGTATTCCGATGACTTTGAAGATTAATTTTTCCCCGGAAGATGGAAAATTACTGGGAGCTCAGGTGGTTGGGATAGACGGAGCGGATAAACGCCTGGAAATGTTGGCTGCAGTCATTCGTACCGGTGGTTCGGTTCAGGACTTGATGGAATTGGATCAGGCTTATGCACCACCTTTTTCCTCGGCGAAAGACCCGGTGAATATGGCCGGGTTCGTG
>CAJMBP010000079.1 GCA_905211675.1 uncultured Oscillospiraceae bacterium
GTTAATTATACATTCTTTTACAGGGAGGTACAATATGAAACACGAATTATTGCTGTCATGTCCCCCGATTATACGAGATTTTCTGACATATAACGAGGTTATAAAGGGTAAATCATCAAAATCGGTTGAAGAATACTACCTTGATTTGCAAACCTTTTTCAGATATTTACTGCAAACCCGAGGAAAGGTTGATGAAAAAACAGATTTTGAAGAAATTGACATATCGTGCGTTGACGCCGAGCTTATTCGCACCGTAACCATATCAGACCTTTATGCATTTATAGTTTTTTGCAAAGACGAGCGCGGCAACAATGCCGCTACGCGAGCCCGAAAAACATCTACACTCAGAATATTTTTTAAGTATTTAACCTCTCAAATTCATTTACTCGAAAACAACCCTGCCGAAATGTTAGAGTCACCCAAAGTAAAAAACGGCCTGCCTAAGCACCTAAGCCTTGAAGATTCAATGGAGTTGCTGTCGGTTGTTGACGGACCTAACAAAGAACGCGATTATTGCATACTAACCCTATTTTTAAACTGCGGTATGCGCCTTTCGGAGCTTTGCGGGCTAAATCTTAGTGACATTCGCTCTGACGGGACAATGAGGCTGCTTGGAAAGGGCAATAAAGAGAGAATAGTTTATATAAACGACGCCTGTAACGAGGCAATTAAGGCTTACCTTGCCGTACGCCCTAACGACAGCATAAATTTTGCCGACCGCAACGCGCTGTTTATCAGCCGAAACAAACGTAGAATAAGCAACAAAACCGTTCAGCACATAGTAAAAACCTATCTTGAAAAAGCGGGGCTCGGCGGTCAGGGTTATTCGGTACACAAACTGCGCCACACCGCCGCAACGCTTATGTATCAGCACGGCAATGTCGATATACGCGTGCTTAAAGATATTTTAGGTCATTCAAACCTCGGTACAACACAGATTTATACACACATTTCGGATACACAGATAAAAAACGCAATCGATTCAAACCCGCTTGCAACCGTTAAACACAAATAAAAAACACCGTACTTTTCACAACTTGAAAGGTACGGTGTTCTACTGTAAATTTAATTTTTAAACTGTATCAGCGGCGCCTGATGCGTTCCTTCGCTATTCGAAGATACATTTCCGTTATCGCTTGAAGTTTCGCCGTTGCTACTGTTTGATGTGCTGCTGTTACTGCCGCTATTATTTGAAATTTCGTCATCATCAAAGTTTGCAGTATAATCATCGGAGCTTGTATCGGAAACATTGCCTGAAGTACCGGATACAGCCGACGAGGTGCCCGACGCATTACCCTTATCGTTATTACCGTCGGTAACGGGCAAATAAATATCACCCGTATTACTATTAAAAGAATTCCAATATTCGGGATAAGATTCAAAATCAGAATGATTTGCGTAAATTTCCTTATCTTTACAAGCGGTAAAAATGAACGCCGTTGCAAGACACAGACAAACCGTAAACAAAAGTTTTGCAAGTAATTTTGATTTCATAACAACCTCACAAAAACAAACATTTTCTTTATAATAACATATTATGTCGGTTTTTGCAAGAAAAAGTTACGCTTTAAATAATATTTTTCAAAATATTCACAGTTTAGAAAAAAAATAGGTTTATCATTTTAATAAATTTTGGTATGAAAGGAAAATTTTTGTGCTTAAACTTGTAAATATAACAAAAAATTACTTTATGGGGGATAACACGGTAGAGGCACTGAAAGGTATTGATATTGAATTCAGAAATCACGAATTCGTATCAATTTTAGGCCCGTCCGGTTGTGGAAAAACAACACTGCTTAATATTATAGGCGGACTTGACCGATACACAAGCGGTGATTTGATTATTTCGGGCCGTTCTACAAAAGAATATAAAGATTCCGACTGGGATACCTACCGTAATCATACAATAGGTTTTGTTTTTCAGAGCTATAATTTAATACCGCATCAAACTGTTTTACAAAATGTAGAGCTTGCTCTGACCCTGTCGGGCGTTCCCAAAGCAGAACGCAAAGCAAGAGCCGCCAAAGCGCTTCACGATGTGGGACTCGGCGATCAGCTTAACAAAAAACCGAGTGAGATGTCGGGCGGTCAAATGCAAAGAGTTGCAATAGCAAGAGCGTTGGTAAATAACCCCGATATTATTCTTGCCGATGAACCGACCGGTGCTCTTGATACCGAAACCAGCCTTCAGGTTATGGAAATTCTTAAAGAAATTTCAAAAGACCGCCTGATAATTATGGTAACTCATAACCCAGAACTTGCAAAAAAATATTCTTCGCGTATTATAAATATGCTTGACGGCGTTGTAACAAACGATTCAATGCCCCTTAACAGCAGTGAAACGGAAACCGAAAAAGCATTAGACGGCGAAAAACAAAAGACAGAGGCTCAAAACAGGCAGAAAAAGCCAACAATGAAATTCGGCACATCCTTTGCACTTTCGCTTAAAAATCTTATAACAAAAAAAGGCCGTACGGTGCTTACGGCTTTTGCCGGCTCTATCGGCATAATCGGAATAGCACTTATTCTTGCAATATCACAGGGTATGACTGCGTATATCGACGCTGTGCAGGAAAGTACGCTTTCGGTATATCCTATTACTCTTGAAGCATCTACCGTCGATATGACAACACTTATGGAAACATTTATGAACATTACGGCAGACAGTACGAGCCACGATAAAGATGCCGTGTATGAAAAATCGGCACTTTACGATATGATAAAGGCCATGAACAGCGTTGATGAAAGTAAAAATGACTTAAAAGCCTTTAAAGAGCATATTGAACAAAAGGTTGCCGATAGCAACGAGGTTTTGTACGGGGCGGTTAACGGAATACAGTATTCATATGATTTGGATATGCAGATTTATACCGAAAATATTGACGGCGAAATATTGCATTCCGATTATAAAAAGGTTATAACCGACCTTATGCTTAAATATGTAGGAGTTGATATGTCGGCAATGTCAAATCTCGGCGGCGCTTCACCTATGTTTTCAATGTCATCTATGGGCAGTAGGTTGTGGCAGGAATTGTTACCGGGTAAAGACGGAGCACCGATTAACGATTTATTGCTTGAACAGTATGATGTTGTTTACGGCTCGTGGCCTAACAGTTATGATGAAATAGTTTTAGTGCTCGATGAAAACAATGAACTTGACGACATTGCCCTTTATGCGTTGGGTCTTATTTCAAATGAAGAAATCGATAACCTTGCAAATGCCTCAATTAACGGGACGAAGCTCGAAGAAAAAGAAAGTAAAAAATGGTCTTACGAGGAAATTTGTAATACCGAATACAAGGCAATTTTAAATGCCGACTGTTATCACTATGACGAATCCAGCGGACTTTACTCTGATTTGCGTAAAACAGATGCGGGCTTAAAATATTTGTATGATAATGCATTGCCGCTTAAAATTACGGGTATCATACGCCCAAACAAAGAAAGTACAACCGCTATGCTTAAAGGCAGCATTGGCTACACATCGGAACTTACCAAACACTTAATTGATATTTCAAAAGATAAGGATGTTATAAAAGCACAGTTGAATTCGCCCGACACCGATATACTTACGGGTCTTCCCTTTAACACAACAACCGGTTCTTTATCGGACAAAGAAAAAGAAACGGCTTTTCGTGAGTATGTAAAATCGCTTAATACTAACGAAAAGGCCAAAACATATATTGCAGTAAGCAGCATTCCCGATAAAGAATTTTTGCAGCAGCAAATCGAGTCTGTAAAAAGCAAAACAAACCGTGCCGAAATGCAAGCGCAGATAGCCGCGGGGCTTAGCGAACAAATGAGTGTATCGGGTGACGAGATAAACAAATATTTGGCTGCAATGACCGATGAAGAATTTGATGAACTGTTTACAAAATCGGTTACCGAGCAAATTAAAAAACAGTATTCCGAAAAGGTTTCGGCTCAAATGTCGGCAATGAGCACCGAACAGTTAGCCGCGGCGCTTGATATGTCGTTAGCATCATATACAACCGAACAGTGTGCCGTTTATTACGATGAAGTGACGGAATTTTCCGAAAACACCTATGAGCAAAACCTGCTTGATATGGGTTATATTGATTTAAATTCCCCCTCTGCAATTAACATTTATGCTTCTTCGTTTGAAAACAAAGATATAATTACCGATGAAATTAAATCTTACAATGACAATGTTGATGAGCTCAAGCAGATTAAATATACCGATTATCTCGGAATTATGATGTCATCAATTACAACAATTATTAACGCAATTACCTATGTTCTTATTGCATTTGTCGCAATTTCGCTTATTGTATCTTCGATTATGATTGGTGTAATTACACTGATTTCGGTTCAGGAACGAACAAAAGAAATAGGAATTTTACGGGCAATAGGCGCTTCAAAGAAAAATGTTTCAAGCCTTTTCAACGCCGAAACGGTAATAATAGGCATCGCTTCGGGATTGTTGGGAGTGTTAATCACCTATTTGCTCTGCTTACCGATTAACGCAATACTTCATGCGATTACGGGCATTAACAATTTGAATGCTATATTGCCTGTGGGGGCGGCTGTCATACTTGTTGCCATAAGCGTGTGCTTAACCTTAATTTCAGGAATTATACCCTCACGCAGCGCGGCTAAAAAAGACCCCGTAACAGCACTTAGAAGTGAATAACACCAAAACCTTGCCGTAAAAACTGCGGCAAGGTTTTGAGAAATAGTTTAAAATAGATTAAAAATTAAAACCCGATTGTAAAAATCGGGTTTTTAATGATTTAAAATCAGTCGTTGCTGTAAGGAAGCAACGCAATCTGACGTGCACGCTTAATTGCGGTTGTAAGCTCACGCTGATGGCGTGCACAAGTGCCTGTCGCTCTGCGCGGCAAAATCTTTGCGCGCTCTGAAACATACTTGCGAAGGCGTGATACATCCTTGTAATCAATAGCTTCTACACGGTCTGCGCAAAAATGACAAATCTTTTTGCGAGGCTTTCTGTGAAGCGGTCTATCTGTCTTTTCCATTGAAAAGTTCCTCCTTAAATTTAATTAGAAGGGCAGATCGTCGTCAATTTCGCCGATTTCTGCAAAATCATTTACATCAGCATTGCTGAAAGACGCAGGCTCACTGTCTACCGTCACTGCGGCATTGCTGTCACGTTTTGACTCTACAAACTGCACATTGTTTACAACAACCTCGAAAGCGGTGCGGTTGTTGCCGTTTTTGTCTTGATATTTACGGGTTTGAATAGAACCCTCAATACCGATTAAACTGCCCCTTTTGAAATACTTGGTGATGAACTCGGCACGCTGACGCCAAGCAACAATGTTGATGAAGTCGGTTTGCTGTTCCTCACCTGCACGATAGTTACGATTTACAGCAATGGAAAACGTTGTAACTGAAATACCGTTTTGGGTTGTTTTAAGCTCGGGATCCGCCGTAAGGCGACCTGTCAATACTACAAGATTAAACATTTAATTGCCCTCCATTACTTTTTGATTACCATAATGCGAAGAACGCCCTCGGTAATACCTGCAACACGCTCAAGCTCTGCCGGAACGTTAGGCTCACAGGTCACGGTTGTGAAGATGTAATAACCTTCGGTTTCGTCGTTGATTGGGTATGCAAGTCTGCGCTTACCCCATTCGTCAACATTTTCGACCGTGCCGTTTTTTGCTATAAGGTCATTGAACTTTTCTTTAAGAGCGTTTACGGCTTCGTCACCGTTAGCGACAGAAAGAACAAGCGCTACCTCATATTTACTGGTCATACTGTTGCACCTCCTTTTGGTCTAATGGCTCCGTGTTTTCTGACACGGGGCAAGGAGCTAAATTTAGAAAACACTAAATCAGCGACTAACATTATAACATAAAATAAGAATTTGTCAACTTTTTTTATATTTGTGATTGATTTTTTATATTCAATATTATATAATACAGGCGAAAAAAAGTTATACGGAGATGCTGTTTTATGTTGCTTGCAGTTGATATAGGTAATTCAAACATTACACTCGGCGCTTATGATAATGATATTTTATGCTTTACCGCCCGCCTTGCCACCGCATACGGCACAACTTCCGACCAATATGCCGTTGAAATTAAAAATGTTTTGGAGCTTCACGGTTTAAGCTATACAAAAATCGAAGACTGCATTATATCATCGGTAGTGCCAAGCGTTTGCGGTGCGGTATCAAATGCCGTTGCTTTGCTTTGTGACATAGTGCCGTTAGAGTTAGGCCCCGGAGTAAAAACAGGTCTTAATATAAAAATTGACAATCCGGCTCAGCTTGGAGCCGACCTTGTTGCCGGCGCTGTCGGAGCACTTAACGAATACACTCTGCCCTGTGTTGTGATTGATATGGGCACTGCCTCTACAATAAGCGTTATCGACAAAAACGGCTCTTATTTAGGAGGCATTATTTCTGCAGGAGTTAATCTTACATTAAAAGCAT
>CAJMBP010000080.1 GCA_905211675.1 uncultured Oscillospiraceae bacterium
TTTAAACCATCAAAAAAATACTGCCGAGCTTGAAACGGTTGTTATGCCGGCACCCGATACGGTATATATACCTATGTCACAGCACATAGGCGCGCCCTGTAACCCGACCGTCAAAAAGGGCGACACTGTTTTTGTAGGCACCCTTATAGGCGAGCCCGGGGGCTTTGTAAGTGCCCCTGTTCATTCAAGCGTTTCGGGCACGGTTTCAGATGTAAAAGACCTTACCGTCGGAAACGGCACATTACAAAAATATGTAATAATTAACTCTGACGGCAAAATGGAAAAAGACCCATCTTTAAAGCCTTTTTCCGTTAAAAATCACGCAGACCTTGTTGAAGCCGCAAAGCAGTGCGGACTTGTAGGCTTGGGCGGCGCGGGCTTCCCCGCTCATATTAAGCTTTCGCCGTCGGGCGAAACAAAAATAGACACTCTTATTATCAACGCGGCAGAATGTGAGCCCTACATAACCTCCGACTACCGAGAATGCGTTGAAAGCCTTAAAGATGTGGTTGAGGGCGTTTACCTTATAAAAGAAAATCTCGGCATTGAAAGAGCGGTAATCGGAGTCGAAAGCAATAAGCCTAAGGCAATCGAACTGCTTATGCAGGTGGCCGCCGACCGCCGTGATAAAGACGACAGCATAAAAATTATGAAGCTGCCGTCTAAATACCCGCAGGGCGCCGAAAAGGTTATCATATATTCTGCCACGGGCAGAAAATTGCCCGCGGGCAAATTACCGAGCGATGTAGGCTGCATTGTTATGAACATTACAAGCGTGGCAACGCTTTACCGCTTTATTACCACCGGTATGCCGCTTGTTTCAAAGCGCATAACGGTAGACGGCACTGCCGTAGCAGAGCCTAAAAATCTGTCAGTTCCCATAGGCACCCCTATAAAAGAAATTTTAAATTTTGCGGGCGTTAACACCGAACAGGCAGACCGAATACTTATGGGCGGCCCTATGATGGGCTCACCGGTAGTAAGTTCGGATTCCGTTTTAGAAAAGCGAAACAATGCAATTTTGGTTATGAAAGACCCAAAACCGCAACCGCAAACCGCTTGTATAAGGTGCGGCAGATGCGCGTCGGCTTGCCCGATGACGCTTTACCCCGCAATGGTTGAAACTGCTTTAACGCTCGGAAATTACGAGAAACTCAAATCTTTAAACATAAATTACTGTATGGAATGCGGATGCTGCTCTTATGTATGCCCCGCCAAGCGCCCGCTGACTCAGGTGATGCGCACAGCCAAAGCAGAGATAAGGAGGCAGAGCAAATGAGTAAGCTTTTAAAGGTTACTTCATCACCGCATATACGCCATGAAGACTCAACGCGCGGCATTATGACCGATGTTATAATAGCACTTTCTCCCGCTGCGGTGTACGGTTGCATACTTTTTGGTTGGAGAGCGGTGTTTGTACTGCTTACAACCGTTGCTGTGGCGGTTGCCTCCGAAGCAATTTGGAATTTAGCGTTGCATAAAAAACAAACCGTGGGCGATATGTCGGCGGTTCTTACAGGACTGTTGCTCGGCATGAATTTAAGCTCGCAAACCCCCCTTGGGGTTGCCGCCATAGGCAGTGTTGTTGCAATTATCGTTGTAAAACAGATGTTCGGAGGGTTGGGCTATAATTTTGCAAATCCCGCAATAACCGCCCGAATTGTTTTGCTTGTTTCGTTTGCATCGCAAATGTCAAGGTTTGTAACTCCGTTTGACACCGTAACCTCCGCAACACCGCTTACCGAAATTTCGGTTCCGCTTTCGAATATGACGGTGTTCGGCGATTTTGAAGCGGGCGAAATATTAAAAAGACTGTTTTGCGGCATACACGGCGGCACAATAGGCGAAACCTCATCGTTTTTGCTTATAATCGGCGGTATATATCTTGTTCTTCGCCGTGTTATAAAGCCGATTATTCCGTTAGCCTTTATCGGAACCGTTGCCTTAACAAGCCTTATCGCAGGTGACAATTTGGCGGTTTCGCTTTTCGGCGGCGGCTTAATGCTCGGTGCCATATTTATGGCTACAGATTATGTAACAAGCCCTGTAACCGACCTCGGAAAGCTTATATTCGGTATAGGCTGCGGTCTTATTACCTTTGTTATAAGACACTTCGGTTCCTTGCCCGAGGGCGTGTCATATTCAATTCTTATTATGAATATACTTACACCTCACATCAACCGTTTCACGCTTTCTAAACCCTTCGGTTTTAAGGAGGTGCCGCAGAAATGAATAAAATAAAATCGTTTTTTAAAGCAAACGGCGAAATTATTATACCGACTGCGGTTTTGACGGTTATTTGTTTGGTTGTAACGCTGGCTTTAAGCTCGGCAAATATGCTTACCGAGGATAAAATTAAGCTTCTTGCCGAAAAGTCGCAAAACAGCGCAATGTCGGAATTGATAGAAGCCGATAAGTTTGAAACAAAAACCGTAGCTTCGGAAAACGGCGAAACAGAATATAACGAGGCTGTTAAAGACGGCAAAACCGTGGGTATGATATTTGTCACCCAAGAAAACGGATACGGCGGTACTGTTTCGATTATGACTGCGGTAGATACCGACGGCAAGGTTATTGCGGTTAAAATTCTCGACGCGTCAAACGAAACGCCCGGTCTTGGCCAAAATGTAACAAAAGAAAGCTTTTACGGCCAGTTTTCAGATTTAACCGGCGAAATAGTTGCCAAAAAGTCAGGAACGGCGGTTGCCGAGAATAACGAAATAGACGCCGTTACGGGCGCTACAATAAGTTCAAAAGCCGTAACACGAGCCGTAAACACTGCACTTGAAAATGCGGCAAAAATTATATCAGAGGGGGATTGACTTTAAATGAAATCTAAAAATTTAAGTATTTTAACAAACGGTATCATTAAAGAAAATCCCGTTTTAAGGCTGGTGCTCGGCACCTGCCCCACCCTTGCCGTAACTACCGCCGCCATAAACGGAATAGGTATGGGTGTTGCCGCCACAATAGTGCTTGTTTGTTCTAATTTGGTTATATCTTTACTGCGCAAATTTATACCCGACAAGGTTAGAATTCCTGCTTTTATTACAATAATTGCGGGTTTTGTAAGCGTGGTTCAAATGCTTGTCAAGGCGTTTGCTCCGTCTATCGACAAATCACTCGGTATATTTTTACCGCTTATAGTTGTCAACTGCATAATTTTGGCCCGTGCCGAAATGTTTGCATCAAAAAATCCTGTGCTTCCGAGCGTGCTTGACGGACTGGGAATGGGCATAGGCTTTACGGCAACACTCACCTTAATGGGCGCCATACGCGAGCTTTTGGGCGCCGGAACAATATTTTCTTTACAGCTTATACCCGAAAGTGTCGCCCCGATGGTTGTTTTTCTGCTTCCGCCGGGAGGATTCTTTGTTTTCGGTATATTGGTAGCAATTTCGAACGCCATTGCAAAAAAGCAAGGCAAGCCTATTGTCGAGCATTTGGGTTGTGCAAACTGCCCGTCGCGCGCGGCTTGTAAAAACGCCGTGACAGACGGCTTGGCAGAATCTTGTGAAAAGGCAGGTGGCGCAGATGAATAGTACCACATCTATTGTATCAATCCTTTTGGCAGGTATTCTTACCAACAATATGGTGCTGTCAAAATTTTTGGGCATTTGCCCATTCCTCGGCGTTTCAAAAAAGGTTAACACCGCATTTTCAATGAGCATTGCCGTAACGCTTGTTATGGTTATTGCAACGGCTGTCACATGGCCTATTTACACATATTTGCTTTACCCTAATTTTACATATTTGCAGACGGTGGTATTTATACTTGTAATCGCGGCTATTGTTCAGCTTATCGAGATAGTGCTTAAAAAGTTTATAAAGCCTGTTTATAACGCGCTGGGCATTTATCTTCCGCTTATTACCACCAACTGTGCGGTGCTCGGTATTACAATGCTCAACATTACCAATGAACTGAATTTTGTTCAGTCGTTGTTTAACGCACTCAGCGCAGGTCTCGGATTTATGCTTGCAATGATACTGTTTGCAGGGGTTCGCTCCAAGCTCGACACAGCCGATGTGCCCGAATTTTTAAAAGGTCTGCCCATAACGCTTATAGCCGCAGCCTTGGTTGCGCTGTCATTTTTGGGCTTTGCCGGTATAGGAGGTTAAGGTTATGTCAAGTATTCTTATTCCTGTACTTATAGTTTCTGTTATTGGTCTTGTTTTGGGTTTAGGGCTTGCCATTGCTTCAAAATTTATGGCGGTTCTCACCGATAAAAATCAGGAAAAAATACGCGCCTGCCTGCCCGGAGCAAACTGCGGAGCCTGCGGCTTCAGCGGCTGTGACGGATATGCGGCGGCAGTTGCGAGCGGTGATGCGGCTCCCGACAAATGCGCTCCCGGCGGCGAAAGCACCGCAAAAGCTTTAGGTGAAATTTTAGGCGTAGAAATTTCTGCCTTGCCCAAGGTTGCCTTTATCGCCTGCCAAAGAAATTCGAAATTAAAATATGAGTACACGGGCAAACCGTCATGCTTGTCGGCAAGCCTTGTGCACGGCGGTCCGCTTGAATGTCAGTTCGGTTGTATAGGTCTGGGCGACTGTGTGTCGGCATGCAAATTCGGCGCCCTTACCCTGCAAGACGGCAGACCGATAGTGTGTAATGATTTATGCACGGGCTGCGGCGCGTGCTCGGCTGTTTGCCCAAAATCGCTTATATCAATAGTTCCGAAAGAAAGCAAACCCCGTGTTTTATGCTCTAATTGCCACAAAGGACCGAACGCAGTTAAGGTTTGCACCAGCTCCTGTATTGCCTGCGGCATGTGCGTAAAGGCATGCGAAAACGGAGCCGTTTTGTTGGAAAACAATATTGCAGTAATAAATCCGGATAAATGCGTAAATTGCGGCAAATGCAAAACTGCCTGCAAGCGCGGAGCAATAGTTTAAATTTAAGGCGGTTTTTGCAAGAACCGCCTTTTAATTTTCTTGACAAACAGTTTGTATTATATATAATTATATATGGTAATTTATTATATCGGAGGTGCCGATTATGGCAATTCTTTTAACCGGTGGTGCAGGCTACATAGGCAGTCACACCTGTGTTGAACTGTTAAACGCGGGTTATGACGTAATAGTTGTTGACAACCTTAACAACAGCAGTGTTGAAGCTTTAAACCGAGTAGAAAAAATAACAGGCAAAAGCGTTAAGTTTTATGAAAACGATGTCTGTGATTATGATGCTTTAAGAAAAATTTTTGCCGAAAACAAAATTGACGCCGTAGTTCATTTTGCGGGTCATAAGGCTGTTGGCGAGTCGGTTCAAAAGCCTATTATGTATTACAAAAACAACCTTGAGAGCACAATCGCTTTAATTGAGGTTATGACCGAATTTAATGTTAAAAAGCTGGTATTTTCTTCGTCTGCCACAGTTTATGGTGCTTCTACCGAAGTTCCGCTTGTTGAGGGTATGCCCACAGGTGCTACCAACCCATATGGCAAGACAAAGCTGTTTATTGAAGAAATTTTGCGCGACCTTTATGTTTCGGACAAAAGTTGGTGCATAGCACTTCTTCGTTACTTCAACCCGATAGGCGCACACAAAAGCGGTCTTATAGGCGAGGACCCCAAGGGTATTCCAAACAACCTTATGCCCTATATTTCACAGGTGGCTGTCGGCAAGCTTAAAGAGCTTCATGTTTTTGGTAACGATTATAATACCCCCGACGGAACAGGCGTGCGCGATTATATCCATGTAGTCGATTTGGCTTTAGGCCATGTAAAAGCAGTTGACTGGGCACTTAAAAATCTAGGCTGTGAAGAAATTAACCTCGGTACCGGCAAGGGTACAAGCGTTTTGCAGTTGCGCGACGCATTTATTAAAGCCTCGGGCAAGGATGTGCCCTATGTGATTGACCCGCGCAGACCCGGTGATTTGGACGAGGTTTACGCAAATGCCGATAAAGCATTTAGACTTTTGGGTTGGAAGGCCGAAAGAGGTATTGAAGAAATGTGCGAGGACACATGGCGCTGGCAAAGCGGCAATCCCAACGGCTATAACTAAAACAAATAAAGATGCCCTGCTTTTGCAGGGCATCACACAACTTAATATTTCCGCTTGTGGCGCAGCTGGATAACGCAGCAGATTCCGATTCTGAAGAACGGGGGTTCGAATCCCTTCAAGCGGGCCAAAAAATAAAGGACTTCTTCGGTAGTCCTTTATTTTTATCCAATCCGAAGGATTGGTATGTAATCGCCGCAAGGCGTATGTAATCCGTTTGCCGTGCAAACGGTATGTCATCAAGCCGA
>CAJMBP010000081.1 GCA_905211675.1 uncultured Oscillospiraceae bacterium
TCCGAACACGGAAGTTAAGCTCACTTGCGCTGAAAATACTTGGCGGGCAGCTGCCTGGGAAGATAAGTAGATGCCAACACAAAAAAGAACCTGATGTTTTCACATCGGGTTCTTTTTTGTATCCAATCCGAAGGCTTGGTATGTAATTACGCGACTGTGTGTATGTAATCTGTTTGCGCAGCAAACGGCATGTAATCAAGTTGCAAGACTTGTATGTTTTTTTGCATTGCAGTACAAGTTATTCTATGATTGAATAAATTGCTTCTATGTTGTATAATGAACATAAAAACAGATTGCTGGGTGAAAATATGGCGTCAAACAGAGAGTATTTAACCTTTGTTTTGGAACAGCTATCGGATTTAGAGGATATAACCTATCGCGCTATGATGGGCGAGTTCGTTATTTATTATAACAGAAAAATTGTCGGCGGTATTTATGATAACCGACTGCTTATAAAACTCACAAAATCGGCAATTGCATATATGCCTGTCACCGTATATGCGTTGCCCTATGAGGGCGCAAAAGAAATGCTGTTGGTAGAGAATGTTGACAGCAAAGAGTTTTTAACAGGCTTGTTTAATGCAATAGACAAACAATAAACATTAGGAGAGTTTTTATGAAAAACAGCGCTTTGGCGGTAATTGACCTGCAAAACGATATTACAAAAAACTACAAAGAAATAATTGAAAATGTTAATAAGGCAGAGGGCAAAATAAACACCTGACGGAGATTTATATGGCTATGTGGAACCCTTGGCGCGATTGCGAAAAATGCAGTGACGGTTGTTTGCACTGCTATATTCACAAAGGTGACGCAAAGCGCAAAATCAATACAAACGAGATTGTGAAAACAAAAGATTTTTACAAACCGATCGAAAAGCTTAAAAACAGAAGTTTTAAAATGAAATCGGGCATAGTATATCTTTGCTTTGTAACCGATTTTTTTATTGAGTAGGTAAGGGTGACTAATATAAATTATAAAAACAATAGTGCGGATTTTAATGCTTTATCTTGATATTTAGTAAAAATATGGTATTATTACAGTATGTAAAATTTTCAAAGAGGAAAAGTTATGTTTAAAGACTGTTACGCTTATTACAGCGCAACCGACAGCAGCGTCCACCTTGGCAACGGTAAAATTGAAAAGATTATGAAGATTAAAGGCTCTTTTATCAGAACCTACAGTGTCCGTGACTGCAAAAACGGATATGAGTGGTCGGGAGACAAGCCTTTATGGCAGCGTTGCCCTGTGCTTGCTGCAGACGAGATACCAACCGTTAATTTTTACACGGAGATTATTGATACCCCTTATGTAATGCAGCCGCATCTTAAGGTGGTAATTGAGCTTGCGGGCGCGTCAGGTACCGCTTGGTATGAGTATTTAATATTTCCCGAAATTTCGTTTATTTATAATCAAAACTTTGTTTCAAAGCAGGGCAATATAAAAATAACAGAAGATAAAAAGCAGAATAATAATCCAACCGGTGTTGAAGAACAGCAGATCAAAGTAACAAATGAAGACGTTTTTTGCAGCTCGGATACACTCGACTGTATTCCGCTCGGTCAACGGCATGTTAATGTCGAAAGCTTTAAACTGTATGATAAAACCGATTATAATGATATGCTTGTTGAACGCCAAAATGCGTCGGTTTATATTTTCAAAAACGGAAATCTTTCACGCGAGGGTAATGTGTTTTGTGTAAATGATTACACAAGCGAAAATTCAATAATGATGATAAAACATTCCCCCACCGAAAGCTCCGCTTTGAACCGAAAAGGTAAAGATTTTGCCATGCAGGGCAGTATTTACGCAACACTTTACGGCACGGGCATAGATTTTACCGATATTCCCGATGGCAAGGTGCCGTATTATGCATCGGCTGTAGGTGTCGGCAAAACACAGGATATTTACGAAGAGTATTGGCGTTATAACACGGCATTTTGTCTTGATGACCCAAGAAAATCTTTATACATAATGTCAAACACTTGGGGGGACAGAAGTCAGGATACGGCGGTCTGTGAGCGGTTTATGTTAAAAGAACTTGACCGCGCAAAAGAATTAGGCGTTGACATTGTTCAGATTGATGACGGCTGGCAATCGGGAATTACAGCCAATTCGGGTTATAAATCGGGCGGAGTCTGGGAGGGCTATTACGCCGATAACAGCGACTTTTGGCAGGTAAATAATCAAAGATTTCCAAACGGACTTGAACCGATTGTGAGTAAGGCAAAGTCTTATGGTATAGAAATAGGTTTATGGTTTAGCCCCGACTCATCAAAAAATTTTGAAAATGTTGACAGGGATATTGAAACATTGTTAGATCTTTACAATAAATACGGCATCAGATATTTTAAGCTTGACGGCGTTAAAATTCGTAACAAGCTTTGTGAGATGCGGTTTATACATCTTATTTCGGAGTTGAATCGGCGCACAAACGGCGATATGCGTTTTAATCTTGATGTTACTGCCGAGGACCGATTCGGCTACCTTTATCAGCCGCAGTTCGGAACGGTATTTGTTGAAAACAGATATACCGACTATGTCAATTATTTTCCGCATAACACATTTAAAAATGTGTGGAACTTGGCGTGTGTTATTCCGACTCGCCGTTTGCAGATGGAAATTTTAAACACCCGCCGCAACACCGATAAATATGACGGTTATTTGTTTGCACCAAATACTTACAGCCCCGATTATTTGTTTGCTACCGTTATGGTTGCTAACCCTCTGTTTTGGATGGAAATGACTAATCTTGCCGATGATGACGCAAAGCTTCTTGTCGAAATTTCGGGTATTTATAAAAATTACAAGGCAGAGCTGTTTGCATCAAGGGTAATACCCATAGGCGAAATGCCTAACGGTATGGCGTTTTCGGGATATTTATGCAAAAACGCCGATGAAAATTCGGGACATCTGATCTTGTTCAGAGAGTCGGCTTCCGACAGCAATTATACATTTAAGCTGCCTGTTGAAATGCGCGGCGTAAGTACCAAAAAAATATATGAAAGCGCGCCGACAAATGTTAAAATAAACAGTGACAGTGTAACTGTCGTTTTTGAAAATCAAAGGTCATTTGTCTGGATAAAATTTAACCATTTTGTATAGGGTAATACAGGTGGAGAATAAAGGAGTATTTTATGAACAGTTACAAAAAACAGTTGGAATTTTTAGATTGGGAATTCGGCGTATTTTTCCATTTCGGCATACGCTCGTTTTATCCGGGGCACAAGGATTGGGACGGCGAGGATATGCCGCCCGAAAAGTTCAACCCCACACAGCTTGACTGCGAGCAATGGGTAAAAACCGCCAAAGAGGCCGGTGCAACATACGCCATACTTACAACCAAGCACCATGACGGCTTTGCGCTTTGGCCCTCAAAATATTCAAATTACAGCGTGGCAAATACCCCGTGGAAAAACGGCAAGGGCGATGTTGTGCGTGAATTTGTTGACGCTTGCCGCAAACACGGTTTAAAGGTAGGCCTTTATTATTCGCCTGCGCAGTGGGGCAAATACTCTATTCCGTTTTCCGATGAAGAGTACGACGACTACTTTATAAATCAAATCGGCGAATTGCTCACCTCTTACGGTAAAATAGATTATTTATGGTTTGACGGTTGCGGCAGTGAAAATCATGTGTATGACCATGCGCGAATTGTTAATGCAATAGGCGAAATGCAACCCGACATTCTTACCTTCTGTGACCCCGAGTGGACACCCGGGGTGCGCTGGGTAGGCAATGAAGACGGCTACGCCTCGCTTTACAATCCGCTTGTGGTATCGTCAACCGATTTTTCAGAGCTTGCAATCGAGGTGCAACAGTTATCTCAAGCGGCGTTTTTGCCCTCGGAATGTGACTGTAAGCTTCGTAACACATGGTTTTATGACCTTAATGAAGACACAATAAAAAGCGTTGACGAGCTTTTTGGTATGTACGAAATGTCGGTGGGGCACGGCTCTAATTTTCTTATAAACATAGGCCCCGACAACCGCGGTTTGCTGCCCGACGCGGATGTTAAACGCATTTTGGAATTGGGCAGGCGTATAAAAGAAAATTACACCTTACCTTTGCCGTACGGTGATTTTACAAAAGACGGCGATGTCTACACAATGACACACTGTGATGTCGGCACGCCCGATTGGAAAAAACCGAGCGAAGCCCACCTTTCAAACTGCATTATGATTAAAGAGGACCTGACAAAAGGTCAGTCGGTTGAATCATTCAGCGTTTACGGCTATCTGCCCGAATACCGCGACAAAAAGATTTTGCTTTTTGAAGGCAAAACAATAGGCCACAAGGTGTTGTGCAAATTCAGTCCGCTTCGTTGCTCAAAATATGAACTTGTAATAAACTCTTACAGCGGCGATTATACAATTAAAGATATAAAGGCATTTTATGTTAAATAATGGGGTGAAATTATGAGCAGATTTACTTATGAAAGCGAGATAAACGGAACACCGCTTGAAACTTACGAGTGGGACAATGTGTGGATTGAGCAAACCGCCAACCTTGACGGAAAACGCGTTTTATACATAGGCGACTCAATATCCTGCGGAACAAGAAACATTGCTACAAGCCTTTCGGAAGGCAGATATCTGTTTGACGGCTTCGGCACATCTAAAGCGCTTGACAATCCGTTTTTATTTGATTCGATACGCCTTTTTGTGTCACAGCTTACAAAAACAGAAACGGTTATTTTCAATAACGGTTTGCATGGCTGGCACCTAAATGACGAAACAGAATACCCCGAATTTTACGAAAAGGCAATAAAGTTTTTACTTTCGGAATTTGAGGGCAAAAAAATATTTTTGGTGCTTACTACAAGCGTTGCCGACGCCGACCGAGAAAAAAGGGTAAAGGCGCGCAACAAGGCGGTTTGTGAGCTTGCCGAAAAATACGCTTTACCCGTTATTGACCTTTACTCAACCTCGGTGAAGTACAAAAACTTTCGCATAGACGACGGCGTTCACTACATAAGTGACGGTTACCGCAAATTTGCCGCCGAAATTTTAGGTAAAATAGGTGAATAAAACCGTGAAATTTAAAAATTTAAAAAATTGTATGGACGCTCTTGTAAGCGACCCGCAAAGGCCGAGCGTCGATATAATGGTTTGCCGTAATCATCAAACGCTTTTCAGGTATTTCACGGGTGTAAAAGATATAGAAAAGAACAACGCCGTCACGGGCGACGAGTTCTATTTTATATACTCGATGACTAAAATGTTAACCTGCGCCTGCGCCTTGCAGTTGCTCGAAAAAGGCAAATATCGCCTTGATGATAAACTTTGCGATTATCTGCCTGAATTTGCAAAAATGAAAATCGGCGCCGACGGCATAAACCCCGAAAACGCCGCAAAAATTGCAGGCGGAAAAAGCATAGGCGAGCAGGTGGATATTGTGGGCAACGGATATGCAAAAACTCCTATTACAATAAGGCATCTGTTTACAATGACGGCAGGTCTTGATTATTCAATATATTGTGACGAAATTAGAAATGCAATAGCAGCCGGCAAAGCAACCACGCGCGAACTTGTAAGAGCGATTTCCGAAAAAACCTTGGGCTTTGAACCGGGCACACATTTTAGATACAGCCTTTGTCATGATGTTTTGGGCGCGCTTATCGAGGTGTGGTCGGGCGAAAAATTCGGCGATTATATGAAAAAGAATATTCTTGACCCCCTCGGTATGAAAAATACATTTTTCGGACTTCCCGAAGATACAGAAAAAATGCCAGCGCTTTATTCAAAATATGAAAATCATCCATTTAAAAAGGAACCTCTCAATTGCGTTTACACTCTTACGGATGATTATCAAAGCGGCGGAGCCGGTCTTACCTCTACTACCCAAGATTATGCAATGTTTTTAGACGCCGTCGCATGCGGCGGTGTGGGTAAAGGCGGCAACCGCATTTTGAAAGAGTACACCATAAAGCTTTGGAAAACCAATCAGTTAAGCGGCGCCGCGGCAGAAGATTTTAATAATATGCGTCCCGGCTACGGTTACGGGCTGGGTGTCCGCACGCATATAAATCCCGAAATCAGCCGAAGCCACAGCCCGATAGGCGAATTCGGTTGGGACGGCGCGGCAGGCGCATTCGCCATGGTAGATACCGACAATAAAATTT
>CAJMBP010000082.1 GCA_905211675.1 uncultured Oscillospiraceae bacterium
TGCAGCACTTATCAATACGCCTGCAAGGATCGTCGTTTTCTGGCTTGTTTCAAAATATTTTGGAGGATATCTGATAAAATCTATGGGAAAAAACGAAAAAACACAGCGCTTTTCGTCCTATGCGAACGGCTTTCAGGCGGTGCCGAGACTCGGCTTAAAGCGCATCTCCTGCCTGATGGAGCTGCTCGGAGACCCGCAGGAACGGCTGCACTGCATCCATGTAGCGGGCACCAACGGCAAGGGTTCGGTCTGCGCGTTTGTGTCAAGCGCGCTGATTTCGGCGGGTTACAAGGTCGGTATGTTTGTGTCACCCTTTATTGTTGATTTTTGCGAACGCATACAAATAAACGGTGAATATATAGGTAAAGACGATTTATGCCGATTGTCAAAAAGGGTTATTGACACGGGCGTTTCTCTTACAGAGTTTGAGTTTATAACCGCAGTCGGATTTTTGTTTTTCAGCGAAAATAAAATTGATGTCGCCGTGCTCGAAACGGGTTTGGGCGGCAGGTTTGACGCCACAAATGCAATACCTGCGCCGTGTCTTTCGATTATTACCAAAATCGGTCTTGATCACACAGCGATTTTGGGAGATACCGTTTCGCAAATTGCCGAGGAAAAATGCGGAATTATTAAGGGCACTAAAACCGTAACCTCATTTAATCAACCTGCCGAGGCGCTGTCTGTTATTAAAGCTCATTCGCCCTGTGTTATTATGCCGCAAAAAAATTCTTTGAACGATATAAAAATAAATATTCTCGGCAACAGCTTTGTTTATGAAGGCGATTTTTATGAAACCTCGCTGGGCGGGGAATATCAGATAGAAAATGCGCTTACGGCAATCGAGGCTTTAAAAAACTGCGGTTTAAAAATTGATAAATCACATATAAAGTGCGGGCTTAAAGCCGCTTTTATGCCTGCTCGGCTTGAAGTGATAAGCCGAAAACCGCTCGTTGTAATAGACGGCGCACATAATCCCGACGGCGCCCGTGCGCTCGGCTCGGCTTTAAAAGAGTATTCGGATATTACCGCAATTATAGGCGTAATGCGTGATAAAAATTATAATCAGGTTTTAGCCGAAACATTGCCGCTTTGCAAAAATGCGATTTGTGTAAAGCCGACGGTATCTCGCGCGTTACCTGTCGAGGAACTGGCAGTCAAAGCACAAAATTATTGCAAAAATGTTTTTGCGTCAAATACGCTTGATGATGCTTTGACACTTGCAAAATCAAGGTGTGACGGCAACCCGATATTTATTTTCGGTTCGTTATATCTTGCGGCTGAGGCGCGGCCGCTTTTAAAGACCGAAAATCACAGAATTTGACAAACGAATATGACAAAATTTTCAAGGACAAGCCTTTATACTGTGTATAAGGCTTGTCCTATTTTTTAAAGAGGTGTTTTTATGTCGGTAGAAATCAGTGTAAACGGCGAGGTGTTGACCGCTTATTTAAACGGTGAAATAGATCATCATTCCGCGGCGGCAATACGCGCAAAAATAGATAACGCGGCAGAACTTAATATGCCTTCGTTGCTTGTGCTTGACTTTACGGGTGTCAGCTTTATGGACAGCTCGGGCATAGGTCTTGTTATGGGCAGATACCGCAATTTGTCGCGCACAGGCGCAAAGCTTCACATAACGGGTACATCGCCTCAGATATATAAGGTGATGAAATTATCCGGAATAGAAAAGCTTGCCACCGTTGATGAATGTAAATGTTAAAGGAGATAAAGAATATGGAAATTGTAAACAAATTCAGTATGAGTGTTTTGTCACGCTCTTCTAACGAGGCGTTTGCGCGTTCTGCCGTAGCGGCATTTGCTGCACAGCTCGACCCTACGCTCGAAGAGATTAACGATATTAAAACCGCCGTAAGTGAGGCTGTTACCAACTGCATAGTTCACGCCTACCGCGAGGGCTTGGGTAAAATATACATAACGGGCGAAATCGGCGGCACAAATGTAATAAGAATTAAAATACGGGATACCGGTTGCGGAATAGCAAATGTCGAAAAGGCTATGGAGCCGCTTTTTACCACGGTGGGCGGTGAGCGCGCGGGTTTGGGCTTTGCCGTTATGCAAAGCTTTATGGACAGCATTCGTGTGCGGTCAAAGGTTGGCAAGGGAACTACGGTTATTCTTACCAAAAAAATAGCACCGCGGTACACCGTAAATGGTTGACGCAGCTGAGCGCGACAGCTTTATCGAAAGCAATCTGCCGCTTGTGCATTCGCTTTGCAGGCGCTTTACAGGCAGGGGTATCGAGTATGACGACCTGTTTCAAATGGGGTGTTTAGGGCTTGTGAAGGCGGCAGACGGCTTTGACGAATCGAGAGGACTGTGCTTTTCAACCTACGCAGTACCTGTGATTTTGGGTGAAATTCGCCGTATGTTTCGTGACGGCGGCTCGGTAAAGGTGTCGCGCAGTCTTAAGGAACTGTCGTTAAAGGCGGCACACGTTAAGGCATCGCTTGAATTAAAGCTTTCGCGCGAGCCTACCGTTAGCGAATTAGCGGCGGAATTAGGGGTTACACCCGAAGAACTGACCGAGGCTCAAACCGCGGCACAGCCTACCGTTTCGCTGACCTATGAAAGCGATGACGGCGTGTGTGAGGCGGATGTTGCGATATCGGGCCCCGAGGATTTGCTTACAGACAGGCTGTTACTGCAAAGGGCGTTTGCATATCTTGATGACACCGAGCAACAAATAATACGCTGCCGTTATTTTGAATATCTTACTCAAAACGAAACGGCGGCGCGAATGGGTATGTCACAGGTTCAGATTTCGAGGGCGGAAAAAAAGATACTTCTGAAACTGCGTGCGGCAATAGGCTCTGTCGCTTGACAAAATACGATTCAGGCTATATATTTATATATGTGATTTAAAGCGAGAGGGGATGCAAATTGAAACCCGTACTTTATATTGTAATACCCTGTTATAATGAGCAAGAGGTGTTACCCATTACAGCACCTATGTTTTTGCAAAAAATAAACGATTTATATATTGACGGTAAGATAAGTGAAAACAGCCGCATACTTTTTGTAAACGACGGCAGCCGTGACAACACTTGGAATATCATTTCCGAGCTTTCACAGTTAGACGAGCACTATTGCGGTCTGTCTTTAAGCCGCAACTGCGGCCATCAAAACGCCTTGCTTGCAGGACTTATGCATGCGCGCGACAAATGCGACGCCTGTATTTCGGTCGATTGCGACGGTCAGGACGACATTGACGCCGTTGACGAAATGATAGACGAATATCTTTCGGGCAGTGATGTGGTTTACGGAGTGCGCGCAGACCGCAAAACCGACACCGCCTTTAAACGCGGAACGGCGCAGTTTTTTTATAAGCTTATAAAAGCGATGGGCGCCGATGTTATATATAATCATGCCGACTATCGCCTTATGTCAAAACGCGCTCTTTGCGCCCTGGCGCAGTTTAAAGAGGTAAATATGTTTTTGCGCGGCATTGTGCCTATGGTAGGGTTTAAATATTCCTGTGTGGAATATTCGCGTAAGGAGCGAATGGCGGGCAGGAGCAAATATCCGCTTAAAAAAATGCTTTCTTTTGCGATTGACGGCATAACAAATCTGTCTGTAAAGCCCATAAGGCTTATAACCGTGTTTGGGTTTATTGTTGCAATTTTAAGCCTTATCGGTATTATATGGTCGGTTGTAACGGCGTTTATCGGTTCGGGCGTTGCAGGCTGGGCTTCAACCGTCAGCATTATTTGCTTTTTGGGCGGCGTTCAACTGTTAAGCCTTGGCGTTATCGGCGAATATATAGGTAAAATTTATCTTGAAACAAAGCAAAGACCGCGTTATATAATTGAAAAAAAGACAGACGAGCTGAAATAAAATTCGGATTATAAATTAAAGGGGAATTAAAATATGGTGAAAACGGTATTCGGTGCAGTGAGCGCAGGAATTATGATTGCGATAGGCGGCAGTGTGTTTTTGTCCTGCGACAATAAATATGTGGGCGCAGTTCTTTTCAGTGTTGCGCTTCTTTGCATTTGTTATTTGGGCTACTATTTATTTACCGGCAAAATCGGGTATCTTGCAAAAGACTTTTCAAAGGGCAATATTTCAAGCTTGGCGGTAGGTTTGGCAGTTAATCTTATTGTCACATTTTTGCTCGGGCTTTTAATAAGCTTTGCATTGCCTGCTTTGGCCGAAAAGGCGTACACAATATGCTCGGCAAAGCTTGAGCAGACCTTTTTAATTACATTTATCAGAGCCGTTTTCTGCGGAGTGTTAATGTACACGGCAGTTGAGATTTTCAAAGAAAAGAAAACGCCGCTTGGTATTGTTTTTTGCATACCTGTATTTATACTGTGCGGCTTCGAGCACTCTATTGCCGATATGTTCTATTTTGGTGCGTCGGGAATTTTCAGTGCAAAAATATTAACATTTGAGTTGGCGGCGGTTCTCGGCAATACAGTCGGCAGTTTGATTTTGGCGTTGTTTTCAAAAACCGACTGTAATGATCAAAAGGCACAAAAATTTTAATACATAAAAATTCGGGGAACGGTTTAGCGCCGTTCCTTTTTTATATTTCACAACTGATCCTGTTAAGTAATAAACTGTAAAGAGAAACAAAAATTTTTAAAAAGGAGAAAGGTTATGAATTATACAGATATAAACCGCCGTCAGATGTATGATACACAGGCGGATAAAAATATTTTAGCCATGGCTTTTGTTAATGTTCAGCAGTTTAATTCTGTGTATGATGTTGAAACAGGCTTCGGCAACGGCACAATATTTCCCTGCCTTGATAAACCGCTTATGATACGGAGGATGCCGAGATGAACGAAAGAGCAATGCTTAAACGCCGCATAGACGCGCTCGATTTTTCCATACACGAATTGGTGCTGTTTCTTGACACCCACCCACACGACCGTAAAGCTATGCAAATGCTTCATGAATACCGACGCCGTCTCCGCGAGGCAATAGCAAATTATGAGGCAAAATGCGGTCCGTATATAAACACGGTTGACGATGTGCACCCCAAAGACTATTGGAGCTGGATTGACAGTCCGTGGCCTTGGGAAAGGGAGGTATGATTTATGTGGCAATACGAGAAAAAACTGCAGTATCCGGTTAATATTAAAAATCCAAACCCAAAATATGCAAAAATAATAATAAGTCAGTACGGCGGTCCCGACGGCGAGCTCGGTGCGTCAATGCGTTATCTTACCCAACGCTACGGTATGCCTTACAATGAAGTTAAGGGAACCTTAACCGACATCGGTACCGAAGAACTCGCTCATATGGAAATGATTTGCGCCATGGTTTATCAGCTTACGCGCAATCTGACTCCAGAACAAATTAAGGCTTCGGGCTTTGACACCTATTTTGTAGATCACACCGCGTCGGTTTATCCCATGGCGGCATCGGCTTTGCCTTGGCGCGCCGAGTATATTCAGTCGAAGGGCGACATAATTGCCGATTTACACGAGGATATGGCGGCGGAGCAAAAGGCGAGGGTAACCTATGACAATCTTCTTCGCCTGATTGATGACCCCGACATACTCGACCCGCTGAGGTTTTTACGTCAGCGCGAGATTGTTCATTATCAAAGATTCGGTGAAGCACTGCGCCTTACAACCGACAAACTTAACAGCAAAAACTTCTATGCCTGCAACCCGAATTTTGATAAAAACTGCGGAAAACAATAAAATTTTGAAAAAATAAAGACTGCGTGCACCGTCATGCAGTCTTTATAATGTTAGGTAATTGTATATAAAAACAAGTAAAAGCGCAATATATAGTATGGAAAGGGAGGGCGGAAAAAAAGTTCAAAAAAAATGAAAAAAAGTGTTGACAAATGGGGATGGATATGGTAATATAATCGGGCACCTTTGAAAGAGGGTGTGCTTAAAAGAGCCCGAAAGCGGGCGACGGACCTTGAAAATTAAACAACGACAAGATAATAAGGACCCGACAATTCTTAAGAGAAATCGAGAGAAGAAGAGGACAATTATTAATGCGTCAGCATTAAGTAAATGAGTCAAAAGAACTTGAAAAAGATTTTAACACGAAAGTGTTGAGATACAAATTTTTAGAGAGTTTGATCCTGGCTCAGGACGAACGCTGGCGGCGTGCCTAACACA
>CAJMBP010000083.1 GCA_905211675.1 uncultured Oscillospiraceae bacterium
TCAGTTTTCCCCACTCTGTAACGAGTTTATATTGTCTTAACACATTATTAAGGTTAATATATTCCCCACTGTTTTTGAGCATATACAAAGAACTGTTATAACCGTGAGAACTGCTTTGATTTACATACACCAAATATCCGCCGTCATATATCGGATAAGCCTTTTGAACTCTTGCCGCATAAAATCCCTGTCCGTAAGGTGTTTTCATATTATTCAGATTGTCAAGCATTTGATTTGCATTTAAACCCGAACCCGACAAGCTGTAAACATTTAATGTTCTTGTTGCATCATCATAGCTGTGGCTCATAAAATATTTAGATGTGCCGAATTCTTTGTTCGGATTATCTTCTTCAGCCACATTTGCCAAATCTTCTGCAACCGCTACAAGTCGTCCGCCGATATTTTCTGTATCCACATAAACACCGTTTACATATGCGACAATATCCGTTTCATATGTATATCCTGCTATGCCGCCGATAGTGCCTCGTTCAAAATACGGATTAAAGTCCTCCGAAATATCTCCGTCTTTCGTCACGAACAACGTGCGTATGCTGTCATCATATTCAATCGTATAACCGTAATCTCTCAAATCTTCTAAACAAATCATCATTCTGCCGTCAAGCAAATAACCTTTTATTTGCTTACCGTCCAAATATGTTATAATATCTGTGTTATACAACGTATCAGCTATATCCCCGACAGCCGCATAAGCCGTCGCACCGATTGACAAACACATACAAACAACAGCCACACAAAATTTTCTTTTCATAGTTTTTACCCCTCTTTTCTGTTATACAAAAACATCGCTACCGACACGGAGCATATTATTACATAGCCGATAATACTGAATTTATCCGGAATATCGCCGAACGCTATAAATCCCATAAGTGCCGCAAATATTATTTGCGTATAATCGAACACCGATATTTCTCTTGCCGGTGCGTATGAATATGCGGCAGTAATCGAAAATTGTCCGCCTGCCGCCGCTATTCCGGCACATATAAGTATTACAAGCTGTGCTATCGTCATAGGTGAATAGTCAACTATCAAATACGGCAACGTCACAATACACGAAAATGCCGAGAAAAAGAATACTATAAACGGACCTCTTTCGCCTTTCTGACTTAATTTTCTGACCATAGTGTATGCAACGCCCGCCCCGAATCCTCCGAGCATTCCCACAAAGCTCGGCAAACTTGCCGATATTGACTGCGGTTTTATTATAAACAACGCACCAATAAATGCCACTATTACGGCTAAAGCCTGAAACGGCTTTACTTTTTCTTTAAGTACAAAATACGAACATATAACCGCAAAAAACGGTGACAGCTTATTTAGCATTGACGCGTCCGACAGCACAAGGTGGTCTATTGCATAGAAGTTGCACAAAATCCCCATTGTACCGAATATTGACCTAAGCAACAATTCAGGCAAATTCTTTTTATTGAACTTGAATTTTTCGTCCGTTCTTATCAGCACAATGAACGCTATAATAAGCGCTATAAAATTTCTGAAAAAGCTTTTTTGTATTGACGGCAAATCTCCTGCCATTCTTACGAACATATTCATCAACGCAAAGCAAAACGCCGATGAAATTATACACATTATTCCCTTTACTTTATTACTGCTCATTTTTACCCCTACCGTTATTAATTGCTACCATTTCCGCTACTTTTATTCCGTCAACTGCGGCTGACATAATACCGCCGGCATATCCCGCACCTTCACCGCAAGGATACAGTCCTTTTATATTTGACTGCATTGTTTTCTTGTCACGAATAATTCTTACAGGTGATGATGACCTTGTTTCAGGACCTGTTATAACCGCACCGATGTCGGCAAATCCGTGAAGTTTGTTATCCATAAGCACTATTCCCTCACGCATTGAATCAGTTATGAATTTAGGGAACACTTCATCAAGATTTACCCACGTCACATTAGGCTTGTATGTCGGCTCGACTGTATATTCACTGTTACTTTCCGCTCCGAGAAAGTCACCGACTCTTTGACACGGTGCATTATAATTCTTGCCGCCGACTTCAAATGCTCTCTGCTCAATTTCACGCTGAAAATACATTCCCGCAAGCGGATCGTCAGTTTTAAAATCGCTCGGTGTTACATTTACAAGCAATGCGCTGTTTGCGTTTTTTCCGTCACGCGCAAAATAGCTCATACCGTTTGTCACAACACCGCCGTCCTCCGACGCAGACGCAACAACTCTGCCGCCCGGACACATACAAAAGGTGTAAACTCCCCGACCGCTCGGCAGATGAACCGCCAGCTTATAATCGGCGGCTTTAAGCGCGGGGTGTGACGCAAACATGCCGTATAAGGCCTTGTTTATTTCACTCTGCAAGTGCTCTATTCTGACACCCATTGCAAACGGCTTGCGAACAAATTCAACACCGCTGTCATAAAGCATTTTAAAGGTATCACGCGCAGAGTGGCCAATGCACAGGCACAAATGCTCGCACGGCATTTTTTTGCCGTTTACCGATATGCTTTCAAGTGTTTTGTCTTTAAAATAAACGCCGTCAAGCTTTGAATTAAAATTGACCTCGCCGCCGAGTGAAATAATTTCGTTGCGTATATTTTTTACAACAACTTTTAAGATATCGGTACCGATATGCGGTTTAGCGTCTGTCAATATATCTTCGGGAGCTCCAAACTTGCAGAATATTTCAAGAATGGTGCGACAACGAATATCCTTTATTCCGGTGTTAAGCTTGCCGTCCGAAAAGGTTCCTGCTCCGCCCTCGCCGAACTGAACATTTGATTCGGGGTTAAGCGCGCCGCCTGCAAAAAAGCTTTGAACATCGGCAGTTCGCGTGTCAACATCGGCACCGCGTTCATAAACTATTGGGTTTAACCCCGCTTTTGCCAAGGTCAAAGCCGCAAGCATGCCCGCAGGGCCAAAACCTATTACAACAGGTCTTACACGCGACTCTGCCTTTTGCCATATATATTCTTTTTTAACAAAAAGAGATGCGTTTTTATTTTTTTTAATTATTTTATTTTCATTCTTAATTTCCGCAATAACCGATACGCAAAAATGAACATTGCCTTTATCGCGCGCGTCGACAGATTTGCGGTAAAGCCGAGCCGATATAATATCGTTAATGCTTATTTTCAGTCTGTCGGCTACCACACCTGAAAGGTTTGAAAAATCGGTATCTAACGGTAATTTTAAATTATTGATAATTATCATAATCAAGCACCAAAAGCGTCGCACACGGCATTTGAAGCGCAAACGGCACTGCTGAATGCCCACTGCAAATTAAAACCGCCGCAATCGCCGTCTATATCAAGTATTTCACCTATACAGTAAAGGCCTCTTTCACGGCGTGACTCCATAGTTTTTGGGTCAAACAGGTCGGTGTCAAGCCCACCGGCAGTAACCTGCGAGCTTTCAAAGCCGACAGCGCCCGTAACGGTAAAATCGAAATTTTTAATAACCGACGCCATTTGCTTTATATCACCGTTTTTAAGAGTCGATACGCTGTCGCTCAATTTTAAGCCGCATTTCTTTATAAGAGCTTGACCCACACGCTTATTAAGCATTCCGGTAAAAAATTCTTCAAGATTTCGCTCTTTAAGTGCAGACAGCCTGAAATTAAGCATATCGCATATATCGGAAAAGGTATAACCGTTCATTAAATCAAGCGATATTATCTTTTCACCGCTCACCCGTTCAACCTCACGCGAAAGCTGCAATACAGGCGGACCCGAAAGCCCGTAATCGCAAAACAGCACCTCGCCGAATTCACTACGCATCAATTTTCCGTCTATCATAAGGCTTGTCAAAGCGTTTACCTTTATGCCCTTTAACGAACGCACAACATCGGTTACGGTTTTTACCTGAACAATAGCAGGCGTTGTTTTTACGGTTTTATAACCGCAATTTTTAAGAATTTTAAAGCAAGAACCGTTACTGCCGAGCTTTTCACCGCCAGAGTAAAGACCTGCGGCAACAATAATTTTTTTGCATAAAAAATCGCCGTTGTCGGTTTTTACATAAAATAAACCTTCTTGCCTTGAATAAGATAAAACCTTTGTGTCAACAAAAGTATCAACACCCATATTGTCAAGAGCAAAACGCATAGAGTCAACCACAGATGACGCCTGCAATGAATACGGATATGCCCTGCCGGTTTCGTCATAGGTAAAAATAACACCCAATTCGGCAAAAAAACCTTCGATAAAACGGTTATCGTATTTGTGCAGGGCGTATTGTGCAACCCCGACATTATTGCCGTGATAACGGTCAAGTCTTATATCGGCATTACTTATATTGCACCTTCCGTTTCCGGTTGTTATAAGCTTTTTACCGACGCGCGAAAGCTGTTCGAGTATTGCAACGCTGATACTGCGGTTACGCTTTTTTATATTTATCGCGGCGCACATACCTGCGGCGCCGGCGCCGATAATAATAACATCGTATTTTGAAGTCATTTTTACTCTCCGAATTTTATTTATTTAATTCTAACATAAAAAGGCCTTAAACGCAAATAAAAAGTGAAAAAGAACCGTGATAACACGGCTCCTTTTCACTTTTAAGGGGTTTGAGGAGAGAATCGCAACCTTTATGTTGCGAAGTACCGACAAGGGTGCGGCTCCCTGTTTCTCGGTACAAGCATATAATACAATCAAAATATAACGGTTTTATGAACACACTTTTAATATTTTTTTAGTATATGTTTAAATTTTTTTGACAATACTAAAAGTGCACTGAGAAAGGAGATAATTTTACAAATGAAATATTATAATACATCAAGATTTACAAAAGCCGTAACCTCAACCGGATTTATTACCGTAGTCGCCTGTGCTTTAATAGCAATAGGCGCAATTGGCTGGGTTGCACTGTCACGCAGCAAAACCGTCACCGAAACACCTTCCGATAACAGTTCACTGACGCCGTCATATCCCGATGCAAACAGTTCATATAATAGTAAGGCAGACACACCTGATTACGATAACGAGCCTGCCGCCGATGTTAACGATGAAGTAAGTAATGTGCCTTACACCGAAACGGAAACAACCTCTGATGCACAACCCGAAGCCCCCGCGTTTATATTACCTATAACCGGCAATATTTCAAAGGGCTACAGCGACAGCGCGCTTCAGTATTCGGCAACCTACGGAGATATGAGACTGCATACGGGAGTAGATATTTTATGTGAAATCGGCAGTAATATTAAATCCGCAGGAAGCGGTACGGTTAAATCGGTAACCGAAGACGCAAATTACGGTAAGGTTATAACAATTGAACATTCGGATGGAATAACGGTTAAATATTGCGGTATGGGCAGTATAAACATTAAAGAAAACGACAAGGTCGCCATAGGTGATATTTTAGGCACATCGGGTGAAATACCCTGCGAATGCGCAGACAACCCACACCTTCATATAGAGGTATATTCAAACGGCAACCCCGCCTCTCCGCTTGAAGCATTAGGACTTGAATAATCAAAACCTGCCCTCGAAATTTTCGTTTAGGGGCAAAACGGGACACAGTTATTATTACTGTGCCCCGTTCAATTTTGTATATATGCTTCAAGCCTGTATATCGGTAGGCCTTGAGAAACAAATTTTTGTTCGTATTCGGTCATAATATTGCCTTCAAAACCGCTGTTATGCAAATCGAGCGATATATTTTTAAACGCAAAACCGCTGTTTGAAAACTGTTCGAGCGAAAATTCGAAAAAATGCATATTATCGGTTTTTTGATGTATTTCGGCGCCTTTTTTAATGATACGCCTGTATATTTCAAGAAAATTTTTGTGTGTAAGACGGTGAGAGGCATATTTGTTTTTCGGAAAAGGACATGAAAAATTAAGAAAAATACGCTCGATACTTGCGGGCTTTATGTGCCGTTCAATATACTCGGCAGAGCATTTTATAAACCTGACATTTTTTAGGTTCATACTTTTTGCAAGCTCGCAGGCAGAAACGATAACATTTGCTTCTTTTTCTACCGCAATCAAGTTGATTTCAGGGTGCGCGGCGGCAAATTCACAGGCAAATCTGCCCTTGCCGCAACCGATT
>CAJMBP010000084.1 GCA_905211675.1 uncultured Oscillospiraceae bacterium
AAAGCAACATATCGGCACCGCTTAAGGCTGTTTGCGTGTTAAAGCAGGCCAAAACAAATAGAATTGCACCTATAACCAAATCGGAAGCAATAAGTTATTTAATGCGTCAGGCGTATATGCCGAAAGACCCTGTTTCGCTTTCAAATACACTGTCACTTATAGGCAGGGTTATTGAATCTACACCGATATTTTTGCTCGAATGCGATATTTCTGAGCAGGCATTCAGGCTTTCTTATGAAACACTTACGGGTATAAAGGGCACCTATGCGTGATTAAAAACAACATAAATGCTAAGCTTAATTAAAAGCGGCTGTGAAACTTGCGTTTCACAGTCCGATACCACCCGCTACGCGGGTGGATATTTATTATACCGAATAGTTTTTTAGAAGTAAAAATACATCTGTTTGAAATTTAGACACTTTTTTCAAACCCTACAATTATTCCGCCCTTTTCTGCATAAAAACTGCAAAGTCCGCGGCACTCGTAAATTTCGATATCTATATTTCCAAATTCCTTTGTAAGCGCGTCTTTTAGGGTGGCTGCAAATTCGGGGTTCTGGCAGTGTGATATACGCACCTTGCCGCCCCAAAAGCCCTCTTCACGCATACGGTTTATTATGCAAAGGCGCGATTTTGTTTCGCCTCGGCATTTATCAAGCGGCTGTAAATCGCCCTTGTCGCTTGCGTTGCCTATGACGCGTATTCCCAAAAGACCTGCGGCTTTGGCGGTTAAATGGCCAACTCTGCCGTTGTTTACAAGGTTTTTCATAGACTCTAACATAAACAAAAGCCCTGTTTTATTCTGATAAGCGGTTATTTCTTTGCAGATAGTGTCATAATCTTTGTTGTCGTTTATAAGCTCCGACAGCCTTTCGATTATAAGCTTCATTTCGGGACCGGTTGAAAGAGAATTTATTACAAACACCTTTCGGTCGGGGTGTTGTTCTTCATAAAACCTTTTAGCAACGCATGCGGCATTATAACAGCCCGATATTGTCGCCGAAATAGTTACGCAAAAAATTCTTTCTGCATCTCCGAAGGCTTTAAGCCAATCATTTGTGTTGGGGCATGATGTGGTAGATTTGCCCTTATGTGTCAAAAGGTCATTCACCATTTCGTTTACATCAAGGCCCGCATTGTCGGTATATTCTTTTTGCGAGGTCACTATTTTAAGCGGAGCCGAAGCAAACGGTACAGAGTCAAAGTTTAATATGTCCGACGAGGAGTCGGTAACTATTTTATAGTTTGGCATAAAATCACTCCTGATAAAAGCTGATACGGCAATTATATGTGTTTGGGTTTTAAAAGGCAATCTATTGTCAATTTTGACAGTTCTATAAATAAAAAATCAAATTCTACCTGAAAATAGCCGACTCTACTGAGAAAAGAGTTGCTTTTAATACAGAAAAATATTGCCTTTGTATATAAAACAGGTTATAATAATAAGATAAAATATCAAAGCGGAGATAGGTGTTATGGATATAAATGTAGGCGACGTTATACAAATGAAAAAGAATCATCCTTGCGGTTGCAACATCTTTACCGTGCGACGCGTAGGTATGGATTTTAAAATTTGCTGTAACGGTTGCGGTCATGAAGTAATGCTTACGCGTAGGTCTGTTGAAAAGAGCATAAAAAAGATTTTAACGATTAGCGGAGAGAATAAATAATGTTTGAAAAACTTTCTGCGGTAGAAAGCCGCTATGAACAAATAGGCGTAGAGCTTACACGTCCCGATGTTGCAAGCGATAATGCGCTTTTTACAAAGCTTATGAAAGAACACAGCGAGCTTACCCCCATTGTCGAAAAGTACCGCGAGTATTGCGCGGCACAGGCGGCAGAAAAAGAGGCGCTCGAAATGCTGGAAGCGGGCGGGCTTGACAAAGATTTTAAAGAGCTTGTAGAAGAAGAACTTGCCGCCGCAAAGGAAAAAATAGCCGCAAGCGCCGACCAACTTAAAATACTTCTTTTGCCTAAAGACCCCAACGACGATAAAAATGTTATTGTTGAAATCCGCGGGGGAGCCGGCGGCGAAGAGGCGGCGCTTTTTGCAGGCTCGCTTTTCAGAATGTACTCAATGTATGCCGAGTCAAAGCGCTGGCATATTGAAATTACCAACGCCAACGAAACCGAGCTTGGCGGATACAAAGAAATAAGTTTTATGATTGAGGGTGCAGGGGCGTATTCGCGTTTAAAGTATGAAAGCGGCGTTCACCGCGTTCAGCGTGTGCCCGACACCGAAACACAGGGCAGAATTCACACCTCAACCGTAACGGTGGCGGTGCTGCCAGAAGCTGATGAGGTTGAGTTCGAGTTAAACCCCGCAGACCTTAAAATTGACACCTTTCGCTCATCTGGGGCAGGCGGTCAGCACATTAACAAAACATCTTCTGCAATACGCGTTACACATCTGCCGACAGGCACGGTAGTAGAGTGTCAGGATGAGCGCAGTCAGTTCAAAAACAAAGAAAAGGCACTTAAAGTTCTTCGTTCTCGGCTTTATGAAGCGGAAAAAGAAAAGGCTGATGCCGCAATAGCGTCTGACCGCAGGGCACAGGTGGGCACGGGCGATCGCAGTGAGCGTATCAGAACCTATAATTATCCTCAAGGCCGTGTTACCGACCATAGAATAGGTTTGACGCTTTATAAAATAGATAGCATTTTAAACGGCGATATTGACGAAATTATAGACGCGCTTACAACTCATTACCGCGCAGAAGCCTTAAAAGCTCAGGAGAATTCTTAAAATGACAACACAGAAGTTAGATGCTTTGCGTGATTATAATGGTGCCGTAAAGTCGGCGGCGGAAATATTGTGTAAGGGCGGTATTGTGGCGGTTCCCACCGAAACGGTTTACGGACTTGCTGCTTCGGCTTACAGCGATAGTGCGATTAAAGCCGTATTTGAAGCCAAAGGCAGACCGCAGGACAACCCGCTTATAGTTCATATATCAAGTTTAGATATGTTAACCGATGTGGCGCGAGATATACCCGAGCGCGCTTACAGCTGTGCCAAAACCTTTTGGCCCGGGCCTTTTACAATGGTGTTGCCAAAAGGTGAAAGCATAAGTGAGAGTGTATCGGCAGGTCTTGATACCGTGGCGGTAAGATTTCCGGCAAACAAAACGGTTTGCGACATTATAACAGCAAGCGGCTTGCCGCTTGCGGCGCCGAGTGCCAATACATCGGGCAGACCGAGCCCTACCGCAGCGCGCCATGTTATAGACGACCTTGACGGTAAAATTGATGCCGTTGTTTGCGGCGGCGACTGCAATGTGGGGGTTGAGTCGACTGTGGTATCGCTTGTAGGCGACAAGCCGCGTCTTTTGAGGCCGGGCGCTGTAACGCCCGAGCAGCTGCGTAAGGTATTACCTGATTTAGTAATTGACGATGCAGTTTTAAAACAACTGAAATCAGATGAAAAAGCGGCATCACCGGGTATGAAATATAAGCACTATGCGCCTAAAACCGAAACCTTTTTGGTAGAGGGTTGCTCGGGTAGCTTTGTAAGATTTGTGAATTCAAAAACCGATTGTGCGGCAATTTGCTTTGACGAAGAATATTACAGCATAAATGTTCCTAAAATTTCTTACGGTTCAAAACACAACGAAAGCACACTTGCTAAAAATGTTTTTTCAAGCTTGCGGGATGTTGACAGTTTAGGAGTAAAAGAAGTTTATATTCACGCGCCAAGCAAAGACGGCGTGGGGCTTGCAGTGTATAACCGCTTAATCAGGGCAAGCGGTTTTAAGGTTATAACGCTTTAAGGGGTGACGGTAAAATGAGCTTTGTAGTGGGTCTGACAGGCCCTACGGGGGCAGGCAAAAGCAGTGTAACAGATGTTGCGAAAAATTTAGGCTTTAAGATTATTGATTGCGACGCCTTGGCCCGTGTGGCGGTTGAAAAGGGTAGCGACGGTCTTGCTGACATAGTAAAAGCGTTCGGCGACGGTGTTTTAAATTCGGACGGAACACTAAACCGAAAGCAATTAGCCGCATTAGCCTTTTCTGCAAGCGATAAAACCGAGCTTTTAAACAAAACACTTTTGCCGCATATTGTAAAGCTTATCAAAGCGCAAATTGATGTACCCCTAGTTTTGCTCGATGCACCTACGCTTTTTGAAAGCGGAGCCGACAGCTTGTGTGATGATGTTATAGTTGTGCTGTGCGATGAAAAAACGCGCAAAGATAGAATAATAAAGCGTGACGGTATTGACGAATCGGCGGCAGAGCTTCGTATAAAAGCCGGAAAAGATGATAATTTTTATATTGAACGGTCAAATAATATAGTGTATAACGATTGCGAACTTTCGGTTTTAAACTTAAAAATACAAAAACTTTTAAACAAACTATTGGAGGAAAATAACAATGTCTGACGAAGTTAAGAAGTTAAAAGAAAAACTGTTTTATGAGAAAAAGAACGGTCTTTTAAGGGTTGACGGCGATACGCTTGATAAAATACAAGAATATTGCGAAGGGTATAAGGTGTATCTTAATAAAGCTAAAACCGAGCGCGAGGCGGTAGCCGCCGCTGTTGCGCTTGCAGAAGAAAAGGGGTTTGAGCCGTTTGTAATAGGCAAAGAATATAACGCGGGCGATAAGGTTTATTTTAACAACCGCGGCAAAACCGTTGCCTTTGCGGTAATAGGCAAGCAGTCGTCAGAAAAGGGAATTAACATTACGGCGGCTCATGTTGATTCGCCCCGTCTTGACCTAAAACCCAATCCGCTTTACGAAGAGCTTGAACTCGCTCTGTTTAAAACCCATTACTACGGCGGTATTAAAAAATATCAGTGGACTGCCATGCCTCTTGCGCTTCACGGAGTATTCGCAAAAAAAGACGGCAGTGTAACAGTGGTTAATATAGGTGAAGACAGCGCCGACCCCAAGTTTGTTATAAACGATTTGTTGCCGCATCTTGCGCGTGAGCAAAACAAGCGCACCCTTTCAGACGGTATTCGCGGCGAAGAGCTTAATGTGCTTATAGGCAGTATGCCATTTAAAAGCGATGAGGGCAGCGAGCTTGTAAAGCTTAATATTTTGAAGCTTTTGAATGAAAAGTACGGCGTCACCGAAGAAGACTTTTTGTCTGCCGAGCTTGAGTTGGTTCCTGCGGCAAAATCTAGCGATATAGGCTTTGACCGTTCGCTTATAGGTGCCTACGGTCAGGACGACCGAGTTTGCGCCTACCCCGCACTTACAGCCGTTTTAAATGTAGAAAAGCCCGAAAAAACCGCGATAGCAATCCTTACCGATAAAGAAGAAATAGGTTCTATGGGAAACACAGGTTTGCAGTCTGATTTCTTATCTCATGTTATTCATGACATTTGCGTAATGCAAGGCTGTGACGAAACTGTGGCAAAGCGCAATTCAAAGTGCCTTTCAGCTGATGTTAATGCAGGTATAGACCCGACTTTTCAGGATGTTATGGAACGCCGCAACGCAAGCTTTTTAAACTACGGTGTTGTTCTTACCAAATATACGGGCGGCGGCGGCAAAAGCAGCACATCCGACGCTTCGGCGGAATATGTTGCCGAAATCAGAGCTATGCTGGACCGTGCCGACATTGTTTGGCAAACGGGTGAGCTCGGCCGTGTAGATGCGGGCGGCGGCGGGACGGTTGCTATGTATGTTGCAAATTTGGGCATAGATGTTATCGACCTTGGTGTGCCGGTGCTTTCGATGCATGCGCCTTATGAAACAACCGCTAAACTTGATGTATATATGTGCTACCGCGCCATGTATGAGTTTATGAAATAATGCATATTTAAACATTAAAAGCCTCTGCTTTACACAAAGCGGAGGTTTTTGCATTTTAATACGTATTTTATGTTTTTTCGTGTTGACAAAACATATACATAAATAGTAAAATTAAAATGATATGTTTTGGGTTGAAAGAGGGTGAAAATATGGTCTTTTCAAGTTTGTTTTTCCTGTATTTGTTTCTTCCGCTTAATTTGGTTGTATATTATTTTGCTAAAACAACAAAAGCAAGAAATATTGTAATGCTCATATTTTCACTTACCTTTTATGCGTG
>CAJMBP010000085.1 GCA_905211675.1 uncultured Oscillospiraceae bacterium
TTACCCATAAAAATATGCACCTCCAAAAGTGTCTAACTTTTGGGGTGCATATCAATTATCACGGCTCATTTTTGTATGTTTGGATTATCGGTGCGTTCAAGCAAATAATCGATAGATATATTAAAATAATCGGCGATTTTTATTAGCTCGACAATGCCTGGCTCGCGTTCACCTGTTTCGTAGCGGCTTATTGTGTTTTGGTTGGTATTTAAATCTATTGCCATTTTTAATTGGGAAATGCCCTTTGATTTTCTGATTTCTTTAAGTCTCATAAAATCACCTCTTGACATTATTATCCCATGTTGGTATAATTTAAATATCCCGATTTGGTATATTTTAAGGAGGTAGTTTATGAAAAAAATATTTAGCTTGCTATTGGGAGTTGTTTTGGTTGTGTCGCTTGCGGCCTGCGACTTAGAGCAACCGTCAAAAGAAGAAAATCAATCAAAACCAGTTGCGGAATCATCTGTTGAGAAAGAAGATACTTTCTCATTAAATGAAACGGCTGTATTTTCAAATTTGAAATTCACCGCAAATGAAATTAAAGAGTCTAACGGCGAAGGATTTTTTACGCCTGATGACGGAAATATTTTTGTTGCTGTTAATTTCACTGTTGAAAACATATCTGACGAAGAACAGAATATAAGCAGTATATTACTGTTTGATGCTTATGTTGATGATGAAAAGTGCGAATACTCGGTAAATGCAAATTGTGCTTTCGATTCGGGCACTCTTGACGGAAGCATTGCTCCGGGCAAAAAAATGACCGGTTGGTATGCGCTTGAGGTTCCAAAAGATTGGTCAAATTTAGAAATGCATGTTTCTTCAAATTGGCTCTCGGGCAGTTCGGCAAAATTTGTGTTTACAAAATGATTTTTAAAAGGGGTTAAAATTATGAAAAAAAGAAGTATAATGCTATGGGTAGCGACGATATTGGCTACGGCATACAGTATTTATTTAATATGTTACTTTGTCGGCGGAACTGCGTTTTCAAGCGGAACCGACGCTTTAGCCGGCGCAATAGCAACTACGCTTGTCACTCCGCACATGATACTGTTTTTAATCGGAGTAGTTTTCGGTTGGATAGGGGTTCTTGCAAAAAAAGCTTGGTCTGCCTTGGTTGCGGCAATTTTATATTCCGTGGGTACGGTTTTGTTTTTGGTTTACGCAATGTTCGGGGTTCCTATTTTAATATTCGGATTTATCGGATATGCAAATCAAAGAAAGCTTAATAAAAAGAATTCGCAACCTGTTAATGAGAAATAAATCGGTTTTTCAGCAACATAAAAAATTAAAGCCGCTGTCGAATTTCGACAGCGGCTTGCTTTATTTTGTGAACCCTTAAACCTTAACCTTAACAACTATCTTTTTAACGGTATCTTGCTTGCCTTGCAGGCACATACCGGGCTTATGCACATCATGGGGGAAGAATATGCCGTATTCATTATCTGCAAGGATACCTTTGTTTGAATTTTTGTTGTCTTGGTAGAACATAACATCTTTTATATCGTTATATTCGCTTTTCGGTGTGGCTTTATCAATATTAAAGCCTTCAATAACTTCGGTGCCAGAAATTATAAACTGAATGTCAATATAATTTTTGTGTGCTTCGGCTTTTGCTTCGCTTTCAAGTTTTGAGGTATATTCTTGCACAGAAGCGTACAAATTTTTACCGTCAATTTCGTATTTGCCTACCGCCAGATTTTCTGCCAAAGCCTTTTTAACAAAGTCAAAAGCCTCGCGGAATCTGGGGTGCATACCGTAATAGAGCTCGCAGTTTTTTAAACTGTCAAATACCATTTTAAAAACTCCCTTGTAATGTTTTATTTAATTATAGTATTTTTGGGGCGTAAATACAACATTTGATTTTAATGCTTTATTTGTGTTATAATTTTTGAAAACGATGGGGGGTATAATATGAGTGACAAAAGAAAAGAATTTTTACGCACAGTAAAATTTATATTGTTTTCAATAAGCGCAGGTGTTATACAGGCGGTAAGCTTTACGCTGTTTAATGAGCTGATGCATCTTAAATATTGGGTTTCATATCTTGCGGCACTTGTGCTGTCGGTGCTGTGGAATTTTACGCTTAACCGCAAATTCACCTTTCAGTCGGCAAATAACATACCCGTTGCCATGCTTAAGGTGGCGGCGTTTTATATGGTTTTCACACCGCTTTCCACATGGTGGACCGCCGTGCTTACCGAAAAGGCGGGCGTAAACGAGTACATAGTTTTAGCGCTTACAATGCTTGTAAATTTTGTTACCGAGTATTTATACCAGCGTTTTATTGTATTCGGCAAAAGCATTGATACTGCAATAAAAGAATAATTTTTTAAGAAACTGTTAATTTTGGCTTCCATAATTGACAGTTTTGTCATTTTTATTGAGAAGTTTGCAAAAATATGGTATTATAATATTAACAAAAAACAGAAAGGTAAAAAGATGAACTATTCCGAAATTACCCCTTATGTAAAAAAATTAGCAGAAAAATCGTGCAATAATAATAACATTCAAAACGATATGTATATCAAGCACAATGTTAAGCGCGGCCTTCGCGATTTAGACGGCAAGGGCGTAGTGGCCGGGCTTACCGAGGTGTCGTGCATAAATTCACGCAAAATTGACCAAAACGGCAATGAGGTTCCGTGTCATGGTGAGCTTTATTACCGAGGTGTAAATATATTTGATTTGGTAAGCGGCTTTTCAAAGGGCGGTCAGTCAGGATTTGAAGAGGCGGCGTATCTGTTGCTTTTTTCAAGTCTGCCTAACAGACAAGAGCTTGATGACTTTAGCGACTACCTGTCAAACTACCGTTCATTACCGCCCTCTTTTGTACGGGACATGATACTTAAAGCGCCCGGAAAAGACATTATGAATATTCTTTCGCGGTGTGTTTTGGCGTTATATGCCTATGATGAAAACCCCGATGATATAAGCGTTGCAAATGTTTTGCGGCAAAGCTTACAGCTTATTGCTCAGTTTCCTATGCTTGCGGTTTACGCGTATCATTCCTATCAGCATTACCATAACGGTCAAAGTTTGTTTATACATTACCCGAAAAAAGAGTATAATACGGCCGAAAATCTGCTTTATATTTTGCGTGAGGACGGCAATTTTACGCCGCTTGAGGCAAAAATTTTAGATTTGGCGCTGGTGCTTCACGCAGAGCACGGCGGCGGAAACAACTCGACCTTTACAACGCATGTTGTAACATCGTCGGGTACCGACACATATTCCGCAATATCGGCGGCATTAGGCTCGCTTAAAGGCCCTCGCCACGGCGGCGCAAATATTAAGGTTGTTCAAATGTTTGACAATATGAAAGCAAGCATTGACACCGACGACAAAGCGCAGGTCAGAAGGTATCTTGAAGATTTGCTTGATAAAAAAGCCTTCGACAAAGCGGGGCTTATATACGGTATGGGTCATGCGGTTTATTCGCTTTCAGACCCCCGCGCCGAAATTTTGCGCAATTATGCAAAGCAGTTATCCGAAGAAAAGGGAATGCAGAAAGAGTATGAGCTTTACCGCACGGTAGAAAAAATGGCGCCCGAAATTATTGCCGAAAAGCGCAAAATGTATAAGGGTGTAAGCGCAAATGTCGACTTCTATTCGGGAATGGTTTACCGAATGTTAGGGCTGCCCAATGAGCTTTTTACACCTATTTTTGCCGTAGCGCGCATAGCGGGCTGGTCGGCGCACCGTATTGAAGAGATACAAAACGCAGGCAAAATCATAAGACCCGCGTATATAAATGTTAAAAACAGGGTAGAATATACGCCTATTGACGAAAGATAGGTGTGATTTAGCCGATGGTTTTTAAAAAGATATATGAGGTAGTCAGCCGCATACCTAAGGGTAAGGTTGCGACCTACGGTCTTGTAGCGCGAATGGCAGGCAATCCGCGGTGGTCTCGCGTTGTGGGGTACGCGCTTCACAACAACCCGGCACCCGGGGTAATCCCCTGCCACAGAGTGGTAAATCGAGAAGGCAAGGTAGCCGAAAGTTTTGCTTTCGGCGGCTCAGATATACAGCGCAAAATGCTTGAAGATGAGGGAATTGTTTTTGAAGCAGACGGTCATATCGACCTTGAAAAATATTTGTGGAAGCAATAAAATAACCGACACCGCAAAATGCGGTGTCGGTTCAGTTTTATGCATGATACAATTTTTTGGTTTGGTACTGCGGTTCGCAGGTAAGGTTTACGCCTAATTTTTTAAAGGTTTGTTCATCTACGCGTGAAAGAATTACGGTTGAGTGAACCTCAAGTCCTTTAAGCTTGTCCACCTGATCCAGCGCTTTTTTGGCGGTGCCGTTCGTGGCGGCGCAAATTGACAGCGCAATTAAAATTTCATCAATGTGAAGCCTTGGGTTGTGATTGCCCAGAACGCCCGTTTTCATTTCTTGAATGGGCTCAATAATTGTAGGTGAAAGCAGCTGGATATCATCGGGTATGCCGCCGAGCTCTTTAAGCACATTCAGCAGCATTGATGAACCTGCGCCCAAAAGCGAGGAGGTTTTGCCGGTGATAATTCTGCCGTCTTCAAGCTGTATTGCGGCGGCGGGTCCGCCTGTGGCATCAGCCTTGTCAAGTGCCGCCTGAGCTACGGGGCGGTCCTTTACCGAAATGCCGAGTTGATTCATCAAAAGCTCGATTTTTGTAACCTCGCTCCGCTCACCGAGCCCTTGGCGTAAATTACAGCTTGCCTGATAATAACGGCGTATTATTTCTTGCTTTGCGGCGCTTTTTACCGCTTGGTCGTCGCTTATGGCAAAGCCCGCCATATTAACGCCCATATCGGTAGGACTTTTATACGGTGATTCACCCAAAATGCGTTCCATAATAGCGTTAAGCACAGGGAAAATTTCAACATCGCGGTTGTAGTTAACGGTGGTTTCGCCGTATGCTTCAAGGTGGAATGGGTCTATCATATTAACATCGCTAAGGTCTGCCGTAGCGGCTTCATAAGCCACATTTACAGGGTGTTTAAGCGGAAGGTTCCAGATGGGGAATGTTTCAAACTTTGCGTAACCCGCCTTAATACCGCGTTTGTGGTCTTGATAAAGCTGTGAAAGACAGGTTGCCATTTTACCGCTGCCCGGGCCGGGCGCCGTGATTACTACCAAATGACGCGAGGTTTCAATATAATCGTTTTTGCCGAAGCCGTCATCGCTTACAATAAGCGGAATATCCGACGGGTAATCTTTTATGGGGTAGTGGCGGTAGGTTTTAATGCCAAGCGCTTTAAGGCGGCTTTCAAACGCGATTGCAAGGGGTTGCCCCGTGAAGCAGGTGATAACAACACTGCCGACAAAAAGACCTATACCGCGAAAAGCGTCGATAAGCCGCAGAGTGTCAAGGTCATAGGTTATGCCAAGGTCGCCGCGGCGTTTGTTTTTTTCAATAGCGTCGGCGTTTATAACAATAACAATTTCCGCTTCGTCTTTAAGCTCTAACAGCATTTTAACCTTTGAGTCGGGCTTGAACCCCGGCAACACGCGCGAAGCGTGGTAATCGTCAAACAGCTTGCCGCCGAACTCCAGATACAGCTTGCCGCCGA
>CAJMBP010000086.1 GCA_905211675.1 uncultured Oscillospiraceae bacterium
AGGCGCCTGCCGCTTCTGCGATTTTTGCCTGCTCGGGTGTGGTAACATCCATAATTACGCCGCCTTTGAGCATTTGAGCAAGGTTTTTGTTGAGTTCGAATCTGCTGTTTTCCATTGAAAATATCTCCTTAATTTTAATAACTGTTTAAAAACACACAAATATGAGCTGTAAAAAACTTACGTTTTTACAGCTCATACCGAGAGCTTAATCTGCGAACAGCGGAGTAGAAAGATATCTGTCTCCGGTGTCGGGCAAAAGAACAACAATTGTTTTGCCTTCGTTTTCGGGGCGCTTTGCAAGTTCTATTGCCGCAAATGCTGCCGCACCCGATGAAATACCTACAAGCACACCCTCGCTTTTGCCTATCAGCTTGCCGGTTGCAAAGGCGTCTTCGTTAGAAACGGTAAAAATCTCATCGTAAATGTCGGTGTTGAGCACTTGGGGAACAAAGCCTGCTCCGATACCCTGTATCTTGTGCGGGCCTGCAACGCCGGTAGAAAGCACGGCAGATGAGGCAGGCTCAACGGCAACAACCTTTACATTCGGATTTTTAGATTTTAGGTATTCACCTACACCCGTTACGGTGCCGCCCGTGCCTACGCCCGCAACAAAAATATCAACCGAGCCGTCGGTATCTTCATATATTTCGGGACCGGTGCCTTCTCTGTGAGCCTTGGGGTTTGAGGGATTTACAAACTGACCGGGAATAAAGCTGTTGGGCGTTTGAGCCGCAAGCTCCTCAGCCTTTGCAATAGCGCCCTTCATACCCTTGGTGCCGTCGGTAAGAACAAGCTCGGCACCGTATGCCTTCATAAGCTGACGGCGTTCAACCGACATGGTTTCGGGCATAACTATTATAATTTTATAGCCTCTGGCGGCGGCAACGGCCGCAAGACCTATACCTGTGTTGCCTGAGGTCGGCTCAATAATAACCGAGTCGGGCTTTAATTTGCCGGCGGCTTCGGCGTCATCTATCATTGCTTTTGCAATACGGTCTTTTACCGAACCTGCGGGATTAAAATATTCAAGCTTTGCAACAACTTTTGCCTTTAAATTATATTGCTTTTCAATATGAGTGAGTTCTAAAAGGGGAGTTTTGCCGATAAGTTGGTCGGCGGATGAATAAATATTTGACATTTTTTATACCTTCTTAATTTTATAAAATTATTTTTTTAATCGTTTGTCGGATTTTGAAGCAAGCTTTGTTCCGACGGTTTGAAAAATTTGCACAAGAATTATAAGCAGTATTACCGCCGCTATCATAATCAGGTATTTATAACGGTAATAACCGTAGTTAATTGCAATTTTACCCAAACCTCCGCCGCCTATAATACCGCTCATTGCCGAATAACCGAGAATAGTGGTAATCGCCGTTGTGGCGTTAGACAAAAGCGAGGGAATACTTTCGGGTATCATTACCTTTATTATAATCTGTAGGGGTGACGCACCCATACTCTGCGCCATTTCAATTGTGTTGGGGCTTACCTCTCTGATGCTTGTTTCGGTAAGTCTTGCCACAAACGGAAAGGCGGCAATTACGAGCGGCACAATAGAGGCGGTTGTGCCTACAACTGTGCCTACCAACAAACGGGTAAGAGGGAATACCAATATCATAAGTATTAAAAACGGAACCGAACGCAGCAGGTTAATGACAACATTTAAAACCTGCAACAGCCATTTCGGAAGGGGAAGAACGCCGTTTTTCTCTCCGGCAACCAATAACACGCCGAGCGGAAGCCCTATTATTATCGAAAATGCGGTTGACAACAATGTTACATAAACCGTCTCCCAAATAGCGGTAAGGAATTCGGACTGTATAATTCGCCAGGCTTCATTTAAAGTCTCGGATGAAAAAAGTTCATTAAACATTTACAGTCACCTCTTCAACAATAACATCTTCGGTTGCGGTTAAATAGTCAATGGCTGTCTGTATGTCGCTGTCCGAGCCTGTAATGCCAAGCAACATAGAGCCGTATGCCTTGCCGCCTATGCTTTTGGTGGAGGCGTAGGCAATGTTGGCTTCAATTCCTTTTTCTACCGCCATTCTTGCAATAATCGGAGAGCCGGTGGACTCGGCACCGTTGAAAACAACGCGTATAAAGCGTTGGTCGCTTTTATCGGCGACGGGCGTTTCAAAATCGCCCTCGGGGAATACAAGACGCCTTGCAGCTGCGGATTTAGGGTGTGAAAACACCTCGGTAACCTCGCCCTGCTCAACAACCGTGCCTTCGTCTATTATGGCAATGTGCTTGCATATACTTTCAACAACGCTCATCTGGTGGGTTATAATTATAACCGTAATACCCAGCTTTTCGTTTATACTGCGTATAAGCTCTAAAATAGAATTTGTGGTTGTGGGGTCAAGCGCGCTTGTGGCTTCATCACAAAGAAGCACCTTCGGGTTGGTTGCAAGCGCGCGGGCTATGGCAAACCTTTGCTGCTGCCCGCCCGAAAGCTGTGACGGATACGCCTTTGCCTTGTCTGCAAGCCCTACGGTTTCCAACAGCTCGAGGGCCTTTTTCTTGGCGGCGGCTTTATCCATACCGGCAAGCTCTAACGGAAAGCAAACATTTTTAAGACAGTTGCGCTGCATTAAAAGATTAAAGCCCTGAAAAATCATGGTTATATCACGGCGTATGCTTCGCAAATCCTTTTCGGACAGCTCGCACAGGTTAACCCCGTCAATTTCTACCGTGCCTTCGGTAGGGCGTTCAAGCATGTTAATACATCGCACAAGTGTGCTTTTTCCGGCACCGCTCATTCCGATAATTCCGAAAATATCTCCGTCGGGAATCGAAATTGACACATTTTTAAGTGCCTCGACGTTGCCGCTTGCAGTGTCAAAGCGTTTAGATAAATTTTTAATTTCTATCATAATAGACCCCATTCAGTTGCCCGTGAAATATAACGGTCAAACAATAATTTATTCTTTTATTGCATCAAGTGAAGTCTGCTTGCCGCCGTATATTCCCAAGGGTTCAACATGAATTGCGGCAACCGATACAATGTGTGTGTTGTTTTCGGCGTTAAAATCGTCAAGATACGGAACATGCTGGAAGTAGTTTGCGTCTATTTCGCCGCTTTCAACTACATTGTTGGGTTGCACATAGTCGGTGAATTCTTTGATTTCAAGTGTAATATTCTTTTCTGCCAAAATGGTTTTAACAACGCCCAAAATTTCTGCGTGGGGAGTGGGCGAGGCGGCAACCGAAACGGTTTTTCCGCTTAAAGCGGCGTAATCTACCGACGAGTCAAAACCGTCGGTGGTTTTATCTACAACCGAAACAACAGCGCCGTCATACTCCGATTTAATAAAATCGGCAACCTTTTGGCTTTCAAGCGCGGCTTTAAGAGCCTTAATTATATCAGAATTTTCATTGCCCTCTTTAACGGCAAGAATATTACCGTATGCCGATGACGAGCCCTCAAGTCCGAGCGCGTCTTTTGTGGGGTTAAGCTTTGCCTCGATGGCATAATTTGAATTTATTACGGCATAATCTACATCCTTAAGAACATTCGGAAGCTGAGCCGCTTCTACTTCTTTAAATTCTATGTCATAGGGGTTTTCCTCTACATCAAGAGGTGTTGCGGTAATGCCTGCGCCGTCTTTTAGCTTAATGTAGCCGAGGTCTTCAAGTAAAAGCAGGGCGCGCGCCTCGTTGGTGGTGTCGTTTGGAATAGCGATGGTTATTTTGCCCGAATTGCTGCCGCAGGCGGTAAGCGAAAATGCCGCTGTGATAACAAGAACTGTGATAAGTATGAGTGATATGATTTTTTTCATGATTTTTTCTCCTTTGTTTGTTGTAATATTTTAATTATAAATGTTAATTATAAATGTTTTTTCTCAAATTCATACATCGGCACATTCGCCCGAAACGAAAATTTGCTCTTACAAGCTTTTCAAAAAAGTTTTCCATAGGTTAATTACCTGCCTTGTAAAATATTAAAACCGAAAGACCTTGATATAAAAGTCTCCCGGTTTCAAGCAATTGTTAACAGCCGCGAAACTATGCGGCACAACGGTTTACTTTAAAAAATGGGAGCACAGCTGAAAAATAAGCGCAAAATCGCATGCACATACGGCAAAGCCACATGCACATACACATCATAACGGTAATGGCGGTAAATACAAGCTTATTCACAGCGAAGTTCTCCTTTCGTTTTTTGGGTTGATACGAGTATAGCACGATTTACCTACCTTGTCAATAGGCAAATGGAAATTTTTTTAAATTTTTTTGAAATTGTCTGCAAAATGTGTTTTTTGAGCAGTTTTATATGAAACATTGTTCACAAATATTTTACTTTATTATATATCGTGTATGTGATATAATAATCGGTATAAAATACAATCGTAAGGGGCAGAACTTTATGGCGCAAAAAGGTAAAAAAACAAACGGTAAGAGCACAACGGTTATTTTGGTGTGCGTTATATTGGCGGTAGTGTGTTTGTGTCTCGGTGTCTGGAAAATATCAGATGCAAAAATTGCATCCGACAAAGCATCGGGCGGTTCACAAACTGAGAGTGTAGCAGAAAACAATCTCGACACCTCGCTTACTTATTACGCAGACATAAGCATAAAAGATTACGGAACCGTTACGGTAAAGCTTGAACCCTCTGAGGCACCTGTTACTTGTGAGAATTTTATCAATCTTGCAAACAGCGGCTTTTATAACGGACTTACCTTTCACAGAATAATGGAGGGCTTTATGATGCAGGGCGGCGACCCGAAGGGTGACGGAACAGGCGGCTCAGACCAAACAATAATAGGCGAGTTTTCCGATAACGGACATAAAAACACCCTTTCGCACAAACGCGGCGCGATTTCTATGGCAAGAAACGGCTATGATTACAACAGCGCAAGCTCACAGTTTTTTATAGTTCAAGCGGACAGCACCTTTCTTGACGGGCAGTATGCGGCGTTCGGGTATGTTACAAGCGGCATTGAAATTGTAGATAAAATTTGCAAAAACGCAAAGCCCACCGATGATAACGGCACAATACCTGCTTCACAGCAGCCTGTAATAGAATCGGTTTCAATTAAAACAGAATGATTGAACTTTATTGACAAGCGGTTTGCTTAATAATATAATATAGTTATCAGAGTTTTACTGGGGGATGTTAAATTTGATTATCACAAACGATATTAAGTATGTTGGCGTTGACGACCGAAAAATAGATTTGTTTGAAGGTCAGTATATTGTGCCTAACGGTATATCATATAATTCTTATGTTATACTTGACCGAAAAGTTGCCGTTATGGATACGGTTGACGTGCGCTTCTCA
>CAJMBP010000087.1 GCA_905211675.1 uncultured Oscillospiraceae bacterium
TTCTTACGGTATGACCGACACAATGGGCCGTATGCATTCCGACGCTCAGTTTGCAGGTTCTTCATCGGTTCCCGCTCATGTTGAAATGATGGGCTTGATTGGTGCCGGCAACAACCCCATGGTTGGTATGACCGTTGCCTGCGCAGTTGCAGTTAACGAAGCACTTAATAAATAATTAACTTTTTAAATCAAAATTAAAGGCTTGAAGTGCGGTCTTCAAGCCTTTGATTTTATGTAAATAATAAAATTACGGAGTAAAATATGGCTATTGAAAAGGTTAGAGAATATTTTAAAGAGCTTGGAATAGATAATCGCATACAAGAATTTGAAGTGTCAAGCGCTACGGTAGAGCTTGCCGCCGAGGCGCTCGGTTGCGAGGGTTGCCGAATTGCAAAGTCACTTTCTTTTAAAGTTGACGATAAACCCATTTTAGTGGTAGCTGCGGGTGACGCAAAGGTTGATAACCATAAGTATAAAGAGCAATTTTCACAAAAGGCCAAAATGCTCTTGCTTGACGAGTGTGAACAGCTTATAGGTCACGCTGTGGGCGGCGTTTGCCCGTTTGCTGTAAATGACGGTGTAGATGTTTACCTTGATAAATCTTTAAAGCGTTTTGACACCGTTTTTCCTGCCTGCGGCAGCAGTAACAGCGCTATCGAACTTACGATTGCAGAGCTCGAAAGGTATTCAAATTATAAAGCTTGGGTCGATGTCTGCAAGGGTTGGGAATAATTTAAAAGGCTTTAGATTTTGCTGTTTTTATTCAATGTAAAAACAGTCTTCATTCCATTTTTGCGGGTTGTTATTGATTTAAAAGAACAAATAATATCAGATAATGTAGGGCAGGGTCAAACTCCTGCTGTTTTCGATATGCAATAAATAAGGCTTGGGGTTAAACCTCAAGCCTTATTTGTAATAAACACAAATTATTTATGAAAAACAAATCTTGTACCTTTTTTGATTGGATTTACATAAATGTTTTTACTTTTATTTATAAGATAATCGCGTATTTTTTAATAGATAAATTTTGTGTTTTCAATATTATTTCAAGCCATTTATGTATTCTTCCACATCAACAACTGTGCCTGTTTCGCGAGCATGCTCGGCGGCAAATGTTACAAGGTGGTTGTAGCATGATTCTTTAATGGTGGGCACGCATTTACCGCAGTAATTACCGGTCATATAATCATAAAGCGCGACTATAATGCCTGCGTCGCCGCCGCCGTGACCGCCCAAAATACCGTCTGTGGCATTGCAGGGAATTTCCTCGGTCTCTTTTGTGTCACTGTAATATATCTTTATAGGTGTATCGCCTTTAAGCGCTGCGCGAATTTCGCCCTTTGTTCCGTAAATGTTTATAAATCTGCCGCCCGAATTAAATGCGTTCATGGTAAAGGTTACGGTAACATCGTCTTCAAAAAGCATATTTACGGTTTGGTGATCCACAACATCATTGTCGCACCTGAAAACACATCTGCCGTAATTCGTTGTGCTTATAACCTCTTTAACCTGCTCGTCGGTAGAGTTAACGATTTTTGTTGCGGCTCCGCGGAACCACTCGCCCTTGTTTTCAAGATAAAGCTTAACTGCATTATATGGGCAGGTTTCGCCTATCGGACAACCCTCTATGCAAAAAGCGGGCGCACCTTCGGGTGCGTTTTCTTCTTTAAAATAGGAAAGTGAGCCGAACGACTGAACCTTTTTGCATTTTTTGCCGAGCAGCCACTGCAAAATATCGACATCATGGCATGATTTTTGAAGCAGCATAAATGAACTGCGTTTGCTGTTGCCCCAGTTGCCGCGTATAAAGCTGTGCGATTGGTGCACATATTCAACATCTTCTTCATGATTTATTGACATAACCCTGCCTATTTTACCCGAATCGATAATCTCTTTAAGCTTATCGAAAAGGAAGGTATAACGCAAAACGGTGCATATAACTACCTTAACACCGTGCTTTTCGGCATTGTCACGAATTGCCACGCACTCTTCGGGCGTAGGTGAAATCGGTTTTTCAAGCAAAAGGTCATAGCCTAACTCAATAGCCTTCATAGCCGGCTCAAAATGGTCGCGATCCATAGTGCAAATGAGCGCAACATCCGCAATTTTGCCGAGCTCTAAAAGCGGCTTGTAATCGGTAAAGCACATACTGTCGGGCAGATTGTGCTGATTTTTAATAAATTCACGGCGGCTGTCTCTGGGTTCTGCAACGGCAACAACCTCAAACTTTTCGGGCATCTCTTTCATATAGCGGGTGTAGGTCATTCCGCGGTTGCCTGCGCCTATAAGTATAACTTTTAGCTTTTTCATAAAAATTCCCCTTTACTTTTAATAAAGTCTATTTTATAATAACAGTATATACGGTCTAAAATTGTAAATCAATATAAAATTAGGCTAAAATATATATTTTTAGTTCAAAAAAGCGGTGATTTAATGCCTTGGCGTTCTTATGCTGTAAAAGAGCAGATTAAAATTGAAAAGTTATACAGCCTTTTTAAGCGGCATTATGACAAGGGTTATAACTTTGCGGGCGAAATGCACGACTTTTGGGAAGCGGTTTATGTAATCGACGGCGAGGTTATAATTTCGGCTGATGAGAATGTGCATAACTTTAAAAGCGGTGATATAATTTTTCATAAACCGTTAGAGCTGCATAAATTCAGTATTGTCGGCGACGAGGGCGCCACATTACTTATTTTCTCGTTTTCTATGTCGGGTGAGCTTTGCAAAAAAGCCGAGCGCCGTGCTTTACATATAGACAAACACGGGCGGCACATTATAAATTCTTTTATAGAATTCTTAGGTCTTGAGGTTGAAAAACACCCCGAAATAGAAAATAACTATTCTTTTACCGATGTGTTGCCGCATTTTGCGGATGACGAATCTTTTTTACAGACGGTTACGCTTTATATTTACCGAATTGTATTATCGCTTGCAACAAATGAAAACGCCCTTGCAAAAACCAAGAATCACGAAACCGAAATTTTTAAGCAGGCGCTTACACTTATGAACCAAAGGGTAGCCGAGTCTCTTTCGGTTAACGAGTTGGCACGGCAGCTTAATTTAAGCGTATCAAGCCTTAAAAGACTTTTTGACAAATACGCAGGTATGAGCGTGCATAAATATTTTTTAACTCTAAAAATTAAAACCGCTACGCTTATGTTAAAAGAGGGTATGTCGGTAAACGAGGTGTCCGACTGTTTGGGTTTTAGCTCGCAGGGCTATTTTTCGGCGGCGTACAAGCGTGAAACGGGTATAAATCCTTCACAAATATAATCAAACAGCTCCAAGTCTAACGCTTGGGGCTGTTGTGTTATAAAAGTTATTTAATCATAAGCTCGCATACAAGATTGCTGTACTCCACAGGGTCGTCAATGCTTCTGCCTCCTATTAGGCAAGATGCGTTATAAAGCATTTTTGTGTAGCTTTTAAGCGTTTCTTTATCGCTGTCATAAAGAGATTTTAGCTTTTCGGCAATGGGGTGTGCGGAATTGATTTCAAGAATTAACTGCGCCTTTATCTTTTGCTCGGCTCCCGGCATAGCGTTGAGAGTTTTTTCCATTTCTGATGAAATTCCTCCCTCGCTTGTAAGGCAAACGGGGTGATTTTTGAGCTTGTTTGTAAAGCGAACGGCATTTACCTTATCACCTAAACATTCCTTCATTTCGCCGAGCATTGACTCAAATTCTTTGTTTTGATTTTCAAGCTCTTTCTTTTCTTCTTCGGTGCTAAGGTCTAAATCTTGGTCGCAAATATTTACAAAATGCTTTCCTTCATATTCGCCCATCATCTTAAGCGCAAACTCATCGACATTGTCGGTAAGATAAAGTATCTCGTAGCCCTTTTCTTTTACAGCGTCGCAGGTGGGCAGCATTTCAATCTTTTCGGGTGTTTCGCCGCAGGCGTAGTAAATGGCGTTTTGGTCGTCTTTTGCGCGTTCAACATATTCTTTAAGAGTAACATATTTTTTCTCATTTGATGATGTGAACAGCAATAAGTCTTTGAGCGTGTCCTTGTGCATACCGTAGTCGTTATAAATGCCGAATTTCAACTGAATACCAAACGCTTTGAAAAACTCCTCATATTTTTCACGATCGTTTTTGAGCATTTTTTCAAGCTCGGATTTAATTTTTTTCTCAACGGTTTTTGCTATCAGCTTAAGCTGGGTATCGTGCTGTAACACTTCACGCGAAATATTAAGTGACAGGTCTTCGCTGTCAACAAGACCCTTTACAAAACTGAAATAGTCGGGCAGCAAATCTGGGCATTTTTCGGTTATAAGCACGCCCTTGCAATAAAGCGACAGACCTTTTTCGTAATCTTTGGTATAGTAGTCAAAGGGCGCGTGCGAAGGTATAAACATAAGCGCGTTAAAGGTAGCCTGACCCTCGGTGCTTGTATGTATTACCCTTGCAGGGTCGGTATAGTCAAAGAATTTTTGCTTGTAAAAGTCGTTGTATTCCTCTGCGCTTATTTCGTTCTTGCTCTTTTTCCAAAGCGGAATCATACTGTTAAGTGTACGCTGCTCAGTAACGTCTTCATACTCGTTCTCTTTGCCCTCAACCGGCTTTTTGGTGGTAAAGTTCATCTTTATCGGGTGACGGATATAGTCTGAATAACGTTTGATAAGCTCGCTGATTTTATACTGGTCGAGATATTCGCTGTATTTTTCGTCATCGGTATCGGGTTTTAGGTACATAGTAACTACCGTGCCGACATCTTTTTTGTCACATGGCGCTATTGTGTAGCCGTCGGCACCTTCAGACTGCCAAATAAAGCCCGACTCACTGCCGAACGCGCGGGTTTCAACCGTAACCTTTTCACTTACCATAAATGCAGAGTAAAAGCCTACACCGAATTGACCGATAATATCAACATTATCGGCTTTTTCGTTTTCTGATTTAAAGTCAAACGAGCCGCTTTTAGCAATAGTACCGAGGTTGTTGTCAAGCTCCTCCTCGGTCATACCTATACCGTTATCAATTACTTTAAGGGTACGGGCAGCTTTGTCGGCGACAATTTTAATTTCAAACTGGTCGGCGGCAATACCTACCGAGTTGTCGGTGAGCGACTTAAAATAAAGCTTGTCTATTGCGTCTGACGCATTTGAAATAATTTCGCGCAAAAAGATTTCTTTATGGGTATATATTGAATTTATCATCATATCCATAAGTTTTTTTGATTCAGATTTGAATTGCTTTTTTCTCATAATATTTACCCTTCTAACAATTTTTGTTAACA
>CAJMBP010000088.1 GCA_905211675.1 uncultured Oscillospiraceae bacterium
GTAGCCTGTGCCGCCGATAAATACAGTGCGCTTTGCATATATTTTTTGTTTTCTTCGGAATTTATTACAGTGCCTTCGGGGTTATAATCTTTCATTTTTATCTCGCCTTTCATTTTCGTTAAGACCTTATAGGTCCATACAACAAAATATATGCGAGCTGTATTTTAAAAATGATTGCAAAGAAAAAAGTTTGCGCACAAAATACGCAAACCTTTTTAAAACTATTTAACTTTGATCTCTCCGTTTTTAAGTATCGGCTCAATCATTTCGCCGTCTTTATCGCAAAAATCGGTCATTTTATCAAATTCTATTTTATAATTACCGCCTTTGGCACTATCTTTAATTTTAAAGTTCAAGGTGGCAATTACGCCGTTAACCTTGCTGTCATCAAGACCTGTCTGATTTACGACAATATTTACCGATCCGTCTTCAGAATTTATTTCACACTCGTCAAAAACATCTCCGTTGGCGCAAGATACAAACGCCATTGCTTGGGAGTCGTAATTTATTTTGATTTGTCCGCCCCAGATGCCGTGATTTTTAATGACGGAAAAGGGTATTTTTACCGTATCACCTGCAAGAGCTGTTTTTTCTTCAAAAGAAATCACTGTATCGCCCACATAATTTTTAAAGTATTTTACCGTAAAAATTACGCCTGTTGTAATCAAAGCTACAGCCAAGACTGCAGATACTGATATCAAAATAATTTTTTTTACCTCTTTGTTCATAATCAAAATCCCTCATACTCGCCGTTTTCAATCTTTTCGGCAAGGGCGTTTACAACACCGTCTTTGTCTTCTTTATAGGTAACGCCGTACCAACGCTCTTCGGCAACCAACACCGCAACATCTTTTTGACCGCGTTCAATAACATTTGAAACTACCGTCGGCAAATAATACTCGACCTTAGGCTGATTGATTTTTTCTGCAAAAAATTCTTTAAGGTCATTTTCAATGTATGCAAACACATCGGGAGTGAAGCCCCACATATTCATTGAAACTATACAATCTGGCGGCAATTCAACCCAATTCTTGTCATCTAAAGTATATTTGCAGTCAAGTATCTTTGTGCGCTCGGTAACCGATTTTAAATGACCGTCTTCAATTTCACAAACACCGCGCGATACGGTTCCGTTTTCGGTAAGCGTATTCTGAAGTCTAAAGCCTACCATACAAAAATCGCCCTTTTGTTCTTTTAGGTGATTGTAAATTTTTTGATAAGCGCTTTTGCCGTAATAATCATCGGCGTTTATTACGGCAAAGGGTGTGTTAACCTTGTCACGCGCACAGTATATTGCATGCGCCGTGCCCCAAGGCTTTTGTCGGTCTTCGGGGCAAGTAAATCCTTCGGGCAGCATATCAAGCTCCTGATAAGCATATTCTACATCAATCATCTTTTCTATTCTTCTGCCGACAATTTCTTTAAATTCTTTTTCAATTTCGTGTTTAATAATAAATACTACCTTGTTAAAGCCAGCAGCCTTTGCATCATAAACCGAAAAATCAACGATTGCCTGACCTGCGGGGCCTATAGGTTCGATTTGTTTAAGACCGCCGAAACGGCTGCCCATACCTGCCGCCATTACTACAAGTGTTGCATCAAAGCTCATCTTTTTTCTCGCTTTCTTTTTTAAGTGAATTAGAGGCGCGCACATTTTCGTTGGCTTTTTCACTAAAGCCTTCTGTGCTCTCTCTCATAAATAAAACCTTGATTGTAAGTATCAACAGTTTCAAATCAAGTAATAAGGAATATGTTTCAATGTAAATAAGATCCATGTGAAGCTTGTCTTCAGGGCTGGTATTGTACTTTCCGTAAAGTTGGGCAAAACCCGTAAGACCGCCTTTTACACGGTGCCTTAATTCAAATTCGGGGTATTTATTAGAATATTCGTAAACATTCTCTATTCTTTCGGGTCTGGGGCCTACCAGCGACATATCGCCCCTTAAAATATTAAAAAGCTGCGGTAGCTCGTCCATTCGGCAACGGCGAATGATTCTGCCTACACGGGTTATACGGTCGTCATCGCTTACCGCTTTTTTGGCGCCGTCTTTGTCGGCATCTACTATCATAGAACGGAATTTTAATACATTAAATATTTTTCCGTTAATCGTAATTCGATTTTGCTTGAACAAAATCGGACCGCCGTCGTCAAGTTTTATCGCTATTGCGCATATTAACATAATGGGGCTTGTAATTACAATCGCTATTGCCGAAATAACAATATCCATAATTCGTTTTATAATTCGTTGTTCAAGCGTAAGCCCGCGATTTCGGCTCATAAGCACAGGTGTGTCGCTTATTTGAATATTATAACTGTTGCTTATTATTATGTCGGTAATATCAGGCAATAAATATGAGCGTTTTTCATTGGTATAGCAGTAAGAAAGTATCTCTTTTTGCAAATTTTTATCAATACCGCAAATTACAACAGCCTCATATTTGTCAATCTGGCGCTTTATTTGATTCATATCCGTTGTGTTTATGTTAAGTCCGCACTCAACATGAAACCGTTCGGAAATCTTACCCATTTTTCTTATCAGCTCAAAGCCCGAAACATCCTCACCGAAAACGGCGACCACTCGGCGCGGAGGATAAAGCTTAAAGTATATTGTGTTTGCACAAAAAGAGCACAGCGATATAACAGCTATCTGATAAATAATACCTATAACCATCGGTAAAATAGCTACCATTTCGCGCGCGATAAGGCTTAGTTCAAGATACATAACCGTATTGGTAAAAATTACTGCCAACGAAAAGCTGTAAATTATTTCGTGAATACGGGAAATACCTATTTTAAAAGCACCGTACAGCGATGAAAATGTGGTAAAAAGCAAAACATAAGAAAGGATAACAACATAATTACCTTTATTGCTGAAAAGCGATTCGGAATATCCTGTTATCCACACTTGAATAAAGCCTACCGTTACGGCGGTTATTATCATTATCTTAACAAAAAGCATTATGCTTTTTCTGAATTTTATAAGCGATTTCATAAACACACCTCAAAGTTGTGGTGACTGCTGAAGTATAGTATATATTCATTTTGTATATTTTGTCAAGTTATTTAATAATATGTAACAATAATCTTGACATTTGTGAAATTTGACTGTATAATGGCATTTAACTCTGCGGCAAATATTTAGTTAATAATCAAAAGGTGGTTATCAATTTGGCTAAAGCAATCAAAGTGACCGATGACGGTCTGAAAAAACTTCAAGATGAACTTGAATATCTTAAAACTGAAGGTCGTAAAGACATTGCAGAGAAAATTAAGGTGGCTCGCGGCTACGGCGACCTTTCCGAAAACAGCGAATACGACGACGCTAAAAACGAGCAAGCTAAAATTGAGGCTCGTATTGTAGAACTTGAAGCAATGCTTAAAAATGTTGAGATTATAAAAGACATTAAGGGTAATGCAAAAACGGTTATGGTAGGTCTTAAGGTTAAGGTTTACGACGAGGAATTTGACGAGGAAGAGGTTTATCACATCGTTGGCTCTACCGAGGCAGACCCGCTGAACAACAAAATTTCCGACGAATCTCCCGTAGGCAAAGCTCTTATCGGTCATAAAGTTAACGATACCGTTACGGTAGAAGCCCCTGCTGGTGAAATCAAGCTTAAAATAGTTGGTATTTCAAAATAAAATTTTGTGGGGCAGTCTTTTACTGCCCCAATTTTTAATGAAAGGATGCTACAAATGAGTGAGAACAATAACAACACACCCGAAAGGGAGTTAAGTGAAATTTTACAGGTTCGCCGCGACAAGCTTTCTGCTATGAAAGAAAGCGGCAATGACCCGTTTACAAAAACCAAATATGATGTTGACGCACATTCGCTTCAAATTAAAAGCGGCTTTGAAAGCTACGAGGGCAAGGATGTAAGCATTGCGGGCCGCATAGTGGCGCGCAGAATTATGGGCAAGGCAAGCTTTGTAACCTTGCGTGACGGCGAGGGCGATATTCAGCTTTATGTTCGCCGTGACGATGTAGGCGAAGAAACATACGCCGCATTTAAAAAATGGGATATAGGTGATATTGTAGGCGTTAAGGGATTTGTTTTCAAAACACAAACCGAAGAAATTTCTGTTCACGCGAAGCACATTGAAATTTTAGCAAAATCACTGCTTCCCCTGCCCGAAAAATTTCACGGTCTTACCGATAACGACCTTCGTTTCCGTCAAAGATATGTTGACCTTATTATGAACCCGAATGTTAAGCGCAACTTTGTTATCCGCGCGCAGTTCATAAAGTTTATGCGTAAATATCTTGACGATATGAATTATATTGAGGTTGAAACCCCCGTTCTTAACACAATAGTCGGAGGTGCCGCCGCACGCCCGTTTATCACACATCATAATACGCTTAATATTCCCATGTATATGCGAATTGCCACCGAGCTTCCGCTAAAGCGGCTTATTGTGGGCGGTATGGAGCGTGTTTACGAAATAGGCAGAATTTTCCGTAACGAAGGTATGGACCCGAAGCATAACCCCGAATTTACCACAGTTGAGCTTTACCAGTCTTATGCAGATTTTCACGATATGATGGATATTGCCGAAGGCATTATTTCGGGTGCCGCAAATGAAATTTTGGGCACATACGAGGTTGAGTGGCTGGGCGAAAAAATCGATCTTACACCGGGCTGGCGCCGTCTTACAATGGTTGACGCCGTAAAGGAATACACCGGCTTGGATTTTGGCGCAATTACCGACGATGCCGATGCTGTAAAGGCTGCCGAAGGAATAGGCGTTGAGCTTGCCGAAACGGCAGACAAAACTTGGGGCAACGCTCTTTACGCCTGTTTCGACCAAAAAGTTGAAGAAAAGCTCATTCAGCCTACATTTATTACAATGTACCCTGTTGAAGTTTCTCCGCTTACCAAGGCGTCACCTGCCGACCCTCGCCTTACCGAGCGATTTGAACTTTTTATATGCCACAGCGAGCTTGCAAACGCTTATTCAGAGCTTAACGACCCGATTGTTCAGCGCGAACGCTTTGAAAAGCAGTTAGAGCTTCGTGAGCGCGGCGACGACGAAGCAGAAATGCTTGACGAAGATTTTCTTACCGCTATGGAATACGGTATGCCCCCCACGGGCGGAATGGGTATAGGTGTTGACCGCGCCGTAATGTTACTTACCGGATCCGACAGCATCAGAGAAGTAATATGCTTCCCGACAATGAAACCTTTGGACTCCGACAAGAAGGTTTCCAAGGAAGTT
>CAJMBP010000089.1 GCA_905211675.1 uncultured Oscillospiraceae bacterium
CAAAAGGTGCGCGAGGGTGTCGAGGTAAAGGTGTTGTTTGACGATTTCGGCTCTATCAAGCGTCAGCATAAAAATTTTATGAAAAATTTGAGGCGCAAGGGCATAGAGGTTGCGGCGTTTAACAAAATAAGACCGTCTATCGATATTTTTATTAACAACCGCAATCACCGAAAAATAGTTGTTATTGACGGCAGAGTGGCTGTTACCGGAGGGCTTAATCTTGCCGATGAATATATAAACCGCCTTGAGCGTTTCGGCTATTGGATGGACTGCGCTGTCATAGTTAAGGGCGATGCCGTTAAAAGCTTTTTGGCAATGTTTTGCAGCACATGGGAGTTTACAACGGGCAAGGCCATTGATATGGAATCGCATCAATCGAACGAAAAGGCGCTTGAAAAGGGTTTTTTACTGCCTTATGCCGACGGTCCGCTTGACAACAAATATCCTGCGGAAGAAATTTATATGCAGATACTTAATTCCGCCCAGCGTTATGTTTATATTGCGACACCGTATTTGATAATAGACAACTCAATGAAAAACTGTCTGCGATTGGCGGCAAAATCGGGCATTGATGTTCGTATTATCACTCCGCATATTCCCGACAAGTGGTATGTTCACCCCGTAACACAGTATAACTATTATGACCTGTTGGAGGCGGGAGTTAAAATTTACGAATATACGCCCGGCTTTATTCATTCAAAGCTTTTTATTTCGGATGACAGCGTTGCCACGGTGGGTACCGTTAATATGGACTATCGCAGTTTTATATTCCATTTTGAATGCGGCGTTTGGATGTGTGACAATAAAGCGGTATTTGACATAAAAGAACATTTTAACACACTGCTTTTGCAGTGCGAGGAAATGACCTTGAAAAAAATGAAAAAGGCACCTTGGTATGTAAGGCTTAAAAGGGCTGTTTTACATCTGTTTGCACCGCTTATGTAACGGTATTCGCAGTGTATAAGGTGTAATAAAATAAAACAGAAGTTAACACAACAGGAGGCGTTTTTATGAAAAAGTTTTTAAAATTTATAGGCGCCGTTGCCGCAATATTTTCGGCAGTGCTTGGCGCGCTTACGGTTTTTGACCGCATTACGCAAAAAAACCGTATTAAAAACGGGTATCTTGAATGCGATGTACCTGAAAATAAAACAGAAGAATAATAAAAAGCGGCTGATTTCAGCCGCTTTTTATTGTCATATTACACACATAACTCGAATACAATTAAGTAAAAAGTGTTTTTGGAGTGTGTATATAATGGAGTATAAAAATCTTAAAACAAATGTTTTCAGCATTGACACGGTTTTTAACGAATCGGCAGAACAACCCGTAGACGCCGATTTTACACTGCCCGATTATTACCCTGATATATCGAAGGTTTTAAAATGCTGCGCGGTCTCCCGCATATCGTCAAAAGGCATTAACGGAAACACCGTTTCGGTAGAGGGCTGTGTTACCGTAACGGTTATTTACTGCGGAGATGACAGCAGTCTTAACTCATACGAATATCAATATCCCTTTTCAAAAACATTTGACACCGGCTGTAATACAGACGGCACATTTCTTAAGGCAAAAAGCAGATGCGAGTACATAAACTGCAGGGCCGTAACCGGCAGAAAAATCGATGTTCACGGCGCTGTCGGAATATATGTGACCTTAACACGACGCCGTCTTACCGAGGTTGTATCGGATGTTGACTGTTCGGAAATTGAAATGCTGCGCAGTCAGATACCCGCCAGCGTGCCTATGGGCTGCAATGACAAATACTTAACCGTAGAGGAAGAAATCGAGCTCGGTACGGGGCAACCTAATATATGCTGTGTTATAAGGTACGATGCCGAGGTATCGGTTACCGACAGCAAAATCTTGGCGGGCAAATCGGTTGTTAAGGGTGAGATGGGCATAAAATTGCTCTACACATCGCAGGACGGCTCGACTCAAACCGTGCGATGTACGGTGCCTTTCAGTCAAATGCTTGAAATAGACGGAATGACCGACGAATGTGTTTGTGAATCAAAGGCGCATATTGCAAAGCTTGAAATAAAACCCCGCGTTTCCGCTTCGGGCGAAAGCCGTTCTTTTTTGCTTAATGCCAAACTTCTTATTACAAGCGAATGCTGCTGTAACAGTGATGTTGCCGTAATTCTTGATGCGTATTCACGAAAATCGGAAGCCGAAATTTCGAAAAGCGAAGTATGCTTTGACAGTATATGCGACAGTATAAGCGAAACCTTTAACTGCAAAAAGAACATTGAATTTACGGGCGATGAGCTGTCGGCAGTATCTGATATATGGTGCGAAACAAAAACCGAAAATATTGCATTTAAAGATTCAAATATGATTATTAACGGCACTGTTACGGCATATATAATCGCGCTCGACAAAGAGGGCATACCCTGTTTTCATGAAAAGACCGTAGATTTTGAATACTGCCATCCCGTCAGTTCAAAAAGCCAAAACTTAAAATGCTTGCCCGAAATTACCGTCTCGGGTGCTAATTACACACTTGTAAGCGCATCAAATATGGAACTGCGCATTGACCTTTATGTGTCGGCGGCAGTTTATGAATGTAATAAGATTCCGCTTATTACCGATATACAGCTTAAAAACGAGCCTGTAAAAAAAGAAAAACGCGGTGCCATGACCGTTTATTTTGCCTCGGGCGGAGAAAGTGTTTGGGATATAGCGCGACGGTATCTTGCCGATGTTGAAGAGGTGAAACAAATAAACGAAATAAGCGAAAACATTTTGACTGACGACCGAATGATATTGGTGCCCAACAATTAGTAAAAAATGCAGTAATAAATGCGTAACAGCTAAAGGTTGTTACGCATTTAATGTATGCTTGACAGTTTTTTAAAAAAGTTGTAAAATATAAAAGTATAATTGTAATTAGGGAGAGGCATATGAATTTTAAACAAAGGTTTAAATTGAATCGCAGTTCATTAGCGGTGATATTATTGCTTGTTTACGATGCTTTTGCGGTGAATATTTCATATTTTTTGGCGCTTTGGCTTAGATTTGACTGCAAAATAGGCGATATTCCACCAGAATATCTTGAGGCTTGGTTTAAATACATTCCTGTTAACACTGTGGTATCTATTGTAATTTTTTCTTTGTTTAAGCTGTATCGCAGTATATGGAGCTTCGCTTCTTATAAAGAATTTTCAAATGTAGTGCTGGCGACGATTTGCACATTTTGTATAAACACCCCGGGTGTAACTGCTTTATTACACCTAAACGGCGCAGCTATATCGCGAATGCCTATTACATACTACGCAGTGGGCGTAATGCTTCAGTTTGTATTTGTGCTGTTTGTAAGATTTGCGTACAGATTTATTTTACTTGAACGCAAAAGGTATTTTGTTTCACGCACACGCGGGTCCGCCCGAGTTATGTTAGTCGGTGCGGGCAGTGCCGGCAGAATGGTGCTTCACGATATGAATCTTGCCACCGATTCTAATGATAAGGTTGTTTGTCTTGTTGACGATAATCCTCAAAAAATCGGCAGATATATTGACAATATGCGTATTGCAGGCAACAGGTACGACATACCTGAGTTGGCAGAAAAATATAATGTAGATAAAATATATATAACAATACCTTCGCTGTCGCCTGCCGACAAAAAAGACATTCTTGAAATTTGCAAGGGTACCGATTGTGAGCTTAAAATACTGCCCGATGTTTATAAATTAGAGTCGGGCGAGGTAAGCACAAAAAATCTTGCCGATGTTAATGTTGAAGATTTATTGGGGCGCGACCCGATAATTGTTGATATGGGTGAAATTTTTGAATTTTTACAGGACAAAACCATTCTTGTGACGGGCGGCGGCGGTTCTATAGGCAGCGAGCTTTGCCGTCAGATAGCCTCGCATAACCCAAAGCAGCTTATTATTTTTGATATATACGAAAACAACGCCTACGATATTGAACAGGAGTTGCGCGAAACCTACCCCGAGCTTAATCTTACCGTTTTAATAGGCTCGGTGCGTGACAGCCGTAAAATATTTGATGTTTTTGCGCGTTACAAACCCGATGTTGTGTATCATGCGGCGGCTCATAAGCATGTTCCCCTTATGGAAAACAGCCCTTGCGAAGCCATAAAAAACAATGTGCTCGGCACCTACAAAACCGCGTTTGCCGCAATCCATAACGGCTGTAAGCGATTTGTGCTTATAAGCACCGATAAGGCGGTTAACCCCACAAATATAATGGGTGCGAGCAAACGGCTTTGTGAAATGATCATACAGTCGTTTGACAGGCTTATAAAAGACGGCAAGACCGATAAAATCTGTCCGCTTTACGAGCATGATGACAGTGAGGTATCGGACAGATTTTCGAAATCCGAAATTAAGATTGCAACCGAATTTGTTGCGGTTCGTTTCGGCAATGTGTTGGGCTCTAACGGCTCTGTGATACCGCTTTTTAAAAAGCAGATTGCAAAGGGTGGACCCGTCAAGGTGACGCATCCCGATATTATAAGGTATTTTATGACCATACCCGAGGCGGTAAGCCTTGTGCTTCAGGCGGGCACCTATGCCGCAGGCGGCGAAATATTTGTGCTTGATATGGGTGTGCCCGTAAAGATAGACTCGCTCGCCCGTGACCTTATAAGGCTTTCGGGCTTTAAGGCTGATGTTGATATAAAAATTGAGTACACGGGCCTTCGTCCGGGTGAAAAGCTGTACGAAGAGCGTTTGATGGAAACCGAGGGGCTTCGCACCACGCCAAACAAGCTTATAAGTATTTGCGAGCCCGTTGACTTTGAAGCCGAAAAACTGATTAACGCCTATGATTATGTAGTGTCTGCAATGAAACGCTGGTATATGGCATTGCCTAAAT
>CAJMBP010000090.1 GCA_905211675.1 uncultured Oscillospiraceae bacterium
GGTTCGAATTCATACGCAAAAACAGCAAAAATATCTTTTTTGTAGCCCATAGACAGAAACAATAGGTATGTCTGCAAGGATATACCTATTATTTTTTTTGTTTGCTAAAAAGAAGGACTCGAAGCCTGTGAGGGCTTGAAGCGTAAAAAAACAGTTTTGTAAACTGTTTTTAGCGAACACAAGACAGAGAACCGTCCCCCTATCTTAGACAGAGAACCGTCCCCCTATCTTCTTTGAACAAAAATTTTATTGCAATTTATTTAAGACGCTGATATTATATACTTATACATTTTTGGGATTCGTTGCTTTTATTTGCAATCGAATACCCAAAAGCCAATAATAGTACGATGAATTTTCAGCGAACACCGTTTTTATATTTTACACCGTATTGTTTAAATTAAGTGTCATTTCATAAGACACGGTTATCGGTAAAAACTGTTTTATACATTAAGTAAAGCCGATAATAATTGTGAAATGCTGAATTTAATCAGCATAACTCTGATTGAGGAAAGGTAATATATGCATAATACATTTTTGGAGAAAAACCCATTTTATGTACTGGAAGTTTCGCCCGGCGATAAACGCGCATCTATTATTTCCAAAGCCGAAGAAAAAGCATTTTTTGACGACAGCAATGCATGTGAAGAGGCACAAGCTTCCTTAATTAACCCTACAAAAAGGCTGTCGGCCGAGTTAGAATGGTTTTTTGATATTTCAGAGAAAAAGCAAACCGAGATATTCAGAAGTATAAAAAACAAAAAAGAAATTTTCACGGATGAATTATCGGGTATTTCTCGCTTAAATGCCCTGCTTCACAATTTTTCGGTTGTCGATTTCGAAGACTTTTTAAGCATAATATTTGTCATATCGGAAATCGATAAATTGTACGAAAAAATCAATCCCTCCGATGTATGTGATTTAATAAATAAATACAGAGCAAAAAGCGGTATTGCCCCGACAGCAGAGAATGATGTTGTGAGTGCATTCAACAAAAAACGCGTTGCAATCAGGCGTATTATTTCCGACCGTTTGGAAGCCCTTGATGAAACGGATTATGTTGAGCTTGTCTCAACTATTGCGGAAAATTTCATTGCCAACAGCACCTATGATGACGGAGTTGTCATAGACGATATCATAAATCAGTATGAAGTCCGCATGAATTATGTTATAGACAAAAAAGCTAATGCCGCAATGTCTGTAATAGAAAAAGTTGATTTTGACACAAATATATCGGAAATTAACCTGACCGTTGAAAACTTGATTGTAATTCTAAAAGAGTTCGACAAATATGCGCAGCCCTTGCAGATAAAGAGCATGGCAGACGGTCTTGATCACGAACAAAGCTTACAGCTTGCACATAATTGCCGTGAATTTGCAATAAAACTGCATAATGAATACAGTAATTTCAATGCGTCATTCAAGCTTATACAAACCTTACGGGAAATATTTTCAGAATTGACCGAATTTGCGGAAATCATTGAAAATGACGAAAAACAGATAATAAAGGCAAGAAAAGAAAAAGAACTGTTCCAAAAAAATCTCGAAGCAAACCGACAGGCAAACAAGCGATACACGGTCAGTATTAGAAGTGAACGCTTTGTTATACCACCGTACTGCACCTGCTGTATGAAGCCGACAAGAGAAACAGAAGGTTTAAGCTACACCACCACCTACCTGAAAGGACAAAAACAAGCTACAAGATCAATTTCGCTTGATTTGCCCATTTGTAAAGAATGTCTCAAGCACAGGTCGAAATACAACTCTCTTTTAGCTCTTATATGCACTTTTTCAATTATTATAGGCTTCGCCTTTTCGACTGTCTTTTGGCTGGCAAAATTTAGTTATTTTTTAAGCTTTCTATTCGGAGCGTGCGCTTCAATCGTAGCATATTTTTGCATAAGTGCCGTATGGAAAACCAAACCCCTCGCCCACGAACACGCGCGGCGCGGAAACAGTGCCGAAATATCCGCCTCATTTTCATTTTATGACAATGGATTCGGCGGAAATTCGCCAAGCCTTTCAAGCATTGAATTTACATTTTATAATTATGAGTATGCGTGTTTATTCCGCAATGCAAACAAAGATATCGCATCATATGTTGTAGAAGAAACCGAAATAAACACCGCCCGTTCAACATCAGTGCTTCAAGCAAATGAACACCCTGTGTTAAGTATGTTCAAAATGTTGGGTGTGTTTGCATTTTTCGCCACTTTAATCGGTTCGGTGATTGCGCAGTTAAGTGGCTTTTATCTGTAACAAAAAAAGAACAGTGATTTTCACTGTTCTTTTTTTGTTACAGATTGTACCACGGCAGCTCGACCACGGTTTTTTCATGACCTACGGCATTTAGAAATTTATCAAAAATATCAGAACTTCTTATCTTTATGCTTGTTGTATTGATACACGGATGACAGCCTATGTATTCGTCACACAGCACATCACGGTCGACAAGTAATTTTACATTGTTTTGCCTGTCGTTCATAAGCCCCAAAACGCTTACGGAGCCCGGAGTTATATCAAGAAATTTTTCCATAAACTCGGCATCGGCAAACGAAAGCCTTGCCGAGTTTATTTGCGCCGACAAATCTTTGGTTTTAAAGGGCTTGTCGGCCGGCATCATAAGCAGATAAAACTGTGTTTTCTGACGGTTGGTCAGAAACAGGTTTTTGCAAATAAGGCAGCCGAGCGCCTTGTCTATTTTTTCGCAGTCCTGCATTGTGTCGGCGTGAAATTCGCCGTGATCCACACAGTAATACTCAGCCCCCAAATCATCAAGAAAATCGTAACACCGAATTTCTTTAGGCAGCCTGTTTGAAAGATTTGACGGTCTGCCCTTTTGTAATGTTAATTCCATAAAACATCCTTCTAAAACGAAATACTTTCACCCAAAGCAAAGGAATAGATTATTCTTTCTTTTACGGGTTTTGAAAAGATTTTTTGAGCCGCAGCCGAATATATTTCAAGCTGTTCGCCGTAGCTGTTTACCAGCTCGTTCATATTGTCTACCCTGTCGGTCTTAAAATCAAGAACGACTATTCCGTCAGGCTCTTCAAAGCACAGGTCTATTGCGCCCTGAACTATTATAGCGGCTTGCTCAATATCGGCGTCGAGCGTTGGAACTATGCGATTTGCCGGTATTTCGGTAATAAAACGCATTTCGCGTTGGTACGATTTTGAAGCCAAAATACGGCGGTAAATATCGCTTTTGAAAAAGGCTTCAATATCGCCTTTATTGCAAGATTCCGCCTCCTGCTCGGTTATAAATCGCCACTCAACCAGCCGCTCTATCTCTGCCGTAACATCAACATCGGGCTCAAAATTGATAAACTGCATAATGTGGTGCATAGCCGTGCCCTTTGCGGCACCCGACAGCTTGCCGTCTGCCATAAAGGCGGGTCTTTCGCAAAAAGCAAAACGGTCGCCCTCAGCCTTATGCACAATGCTTGAAACCGACGCCTTTGCCTGCAAGCTTTGCAACGCTTCGTAGGGGTAACGGTAATCTGCGTTAGACTTAATTTTTTCGGCAAGCTTACAGTCGCATTCTTCAGGCGTTTCACCCGACTCTGCCGCAACATGCGTTTGGTGGACAGAATTTACAATATTTATTTTAATATCGGCACCGCTTTGACAGTGAACGGTTTTAATATCGGCATAATCGCATAATACTTCTCCTGCGGGGTGCAGTAAAGCACAGCTTAAAACCCAGTCGCCCATACAGCGGCTTTTTTCTAAAAATTCACGGCTTATATACGGCTCGCCGTTAAGCAATTCAGCCGAAAGCGTTTTAAGCTTTTTTTCTAAATTTTTAGCAGAGCAAACCAAGCACAGCCTGTCAATCGCTCGGGTTGCGGCAACATACAAAAGTCTCATTCTTTCTTCGACCGTTTTTATTTGTGCGGCCTCCGACAAAACCATATGCCCGAGCGTTTCGATGTCGCACCCGACCGTTTCGTCATAATATTTAAAGGCTATTCCGCTCTTTTCGTAAAAAATCACACGGCTTATTGAATCGGCATTGTTAATTTGAGCCGCAAGATTTGCCACAATACACACAGGGAACTGCAAGCCCTTTGAATTGTGCATAGACATTATCTTAACCGCATTTTCTCCGCCTGCGGCAGAAACCTTAAACGCAGTATCGGGCAGAGAATTCATATATTTAATAAATCCGTAAATTCCGCCGCCCGAGCGCTCGGTATAGTCTTTTGCAAATTTTATAAGCATATAAAGATTGGCTCGCCTTATTTTGCCGCCTGCAAGCGCCGACATTTCATTCAGAATATCGGTAGAATGTATAAGCTTTGAAACAAGTGCGTCTAAAGGCAGCACCACCGCATCACAGCGTAATTCTGCCAGTTTTTTAACAAAATCAGCCGCCTTTTTATCACCCTTATCGCCGTATGCCTTAACCGCAGAATAAAGCGGACCGCGTTTTTGATTTGCCCTTATTTTAGCCATTTCTTCGGCAGTGAAAGCAAAGCTCGGCGACATCATTGCGGATAGCAATTCGACATCGCACTCCGGATTATCAATAACCTGAAGCAGCGACATAACGGTTGAAATTTCAATGCTTTCCAAAAAAGAATCGGAGCCCAATGACACGGGTATTCCGTAATCGGACAGACACTGTGCTATTACATCGGCTTTGCCCTTTACCGCTTCAAGCAGTATTGCAAAGTCGCAAAAGCGCGCCTTGCGCAAGGTATTGCCGTCGGTGATTATCTCGCCCTCGTCCATTACCGATAATATGTATTCCGCAATTCTTTCGGCTTCGTGT
>CAJMBP010000091.1 GCA_905211675.1 uncultured Oscillospiraceae bacterium
TTTATGAAAATAAAAGTAGAACGGTCATCTTTTCTCGACGCGGTTTTAAAAATGCAAAGAACGGTAGGAGCAAAAAGTTCAATGCCTGTACTTGAAGGAATTTTACTTTCTGCCGAAAAGGGATTACTTACGCTTTCTTCATACAATCTTGAAATGGGTATGAAAAAAGAAATTTACGCTTCCTGCGAGCAAGAGGGCGACATTGTTATAAATGCCCGCCTGCTTGCCGAAATCTTGCGTAAATTAAAGGGTATTGATGTTGAAATAGAATGTGACGAAAGACTCGTATGTCACATAAAAAGCGGCGAGGCAGTTTTTGATATTATGGGAATGGAGGCTACCGATTTTCCCGAAATGCCCTCACTTACCGACGGTGAAAATTTGATTATCGACGGTGAAGATTTTGTTGAAATGGTAAAAGGAACAATTTTTGCCGTAGCGCAAATTGAGGGAACAAGACCTATTCTTACAGGTATAAATATATCGGTAAAAGACGGAATTTTGCAGTTTGTTGCAATCGACGGTTACCGCCTTGCAATAAGAAGAAAAAGAATAAACATAGAAAACGAAACTGAATTTATTGTTTCGGGAAAAGCGCTTACAGAAGTAGTAAAGCTTGTAGAAGAAAATACCGAGAAAATAGAAATTAAGGTAGGAAAAAGGCTTATTCTGTTTAAAATTTCGGGATATATGTTTATTGCGCGCTTATTAGAGGGCGAGTTTGTAAATTTTGAAAAAATTATTCCGTCAGAATGTAAACAAAGCACGGTAATTGACAGCGGCGAAATTATTGACAGCGTTGAAAGAGTTTCACTCTTAATAAATGATACCTTTTCAACACCAATTCGCTGCGCTTTTTCAAAGGATGAGCTTATAATAAGCTGTGCAACGGCGCTCGGCAGAGCAAAAGAAAGACTTAATATTGAGCTTGAAGGCGAAGATTTTGAAATGGGGCTTAACAGCCGTTATTTGTTAGACGCGCTCAAAGCAAGCGAAAACAACAAGATTAAATTAAAATTCAACGGCGCAAATGCAGGCGTTACAATAACCCCCGCCGACGAAGAAAATAAAGAAATGCTTTATCTTATAATGCCTATGAGGTTAAAATAAATGAAAGAAATTTTTATAAAAGAGCAGTTTATTCGCCTTGATAGCGCATTAAAATTTTGCGGCGAAGCTCAAACAGGCGGGCAGGCAAAAATAATAATTCAAGAAGGTAAAGTTTCGGTAAACGGCGAAATTTGCACCATGCGCGGCAAAAAGCTTTATAAAGACGATAAAATAAAATATAACGGATGCGAATACATTATAAAAAATGAAGGTTAAAAATTTAAAGCTTCAAAATTTTCGTAATATAAAAGCTTTATCAATAGATTTTGATAAAGAAATAAACGTTATTTGCGGTGAAAACGCGCAGGGCAAAACAAATATAATAGAGGCGTTATGGCTTTTTTCGGGCGCAAAAAGCTTCAGAAGCACAAACGATTCGGCTTTTATAAAATTCGGTGAAAAAGGCGCAAAAATACATACAGAATACGAATTTATGGGAACCGAAAACAGTGCCGAAATTTTGTTTAGTGAAAAAAGAACGGCTTTTTACAACGAAAAAAAACTTCAAAACACCTCTGACCTTGCGGGAAAATTTAATGCAATAGTATTTTCGCCCAATGATTTATCCCTTGTTACCGACGGCCCCGACAAACGCCGAAGATTTTTAGATATTTCAATCGGTCAGCTCTATCCGAATTACATTGAAATTTTAAAAAATTACAGCCGCGCGATAATGCAGCGAAATAAAATTATAAAAGATTATAAATATGATAAAACGCTGTCGGTTATGCTTGACGTTTTTGAAACCGAAATTGTCGATATGGGCAACAAAATAATAAAATATCGCAAAAAATATATCGAGATTTTAAATTCTTTTGCAGGCACGGTGTATTCGGGTATATCATCGGGCAAAGAAATTATTGAAAGCGAATATATAACAAAAAACGGTGATGAAATAGATACCGAAATGTTAAAAAATTCGCGCGAAAGGGATATGTTTACGGCAACCACCTCGGTAGGTCCCCACCGAGACGACATAAATTTTAAAATTAACGGAATTTCGGCAAGAAGCTACGGCTCTCAGGGTCAAAAAAGAAGTGTGGCAATAGCTGTAAAGCTTGCGGGCGCCGAGGTTATAAAAAAAGTAAGCGGCGAATATCCTATTTGTCTGCTTGACGATGTTATGAGCGAGCTTGACGAGAGCCGACAAAATTATATTTTAAATCACATAAGAGAATGGCAGTCTTTTATTACCTGCTGTGATACTTCGAATATTAAAAATTTAAAAGAAGGAAAAATAATAAAAATTAAAAACGGCGAGGTTTTTTAATGTATATTCATTTAGGAAACAATGTGATGCTGCCAACCGATGAAATAATAGGTATTTTTGACCTTGACAACACATCGGTTTCAAAAAGAACACGCGACTTTTTAAAAAAAGCCGAAAAACAAAAAAAGGTGATAACCGTAAGCTATGAGCTTCCGCGTTCTTTTATTCTTGCCGGAAAAAAAAGACAGGATTCAAAGGTATATATTTCACAAATATCATCATCAACCCTGCTAAAACGCACGGGATATATAGATTCTCTATAAAAGCAAAAGGAGATTAAAAATGACAGACGAACTAAACTTACCTGTTACCGAAAAATATGACGAATCGTCGATACAGGTGCTTGAAGGGCTTGAAGCGGTAAGAAAACGCCCCGGTATGTATATAGGCTCTACCGGAGAGCGCGGTCTTCACCATCTGGTTTACGAAATAGTTGATAACTCTATCGACGAGGCGCTTGCGGGTTATTGCACAAAAATAGAGGTTGAAATTTTAGATGACGGCATTATACGCGTAAGCGATAACGGCCGCGGTATTCCCGTGGGAATAAACGCGCAAAAGGGAATTCCTACCGTTACGGTCGTTTTCACCATTCTTCATGCCGGCGGTAAATTCGGCGGCGGCGGATATAAGGTTTCGGGCGGCTTGCACGGCGTTGGCGCGTCGGTTGTTAACGCACTTTCAAATTGGCTTGAGGTTGAGGTTCGCGACGGCGAGCATATCTACAAGCAACGCTATGAAAAAGGAAATATTGTGTCCGACCTTGAAATAATAGGCGACACAACCGAAAAGGGCACAACCGTAACCTTTAAACCCGACCCTACTATTTTTACCGACACCACCACCTACGACTATGAAATTTTGCTTACCCGTCTTCGTGAGCAGGCGTTTTTGAACGCAGGTATCCGTATTGTGCTTACCGACAAGCGTTCCGATTCGCCCACAAAAGACCGAAGCGACGATTTATGCTTTGAGGGCGGTATAAAATCTTATGTTGAATATCTGCTTAAAGGTATGAAAAAAGAAAGCCTTATAGATGATGTAATTTATCTTGCAGGCTCAAAGGGCGATGAAACCGCCGAAATAGCGCTTTTGTGGTCAACCGCTTATGATAACAAAATTCTTTCGTTTGCAAACACACTTCACACAATAGACGGCGGTACGCACGAACAGGCCTTCCGTCAAACCGTTACGCGTGTTGTAAATAAATATGCGCATGACTTTAAAAAGATAAAGGAATCTACCGACAATCTTAAGGCCGACGATATTTCCGAAGGTCTTGTGGCGGTGGTTTCGGTAAAGCTTGCCGACGCTCAATTCGAAAGTCAGACAAAAGCAAAGCTCGGTAACACATCGATAGGTCAGCTTGTGCGCGATATTGTAAACGATCAGCTTTACAAATATTTTGAAGAAAACCCCGCAAACTCAAAAATTGTAATAGACAAGGCAATAGCGGCGTCAAACGCGCGCGAAGCCGCCCAAAAAGCGCGAGAGGCCTCAAGAAACAAGGCGGGTATCGGCAGTAAAACCCGTATGCCTGAAAAATTAAAGGACTGCATTTCGGACGACAACACAAAAACCGAAATATTTATAGTAGAGGGTGACTCTGCGGGCGGCTCTGCGGTCGAGGGCAGAAACTCTACATATCAGGCAATTTTGCCGCTTTGGGGTAAAATGCTTAATGTTGAAAAAGCAAGAGAGGACAAGGTTTACGGCAACGATAAGCTCATGCGCATAATTAAGCGAGGGCGTGTAAGCTGCGTTATCTGTTTCTCTTACAGTAAGATGGAGGACTTAGAAACACAGCGTAAGTATAAGAGCGTTAGAATGAGATTAGAATACGATTGGAACACGAATAGGAAAAGAAGGAGAAAAACATGCAGCAGCGCAGGAAAATCAGATATCTCATAGCGTTTGTTCTATTGATAGCAGGCATTTTTGTGCTGTTGTTTTGCAATATAGGAATCGGAACGGTGAAAATTCCACTGGCAGAAATTTTAACCACAGGGAGCGCACAGGAAGGCATGAACGCAAAGATCCTGTGGGAGATCCGTTTTCCCCGGACACTGGCGGCAGCAATTCTGGGTGGAGCACTGGCACTGGCAGGGTATCTGCTTCAGACATTTTTCCACAATCCCATAGCCGGCCCTTTTGTACTGGGAATTTCTTCCGGGGCGAAGATGGTAGTGGCACTGGTGATGGTATTTTTGCTGGGGAATACGATCCGGGTCAGCTCCGGACTGCTGATCCTGGCGGCATTTCTGGGTGCTATGCTGTCCATGGGATTTGTGCTTCTTATGGCGCGAAAGGTGGACAGTATGTCCATGTTGGTGGTCAGCGGTGTGATGATCGGCTACATCTGTT
>CAJMBP010000092.1 GCA_905211675.1 uncultured Oscillospiraceae bacterium
AGCAAATTTGACAGTTGTTACGGTTTGTTTTAAAATCAACTATAATAATTCTTATTTTTGTAATTTTTGGGGTAAAATATTAAAAAAATCGGGAGGTATAACAATATGGAGAAAAAATTTTTAGACTTGAAAATTATAGAAGAATTTAAAAAACACTTAATTTTAGAAGAAAGAAGTACATCAACAGTTGAAAAATATATTCGAGATGTAAAATCATTTGCAGATTTTGTCAACGGCGATGAAATAACAAAAGAAACCGTTATCAATTATAAGAAATATTTGCAAGAAAATTATGCTGTTAGAAGCGTCAATTCAATGTTGGCGTCAATAAACAGTATGTTTGCATTTCTTGATTGGCATGAGTTAAAAGTAAAGTCAATAAAACTGCAACAACAAATATATTGCCCCGAAGAAAAAGAACTTACAAAAGCAGAATACGCTCGGCTTTGCAGAACTGCAAATCAAAAGCACAACAAACGGTTAAATTTGATTTTGCAAACTATTTGCGGAACGGGAATCAGGGTCAGTGAGTTGCAATATATAACGGTAGAGGCGGCAAAACAAGGAGAAGCCGTCGTGAACTGCAAGTCAAAAACACGCTCGGTGTTTATTGTAAAGGAGTTAAAACAAAAACTGCTCCGCTATGCAGCAGAGCAAAACATTAAAAACGGTATTATTTTTGTAACCAAAACAGGCAAAGCGATAAGCCGCACAAATATTTGGCGTGAAATGAAAGCCTTGTGTGCAGAAGCAAATGTCAATCCGCAAAAGGTATTTCCGCACAATCTGCGTCACCTGTTCGCCCGTGTGTTTTACGGTATCGAAAAGGATATTGCAAAGCTTGCCGATATTCTCGGTCACAGCAGCATTAACACTACAAGAATTTATATCATTTCCACCGGCACCGAACACCGTATGCGTATGGAAAATATGCGGCTGATAATATAGCCTTACAAACAAAAAAACTTTGCCCTGTTAAAAACTGCCGAACACTCATTGAAACATAATGTATATTATGTTATGTTGATTACCGCAATTATCAATATCTATACATATAAAATTATAGCATTGCAAGCAAAGAAAGTAAAGAGTTTTTTTAGGAAATATTTTTAACTGCAAAAATTTCACAAAACCAATAAAGCCTTATCTGTGTTTTTTTACAAACCTCAGTTAAGGCTTAGTTTTTTGCACCTGTTTTTTATTTGCAGGATTTTTGTCCGTGCTTTTTATGGCTGTTCTACCTCATTTTATGACTGATTTTACAACATAATATACATTATGTCATATTTACCCTTTTTTCGGTTGAATTTTTCACCAAAAGCAAACCGAGATTTTATCAGCAATCAAGCCTTTAATATACGGAAAGGGGTTAACCTAAATGCGGCAAAAAAAATTAAAAGCTGCGATCATTATACTTTCGTTGCTGCTTGTACTCAGTCTTTCTGCCCTTGTCGGCATACTGATTTACAGATCCGTAAAAAACTCCACACCTTCTACCGTTACCGTAACCGACAATATTGTAACCCCTGATGCAGAAACATCTCCTGTGTCAGAAGCACCGAGTTCCGATTCGGAAGGAAACGGTCATACAGAGTCTTCCTCGTCAACGGCAAATACATACGGCTCGGCGGCGCAAAAAAACGCTGTAACCCTATCGCTTCACAAACGCAACGCCGATGATAACACGCCGTTCAATATAAAAAATATGTTGCCGGGTGACAGCGAAACAAATTATTACCGTATAAGCGTTTCACAAAGCGGCAATGTGGTTTTGCGATTTCACACTGATATACGCCCCGATTACGAAAAGCTTTCAGATGTATTAAAATGCCGCATTGCACTGCCCGAAAAAAGCGAAGTTCTTTATGACGGACTTATGAAGGATATGCCTATTTCAATAAACTTATTGCTCAATACCGATAAAAGCACGGTAAGCGAGGTATGCTATGAGATTACCGCCTATTTAGATACAAGCGTAGGCAATGAATATATGGACAATGATTTGATTGCCGACCTTCGTTGGTGGGTGGAAGAAACCGAAAATCTTAATTCTCCTCAGACCGGTGTTCCTTTGGACATTTGCCTTTGCCTATGTCTTACCTCCTGCTCGCTGTTATTGCTGATTTTGCTTGTGAAAAAGCGTAAAAAGGAGGTTACGGCAAATGAACAGCAACAGTAAAACCTCGAAAAAGCTTGCCGGAAGCATAATCGCCGTAATAGCTTTAGCCTTGTGCCTATGCATTACTACATTTGCTCTTATATGGGCGACGATTTCGGTTGAAAACAACTTGTTCCATACAGGCTCTGTAAAAATAAACCTTAATGACGGCAAGCCCGTTATAGCGGAGCATGAATTTTTGTTTGAGCCCGGTATGACGGTAAAAAAGGAATTTTTTATTGAAAACAAAAGCACATGTGATGTTTACTACAAGCTGTATTTCAACAATGTAAGCGGCGGCCTTGCCGATGTAATTGAAATTACCGTCAACGATAAGGATAAAACATTATACCAAGGCACGGCAACACAGCTCAACCGTACAGATGCGGCAGCAGCAGATGACATACTAAGGCTTCAAGAACGGCGTGAATTAACCGTGTACTTTCATTTTCCGGAAGAGAAGGGCAACGACACACAGAATCTTACTCTGACATTCGACGTATGCGCCGACGCAGTTCAAACCAAGAATAATCCAAACAAGCTATTTGATTAAGGATTGTATTATGAAAATCGATATTAAACATATTTTCTCAAAACCGACTCCCAAACGCGAAAAAAATAATCATTTCGAAAATACAGAAATCGAAAAATGCGTGCTTTGCGGCAATTATACCGATATTCCCTGCAACAGAAATATTTCTTGGCGAAAATATTACATAATCGGTTGTGGTCAGCTTTGCAAAAAATGTTACGACGAACTGAAATATTCACGCGTTTCGGAAAATGCTTTTTCCGATAAAAGAATATAGATTTGTGGATTAAAAAAAGGAGCGCATATATGAAAAAAGCACTCAACTTAATTAAAAATATATTTGTATGGCTGATGGTCGTATTGGCGGTGTTTATGATGATTTTTACCGTAATATCGGTAAATACTTTTGACAGAAGCGATCGCAGTCTGTTTGGTTATAAGGCTTTTATTGTTTTGTCCGATTCAATGAGTAAAACTGACTTCAATGCGGGCGATTTGGTGCTTATCAAAGAGGTTGATCCCAAAACACTTAAAGAGGGCGACATTATTGCCTATACATCGCAAAACACTTCAAACTACGGCGAAACGGTAACACATAAAATACGCAAGCTTACCGCCGATGCAAGCGGGGCACCGGGATTTATCACCTACGGTACAACGACCGACACCGATGACGAAATTGTAGTTACATACCCCTATGTTTTGGGGAAATACCAATCGCATATTCCTAATGTCGGTAAATTTTTTCAGTTTTTAAAGACCACTCCCGGATATATTATCTGCATTTTGATGCCTTTTATGTTGCTGATTTTATTCCAAGGACTTAACTGCATTAAACTGTTCCGCCGTTACAAGATCGAACAGTTGGCGGAAATGAAAGCCGAACGCGAAAAAATAGAAGCAGAACGCGCCGAAAGCCAAAAAATTATGGCGGAATTACAGGCGCTTAAAGCGCAGCTCGCCTCGCAACAGTCTGATGCAGTCACTACAAGCGAAGACACTGCGGGTGATAATCTCTTTTAAGACATAATGTTAAAAACCGGTGGACTCAAAAAAAGCATACAAAGGGGTTTAATATGATTTTTACAGGCAATCCTTTTACCGATTTATTAACCGTAATTGCAATTATGGCAGCCGTGGTATTGGTTTTTCTTATAATTTTAAAAATTGTGCTGTTTTTCAACAAATTTCATTACAAGCTTAAACGAATAAATCAAGAAATTCGCCGTACCGACGGCACAGAACGCCGCCATTGGAAGCGTGAAAAGAAAAGATTGTGGCTTTCATTGATTCCGTTTTATCACAGATAAATTTACTCAAAGCCTTGAATTGTTCTAAATTTGCTTATTGCAAATAATGGTTGGTTGAATCTTCTGTAACCCACTCACAGTGCGAGTGGGCGACAATCAAAGGGCACAAGTGTTTTTACTTAAAAAGCAATTGCCTCTCTTATTCTTTTTATCTCGGGCATTTGTGCCTTTTGATTGTCGAAAAAAAGGCTCCCTTGTGTAAAGGGAGCTGGCACGAAGTGACTGAGGGATTGTCTTAAAGGTCAAAAACTTAAGGCATAAATAAAGCATTAACAATCCCTCCGTCTTTTGCTTCGCAAAATCCACCTCCCTTTACACAAGGGAGGCAAGGTAGCAAAAATATCACTCGTATTTACATCCGTCGGCGGAGCTGACACAGAAATTATTCATTATTCATTATTAAAAATTCATTTATTCCGTTGCAAACGGCAAAAGCCGTTTACATAGTGTTATTCCAAGCAAAAAATAAATTTTAAGGAGGAAAAACAATGAATAACACAAGGACAACGAAGCGCGCGCTGTTGTCAAGCGTTATTGCAGTGCTTATATGCGTTGCAATGCTCATCGGCACCACCTTTGCGTGGTTCACCGACTCCGCATCCACTGCGGTAAACAAGATCCAATCCGGTAAGCTGGATGTGGCTCTTGAAATGTCCACCGACGGCACAAATTGGGAAACTGCAGAGGGTAAGACCCTTACTTTCAAGACCGCAGACAATAGAG
>CAJMBP010000093.1 GCA_905211675.1 uncultured Oscillospiraceae bacterium
AAAATAGATGCAATAGGCATCGATACGTGGGGCGTTGATTTCGGTATGCTCGACAAGGACGGACAGCTTGTTGCAAATCCCGTAAACTACCGTGACAGACGTACTGAGGGTATGCCCGAGGAAATTTACGAGAACATAATGTCAAAGGACGATATTTATAAGAAAACGGGTACGCAAAGTCTGAGAATCAATACTATTTATCAGCTTTATTATCTTTACAAATACAAGAAGAACATAATGAACTGTGTTGACAAGATACTTCTCATGCCGGATCTGTTTGCATATTTCCTTACGGGCAAGATGCGCACTGAAATAACGGACGCATCAACGACAAACCTGCTCAATCCGGAAACTCTTGAATGGGATGAGGAGCTTATGAGCAAGCTTTCGATTGACAAAAACATATTTGCCGACTTCATACGTCCGGGACAGGTTTACGGTGAGCTGTCTGATGAAATATGCTCAGAGCTTGAATGTGACAAGATTCCCGTTGTTGCGGTTGCAACTCATGATACGGCGAGCGCCGTCGTAAGTGCCGCAACGGACAGCAATACGGCTTATATCAGCTGCGGAACATGGAGCCTTTTCGGCATTGAAAGTAAAACACCCATACTCACAGAAAAGGCTGCGAAGGCCGACTTTACAAACGAGGGCGGTTTTGAAGACACCACGCGCTTCCTTAAAAATATTATGGGTCTTTGGCTCATTCAGGAGTCACGCCGTCAGTTCAGGCGCGAGGGCGAAGAGGTAGGCTTTGACACACTTGAAAAAGAAGCGCTCGAAGCCGAACCATTTAAATGCTTTATAAATGTTGATGACAGTGCATTTGAGCCTGCCGGCAACCTGCCGAGCAGAGTAAAAGAATATTGCGAAAAAACAGGTCAGTATGTGCCTAAAACACGCGGTGAGGTTATGCGCTGTATCTATCAAAGCCTTGCTATGAAATACAAATACACCTTTAACGCGCTTAATTACATGGGCGATAAAAAATACCACAGCATTAACATTTTAGGAGGCGGCATAAAGGACCGACTTCTTTGTCAAATGACAAGCGACGCATGCAATGTGCCTGTGCTTGCAGGCCCTACCGAAGCCACGGTTATGGGTAACATAGGCGTTGCGTTTAACGCTTTGGGCGAAATTGCCGACTTTACCGAGCTGCGTAAAGTTATTTCAAATTCAACCGACATTAAAACCTATACCCCCTGCGACAATGACGCTTGGGAAAAGGCTTATGCAGATTATTTAAAAGCCACCGGTCTTTAATTGTTAATACACAAAAATCTCTGCCCTGATTTTCAGGACAGAGATTTTTTAATAATATCTTTCTATAAAATTTATAATCGGTGTGTTATCGGTCAGGCCGTGTGGGTGGTGGTTGCCGCCCTCTTTAATTATAACCTCAATATCGGCGCCGTTTTGGCGGTAATAATTTACAAGCTGTTGTCCGTTTTCGGAAAACGGTACTGTTCTGTCGCTGTCGCCGCTTACAAGCATTATAGGCACACCCGATTTTAAAAGTGCTTCCTTTTGGTCAATGGGGTGATTTCTGAAGTTAAGCATTTGCGGAAGTTCAAGCCCCATAGCCTTTATAAATTCTGCCGAGCTGTCATCCTCTCCGACACCTAAAGCAAAAGGCCAGCTCAAATAGTTCATTACAGGTGCGTCAAGGTAGGCACAGGCAACATACCGTGGGTATTTAGCGGCAAAATAAACCGCCTGCATACCGCCACAGCTCATACCTACAAGCGCGCATTTTGAATTAAGCCCGAATTCTCGGCTTAACATTTCGCAAAATTCAGGGCGAATATCGGTGTCTTCGGTAGGGCACATGCGTGACTTGTTTTGCATATGTGCAAGATAATAACCTTTTTTGAGCATTTCAATTTCCATTTGAGGAAAAGCGTCAAAATACTCGGTTTTATAAAGCCATTTGTTGCCGCCTACGGCGTCATTCGGACACACCAAAATACAGTCGCGGTCTTTAAATTTAAAGTCAAGCCTTTTAAAACCGTTCCACACGCTTTGTAAAGTTTCCATTACATATCACCTTTCAGCTCGTATCCGCCTACACCCCGCACAAACAGTTTTACGCAGGAATTTTCGCCGAATACAGACTCTATCATATGCTTATAATCATCGAACATTTTGTTCGGTATATAGCACTGAATTGTGCCTGCAAAGCCGCCGCCGTGAACACGGAATGCACCTCTGCCGTTTAAAAACTGCTTTGTGAGTGCGAGTGCTAATGATATTGCCTGTTCGCGCGGATTTGAGGGTGAATAAACATTCTGAAGTAAATCGTAGGACGACTCGCCCGATCGCTTAACAGCTGCAAAAAATGTGTTAAAATCACCGCGTTTGAGCGCAGATTTTTGCGTTAGGACACGCTCATCTTCATTGAAAAAGTGCATTGCCCTAAGCACCGCACGGTCGCCGCATTTTCGGCGAATTTCGGCAATGCTTGAATAAAAACGGTCTTGGTCGGCATCTCTTAAAAATTCAACGCCCAAGCATTCGCTGACGGCTTTACACTCGCGTGTAATGTCGGCATAATCTTCGGTTAAATTTGCGTGATTGCCGCCCGTATCAACAACGCAGAGTGTGTGGCCCGACTGTGATAAATCAAGATTTATCTTTTCAACAACAGGGTTTTGCGGGTCGTTAAAATCGGCGTATGTAAAGCCGCCCACAGACGACGCCATCTGGTCAAGCAAACCACAAGGTTTTCCGAAGTATTCACGCTCGGCAAACTGCGAATATTTTGCAATATCCACCGCATTTACAGCCGCGTCGTTAAACAAGCCGTTTATAATACCCGACACCAAAACCTCAAACGCCGCCGATGATGAAAGCCCCGAACCTTTTAATACATTAGATGTTGTATATGCATCAAAACCGCCTACACTGTAACCGTTTTTACAAAAAGCCGCAAGTACGCCGCGTATAAGGGCTATTGCTTTACCGTTTTCCGACGGCTTTACCTCAAGCTCGGTTATATAAAGCTCATCCATTTCGTAACCTTGTGATTTTATGCGAACGGTATTGCTTTGATTTTGAGAAACCACCGCAATAACATCAAGATTAACACTGCCTGCAAGAACAAGCCCGTGCTGATGGTCGGTGTGATTTCCGCCTATTTCGGTGCGTCCCGGGGCAGAAAAAAGACGAATATTGTCTCGGTCGCCGTATAAATTTAAAAATTCATCTAATGCGCCTATATAGCGGTCCTTTGCCGGCTTAACATCGCCGTAAAGCATGGCGAAATCTTTATCGTATTTTCCGCTTGTAATGTTTTGCTTCAACTCAATAGTATTCATAAATAAAAAGCCGAAAACAAAGTATTAAATTCACAATGTTTCCGGCATTCCTTTCCTCTTATTAAAGCGCTTCTACAATAGCCTTTGTATCTCTTGCTATTTTAAGCTCCTCATTAGTGGGTATAATGTAAACATTAACTTTACTGTCATCGGTAGAAATCTTAATTTCTTGACCGTGAACCTTATTTGCTTCGGTATTGAGCTTTACGCCAAGGTAGGCAAGATTTTCGCAAACATACTCACGAAGCTCTTCGTCGTTTTCGCCGATACCTCCGGTAAATACTATGGTGTCAACGCCGTTCATTGCCGCAACATAAGAACCTACAAACTTAAGAATTTGATAACGCTGCATATCAATGGCAAGCGCGGCGCGCTCGTTACCCTCGGCGGCGGCCGCGGCTACATCGCGGTTATCATTAGACACGCCCGAAATGCCAAGCACACCCGATTTTTTATTGCATATAGCATCGACATCTGCAAAAGAAAGATTTTCTTTTTCGGCAATGTATGTAAGTGTTGACGGGTCAAGCGTTCCGCAACGGGTGCCCATCATAAAGCCGTCAAGCGGTGTAAAGCCCATTGAAGTGTCTATGCAAACACCGTCTTTGATAGCAGAAATTGAACAACCGTTACCTAAATGGCAGGTAATAATCTTGAGGTCTTTTTTGTCTTTGCCTTCAAGCTCTGCCGCGCGGTCGCTTACAAAGCTGTGCGATGTGCCGTGAAAACCGTATTTACGAACACGGTATTTTTCATAATATTCATAAGGTAGAGCGTACATATAAGCTTTTGCCGGCATAGTCTGGTGAAAAGATGTATCAAACACGCCAACCTGAGGAACCTTATCGCCAAAGGTTTTTGTGCATGCCTCAATACCCAAAATGTTTGCAGGGTTGTGAAGCGGAGCCATAACACTGCACTCGCGCACCTTTGCAATCATTTCGTCGGTAATAAGCGCCGATTTGTTAAATTCTTCGGCACCGTGAACAACACGGTGTCCTATTGCCCCTACCTCGTCAAGCGAATCAATAACCTTGGCGTCAGACTTAGTCATAGCGTAAACTACTGCTTCAAATGCCTCGCTGTGAGTGGGCATCGGCGTTTCCGCCTTATAAACTCTGCCGTCGGCGGCGGTATGCTTAATAGCACCTGTTACGCCTATGCGTTCACAAAGACCCTTTGCAAGAACAGTTTCATTTTCCATATCAATAAGCTGATATTTAAGTGACGAACTGCCGGCATTTACAACAAATACTTTCATTACAATTTCCCCTTTAAAATTTCATATTGAAAGATAAATTTCAATATGATAAAATATTTACATAAA
>CAJMBP010000094.1 GCA_905211675.1 uncultured Oscillospiraceae bacterium
GTTTTGGGCAGCTCGCCGGTTTTATCATAATGGGCATAAATATCATCGGGCGTAATATCAAACCCGTCACGGTAAACATTTGTGCCGAGTGTAACGCCCAAAGGCAAAATTCTTATGCCGTATCTTTCTTTAAGTTCGGGGCTTAAATCGCTTGTGCTGTCACTTGATATAATTATTTTAGACATAACTATCCTCCGAAAATTTAGATTTGCAAGCATATTATATCATTAAATTATAAATAAGACAATATTTTTTTATTCATATACTATACAGTATTCATATTCGCCGAGTGTGACCGTACCGTTTTTGGGTGCTTTGCCGAAAAATGTTTTACAGTAGGTAAATTCTTTCGGTAAACCCAAATTGACTTCTTCACAGCCTCGGTTTACCGCAATAAACGCCCTGCCGCCCGCGTTTTTACGCGTGTAGGCTATTGCATTATCAATTGCTAAAACCGTATAAAAATCGCCGTCTGCAAAGGCTTTACAGCCTCTTCTCACGCCGCCGAGCAATCTGTAAAATTCAAGCAAATCGGCATTTTCCCTGCCCCACGGATATGTCGCACGGCAAAACGGGTCGCCGTAGCCCTGCACTCCCGCCTCATCACCGTAAAACAGTGAAGGAACACCGGGTAAAGTGTACTGAATAACTGCCGCCGCCTTTAAACGCCTTACCCCTAAATTATATTCGCAGTCGGAAAGCGTTTGCTGTGACTGCCACTGTCGGTCTCCGATAAAGCCGTCGCCCTTGCCGAGCATTGTAAGCACACGCGCCGTATCATGCGTACCAAGATGGTTCATAAGTGTATCTACCGAGCATTTCGGATAGTTTTCGAGTACCGTATGCACCGTTTCGCTCAAAAGGTCGCCGTCGCCGAATTTTATAAAGTTTAAAATTGCATTGGCAAACGGATAGTTCATAACGCTGTCAAGCTGGGTTCCGCGCAAAAACTTGCGGCGCGCGCCGTAGCTTATTTTGTTGCTGGCGTCCTCCCACACTTCGCCCAAAATATAGGCCCTGCTGTTTTCGCTCTTTACCGCATTACGCAGTCTGTCTAAAAAAGCGTCGGGCAGTTCATCGGCAACATCAAGCCGCCAGCCGCCTATGCCCATTTTTAAATACCTTCGCAAAATGCCCTTTTCGCCTGTAATGTATTCTGTAAAGCTGTCATTGTTTTCATTTGTTTCGGGCAGTGTTTTTACGCCCCACCAAGCGTCATAACCGTTTGGGTAATCGTAAAATTTGAACCACTCACGGTAGGGCGAGTTGTAATCGCGGTATGCGCCGCCCGAACCGTAACGGCCTGTGCGGTTAAAATAAACGCTGTCATCGCCCGTGTGAGAAAATACACCGTCGAGAATAATTTTTATACCGAACTTTTCGGCTTTTTTGCAAAGTAATTCAAGGTCCTGCTCATCCCCCAAAAGTACATCTATTTTTTCATAGTTTGCCGTGTTGTAGCGATGATTTGAATGGGCTTCAAAAATAGGATTTAAATAAATGCAATTTACACCCAACTCTTTAAGATAGGGCAGTTTTTGCATAATGCCTTTAAGGTCGCCGCAGTAATAATCGTTGCCGAGTGAACAGGCGCCGTTATTTTGCCTGTATTCGGGTTGCTTGCCCCAATCTTCACATATAAATCTATCGGTAGGCACATTGCTTTTAGGCTCTCCCGAAGCGTAAAATCTGTCGGGAAAAATTTGATAAATAAGCCCGCCCTTAAGCCAATCGGGGGTTGTAAATTCATTGCTGTAAACCGTAAGCTGGAAACGGTCGCCCGCGTAAGTCGACACAACACCCAAACCGTGTTTGCTTTTTACAACAAAAAATCGGCCGTGGGCGCTTGTGTAATAAAAATCAAACCAATAAAGCCCCTCATTAAGCTTTATTTCGCAATCGTAAAATTGATAATCGCCCAAAAACTCGGCGGGCGTCATAGGCGTTTCAAAAATTAAATTATCGCTGTCGTTTGCAAGTCTCAAAAAGGCGTTATACACGCAGGCGTCTTTATGCAACAACAGCCGTAGCTTCAGACCTTCGCCTGAAGGTACGGCTCCGAGATGAGAACGGTATAAACTGTTTCGTGAATCAAACGGATAGTAATTCATTACTTAACCTTTTCCAAATGCCAAATATTTTTGGCATAGTCATCTATTGAACGGTCAGCGGCAAATATGCCTGATTTTGCAATGTTTACAAGCGACATTTTATTCCAAACATCAGGGCTGTTATAAAGCTGCATTGCACGTTTTTGTGCCTCGCAATAGTCGGCGTAGTCGGCAAGCGCCATATAGTGATCGACATTTTTAAGCGTATTATAAATATTGTCAAACTGCTTTCCGTCAATTCCCCTGCCTATAAAATCAAGCGCGTTGCGAAGATCGGCATTGTTATTGTAGTACGAAAGCGGCGAATAACCCGTTTTTTGTATTTTTAATACCTCGGGCGTCTGCATACCGAAAATAATTATATTGTCGTCGCCGACAGCGCTGTGAATTTCAACATTTGCACCGTCTTCGGTGCCCAAGGTAACGGCGCCGTTCATCATAAATTTCATATTGCTGGTGCCCGAAGCCTCGGTTGATGCAAGCGAAATCTGCTCGCTTATTTCTGCCGCGGGTATCATAAGCTCGGCAAGCGTCACACGGTAATCCTCAAGAAACAGCATTTTTAACTTGTCATTTACCGCACGGTCGTTGTTTATTACCACCGACAACTTATAAAGCATTTGAATTATCTCTTTTGCAAACAGATAACCGGGGGCCGCCTTAGCACCGAAAATATATGTTTTTGGTGTAAAAGGAGCATTAGGATTATCTTTAAGGTATAAATACTCGGTAATAATATGCAGCGCGTTCATATGCTGGCGCTTATATTCATGCAGTCTTTTTACCTGCATATCGACAACCGAATTCGGGTCAAAAGTAATGCCCATATTGTCTTTTACATAGTTTGCAAGACGCACCTTGTTTGAAAGCTTGATTTGTTTAAGGCGGTCAAGCACGGTTTTATCGTCGGCATAAGCCATAAGCTTTTCAAGGTTTGACGCGTCTTTAATAAAACCGTCGCCTATAAGCTCTGTAATTAAAGCGGTAAGCTCGGGGTTAGCCTGACACAGCCATCTGCGGTGAGCAATACCGTTTGTAACATTGGTGAACTTTTCGGGCGTCATTTTGTAATAATCGTTGAAAAGCTCTTTTTTGATAATATCGCTGTGAAGCTTTGAAACACCGTTTACGGTGTGGCACGCCGCAACGCACAGATTTGCCATACGGACTACGCCGCCCTGAATAATTGCGGTGCGTTCCGCAAGTGCAAAGTCGCCTGTTTTTGCAATAACCTCCTGACGGTATCTGCGGTCAATTTCTTCGACTATTTGATAAATACGCGGCATTCTTTCCTTAAACAGACCAACCTGCCAGCATTCAAGGGCTTCCGCCATTATGGTGTGGTTGGTGTAAGCTACTGTGCGCGTTACAATATCCCACGCCTTTTCCCAAGAATAACCGCATTCGTCAAGAAGCAGTCGCATAAGCTCGGGTATTGCAAGGGTAGGATGCGTATCGTTAATATGAATTGCAACCTTATCGGGCAGATTTTCGAGGGTGTTATATTTGCGCATGTGACGGTTAAGAATGTCCTGCACCGAAGCCGACACCAAAAAATACTGTTGACGAAGTCGAAGCGACTTGCCCTCGGGGTGATTGTCTTCGGGGTAAAGCACCTTTGAAATGGCTTCTGCCGACGCGCGTTGCTCGATAGCCCTTACATAGTCGCCCTGACTGAAAGCGGACATATCGAAATCCTGACATTCGGCGCTCCAAAGCCTGAGCACATTCACAGTCCTGCCGTCCTTGCCCGCAACCTTAAGGTCATAAGGCATTGCGCGCACATTGCTGTAATTTTTATGCTCAACATGGTGATAGTTGTTGTCCCACCATTCGTCTATATAGCCGTCAAAGTGAACGTCTACCGCAGACGAAGGGCGCGGTTCAAGCCAGACCTCGCCGCCCGGCAACCAAAAATCGGGCATTTCGGTCTGCCAGCCGTCAACCAATTTCTGACGGAATATACCAAGCTCATATTTAATGCAATAGCCCATTGCCGAATAGCTGTTGCTTGAAAGACCGTCAAGAAAGCACGCCGCCAAGCGGCCGAGACCGCCGTTGCCGAGGCCCGCATCGGGCTCTAACTCAAATAGGTTGTCAAGATTTACCTTATAGGTTTTAAGCGCCTTACGTACCGTTTCGGTAAGGTCAAGGTTGTAAAGATTGTTTTTAAGCGAACGGCCCATTAAAAATTCCATACTTAAATAGTAAACGGTTTTGATTTCCTGCTCGTCAACCGCCTTTTTAAACTGCGCCTTGCGCTCGCTCATAATATCAAGCAGCACCAGCACCGTGGCTTTATAAAAAATATCATCCGAAGCCTGTTCGGGTGTTACACCGAAATTGTGCGACAGCTTTTTTTCTAACATCTCTTTAATTGAGGCAACTGTGTATTTAGACATAATGACATCTCCATAAACCATGATATAATTACAAATTTATTATTTACTTTATTATAATACAATATTCTTTTGCAATTTTCAAGTACTGTAAAAAACAATATTTACGCCTTT
>CAJMBP010000095.1 GCA_905211675.1 uncultured Oscillospiraceae bacterium
TGTTTTGCTATATTGAATAATTGTCGGAAGTATCGATTTTTATAACATCGGCAAGTGTTATGCCGTCAAAATAGTCGGTGACTATTCTGTAAAATTCGGTCCATATGGGGTAGGTGCGACATTCAAAGGCTCTTTCGCAGGGCTTTGCGCCGCATTCAAGGCACGATACTGGGGCAAGGTCACCCTCGGTAAGCCGCAGTATATCGCCTATGCGGCATTCGGCGGGAGGTTTTAAAAGCCGATATCCGCCGCCCTTGCCGTGCACAGCCTCAACAAACCCGTTCTTCGACAATACGGGAATTATCTGACCTAAATATTTTAACGATATTCCCTGCCTTTCGGCAATTTCTTTCATGGGAATAAATCCACAGTCGGTATGCTCTGCCAAATCAATCAAAACCCGCAGTGCATATCTGCCTCTGGTGGATATCATCATATTTAACACCTCTGCAATGATATCATAGATATAATATGAATTTCATTTAAACCTAAACTGTTTTGCTTATTGTGCCGCCGCCCAAAACAACATCGCCGTCATACAACACGGCGGCCTGCCCGGGTGTAATTGCCCGTTGGGGTTCATCGAATATAATTTGCACGGTTTTGTCGGGCTTAGTCACTACAACCGCCCACTGCTCAGGTCGTCGGTAACGAATTTTCACCTTGCACCTGATTTCGTTTTGCGGCGCTTCACCCGATATCCAGTTAAAATCGCAAACCGTTGCATTTTTCGAATACAACTCATTTTCACGGCAGAGCACAACGCTGTTGTCGGCACAGTTAATGCTTTTTACATACATAGGCTCTTTAAATGAAATTCCAAGCCCTTTGCGCTGACCCACGGTGTAACGCACGGTGCCCTTATGCTGACCGATAACCTCGCCGTTTGTGCCTACAAAGTTTCCGCAAGGGTATTTATTGCCGGTATATTTTTCTAAAAATTCGGCATAATCACCGTCGGGCACAAAGCAAATGTCCTGACTGTCAGGCTTGTCTGCGTTTACAAATCCGCGTTGTTCAGCAAGCCTTCTAACGTCTGATTTAAGCATTTCACCGAGCGGAAACAAGGTGTGCGACAACTGCTCTTGCGTCAGTGAGTACAGCACATAGCTTTGGTCTTTTGATTGGTCGAAGGCTTTTTTCAGTAAAAATTTGCCGTTTTCCTTTTCTATTCTTGCATAATGGCCTGTCACAATATAATCGCAACCTAATATTTTTGCCCTGTTATAAAGCCTATCAAATTTAAGATAACGGTTACAGTCAATGCAAGGGTTGGGGGTTATGCCGTTTTCATAGCTTTGCACAAATTTTTTAATGACACTTTCACGAAAGTCATCTGTAAAATTAAACACATAATACGGCATACCCAGTTTGCGGCAAACGCTTCTTGCATCCTCGGTATCATCAAGCGAGCAACAGCTTCGGGCGTTTTTTATGCATACATCCTCGTTATGATAAAGCTTCATTGTGCACCCGATACAGTCAAAGCCGTTATCTATTGTAAGCTCGGCGGCAAGAGAGGAATCTACTCCGCCGCTCATGGCAATAAGCGCTTTTTTCATTTTATGGGTTCAGCCTTTCATTACCGCATTTTGAATTTATTGGTCACAGCAATGACCGCAGCTTTCACAGTCGGGAAACTGCGAGCGGTCATATTCTATGCCGTTTTTATCGTAGTAATCTTTAAGAGCCGATTTTATTGCCTCTTCGGCAAGAACGGAACAATGTATTTTGTGTGCGGGCAACCCGTCGAGCGCTTCGACTACCGCTTTGTTTGTAAGGGCAAGTGCGTCGGATACGGGCTTGCCTTTAATAAGCTCGGTAGCCATTGAGCTTGATGCTATTGCCGAGCCGCAACCAAATGTTTCAAATTTGACATCGGTTATAATGTCGTTGTCGATTTTAAGGTATATCTTCATAATATCTCCGCATTTTGCGTTGCCTACTTCGCCTACGCCGTCGGCGTTTTCAATAACGCCTACATTGCGGGGATTTCTAAAATGGTCCATCACCTTTTCGCTGTATAAAGCCATAATAAAACCTCACTTAATAACAAATTCTTTTTTGCCGCTTACAAGGTCACGCCAAATAGGTGACATACTTCGCAGATAGTCCACAACATCCTTTACGGCTTTGATTGTGTATTCAATCTCTTCGGGTGTGTTTTCTTCCGAAAGGGTAAGGCGAAGCGAGCCGTGTGCAATATCGTGCACCCTACCTATTGCTAAAAGAACATGACTTGGGTCAAGCGAGCCTGATGTGCAGGCCGAGCCCGACGAAGCGCATATTCCCTTATCGTCGAGCAACAGTAACAGCGATTCTCCCTCTATTCCTTCAAAACAAAAGTTAACATTCGAGGGCAGACGCTTTACGGCGTCACCGTTTAAAATACTGTGCGGTATTTCCGATATTCCCTCGATAAGTCGGTTGCGCATGGCGGTGATTTTTTCGGTATTTTTATCTATGCTGTTACAGGCTTCAACAAATGCCGCCGCCATACCCATAATTGCGGGAATATTTTCGGTGCCCGCCCGTTTGCCGCGTTCCTGCGCGCCGCCGTCGATAATATTTGTAAGAATCGTTCCGCGCCGTGCATACAGAGCACCTATACCTTTAGGCCCTTTGAATTTATGAGCCGATAAAGAAAGCATATCTATGTTTTGCTCGTTTACGTTTATGTGTAAATGCCCCGCCGCCTGAACTGCGTCGGTATGAAAAAGAACGCCTTTTTCGCGGCAAATCTGCCCGATTTCTTTTATAGGCTGAATAGTGCCGATTTCGTTGTTTGCATACATAACTGTGACAAGGCAGGTATCGTCGCGAATGGCGTTGCTTACCTGCTCGGGATAGATAATTCCGTTTTCGTGCACATCAAGTAGGGTAATTTCAAAGCCTTTTTTCTCGAGCTTTTTAAGTGTGTTTAAAACGGCGTGATGCTCAAAAGCGGTAGAAATAATGTGCTTCTTGCCCTTTCTTTCACCAATGCTTGCGGCAGAAATAATAGCTTGATTATCCGCCTCGCTTCCGCCCGAGGTAAATGTGATTTCTTTTGCCGTGCACCCTATGCATTTTGCAATTTGCTCACGGGCGCAAACCAATGCTTCATTGGCCTTTTGACCTGCGCTGTGCAGGCTTGACGGATTGCCGTAAATGCCGTCCATATACGGAAGCATTGCATTTATTGCCGTTTTACTCATTTTTGTGGTAGCGGCGTTATCAAGATAAATTTGCATAATATTCTCCTTATTAAGCCTTATCGGGACTTTTAACCATATTTAAAAAATAGTTGTGCACCGATAAATCGTCATTTAGTTCGGGGTGAAAAGCGGTTACCAGTTGATTTTTTTGTTTTGCTGCAACTATTTTTTTATCTACAATCGCCAAAACCTCGGCGTTTTCGGAAACGCTTGATATATACGGCGCGCGTATAAAGGTCATAGGTATTGTTCCCGAACCCTTGAACTCCGATTCGGTATAAAAGCTTCCGAGCTGTCTGCCGTAGGCGTTTCGTACAGCGGTAATATCCATTGTGGCAAAATGACGGCGGTCATCGTTTTCGATCTTTTTTGCCAACAAAAGAAGACCTGCGCAGGTGCCGAACACGGGCAGACCGTTTTCAATTTGATCTTTTATAGGCTCAAACAATTCAAGCTCGCGCATAAGCTTGCCCTGTACGGTGCTCTCTCCCCCGGGTATAATCAAGCCGTCATAAGTAAAATTCAAATCACGCTTTTGGCGAATTTCAATGTATGAAACCCCGAGGCGTTCGAGCATTTTTTCATGCTCGATAAATGCACCTTGCAGTGCAAGCACAGCAATCTGCATTTTTTATTTACCTCTTTCTGCCATCAAAATTTCGATTTCCTGCTCGTTAATTCCAACCATAGCTTCACCAAGGTCTTCGGAAAGCTCGGCAATAAGCTTTGCGTCGTTAAAGTTGGTAACGGCCTTTACTATTGCGGCGGCTCTTTTTTCGGGATTGCCCGATTTGAATATGCCCGAGCCTACAAATACGCCCTCTGCGCCAAGCTGCATCATTAACGCCGCGTCGGCAGGGGTGGCGACTCCGCCCGCGGCAAAATTAACAACGGGCAGTTTTTTGTTTTCGTGAACATACTTTACAAGTTCGTAAGGCACCTGTAACTGCTTTGCCGTTTCAAACAGCTCGTCCTCGGCCATTGAGCCTATTCTGCGAATTTCAGACTGCATCATACGCATGTGGCGCACCGCCTGAACAACATCGCCTGTGCCGGGTTCGCCCTTTGTTCTTATCATAGACGCACCTTCGTTTATACGGCGCAGAGCTTCACCAAGGTCCTTTGCACCGCATACAAACGGAACATCGAATTTTGTTTTGTCAATGTGGTATTTATCGTCTGCGGGGGACAATACCTCGCTTTCGTCGATATAGTCGATTTCGATTGCCTGCAAAATCTGCGCCTCTGCAAAGTGACCTATACGGCACTTTGCCATAACGGGAATTGAAACGGCATTTTGAATACCCTTTATCATTTTAGGGTCGCTCATTCGTGAAACACCGCCTGCCGCACGGATATCGGCGGGGATGCGTTC
>CAJMBP010000096.1 GCA_905211675.1 uncultured Oscillospiraceae bacterium
GGACCGCCGCCGTAATTGTTAATAATTGCCGTAAGCATCTTGCGATCAAAGTCGTCAAGACCTAACTCGTCAATTTCAAAACGCGATAAGGCGTGCTGTGCAACATCGACGGTAATTTCGCCGTCAAATTCAATTTCGGCTATATCACGAACACGCTTAAGCAACCTGTTTGCAATACGCGGTGTGCCGCGTGAGCGTGAGGCTATTTCTAAAGCGCCTTCGGTATCGATAGGTATTCCTAAAATTCCTGCCGAACGCTTTACAATTTGACCCAACTGTTCGGGTGTGTAAAGTTCTAACCGCAAAAGCACACCGAAACGGTCGCGCAAAGGTGCGGTAAGCTGACCCGAGCGTGTTGTGGCACCCACAAGTGTAAAATGCGGTACATCAAGCCGTATTGAACGGGCAGAAGGGCCCTTGCCCAAAATAATATCAAGTGAAAAATCCTCCATTGCGGGATATAAAATCTCCTCAACGTTGCGAGGTAAGCGGTGAATTTCATCAATGAATAAAACATCGCCCTCATTAAGCGAGGTTAATATTGCTACCAAATCACCCTGTTTTTCAATGGCAGGACCCGATGTAACACGCAGGTTAACCCCCATTTCGCGGGCAATAATTCCCGATAAGGTTGTTTTACCAAGGCCGGGAGGGCCGTAAAGTAATACATGGTCAAGCGTTTCGTTGCGTCCTCGAGCCGCCTTTATATATATGCTTAAATTATCTTTTACCTTATCCTGACCTATATAGTCATCAAGCGTTTTAGGGCGTAAAGAGAGTTCGGCGTCATCATCAGCCGAATTGTATTCGGGAGACACTATTCGATTTTCAAAATCCATTTCCTGCTCTATCACAAATTACAACCCCCTTGCCAAAGATTTAAGCGCAAGCTTTATAAGCTCATTGGTGGTTAAAGACGGGTCAAGCCTGCCAACCGCAAGCGAGGCTTCGCTTTGCGAATATCCGAGTGACACAAGCGCTTCAACGGCCTCTTTTGAAGATGTGTTTACCGTTGCATTACCTACGGAATTCAAATCAATCCCTGCATCTTTTGAAGCGTAGTTACCTACTTTGTCTTTCAGTTCAAGCACAATTCGTTGCGCAAGCTTAATTCCTACTCCCGAAGCGGCAGTAAGAGATTTTGAATCACCGCTTGCAATAAACAGCAAAACTTTATCGGCAGAAAATTCAGAAAGAACGGCAAGACCTATTTTAGCCCCGACACCGCTTACCGAAGTTATAAGCTTATATACTTCAAGTTCCTGCAAATCTTCAAAGCCGTATAAATCAAGCGCATCCTCACGGACAGCCAGATGTGTATATAAAAGCACCGTATCGCCTATTTTACCTATTGATGCGGATGTTTTTTGTGTTACAAAGCATTTAAAACCTACGCCGCCGCACTCAACAACAACATATCCGAGTTCTTTAATAATAAGTTTACCGTTTAAGGTTGCTATCATTGCTTATATTCCTTTCCGAGCTTTGTATAAAGACTTCCCGCGGTGTGACCGTGACAAATAGCAAGCGCCAATGCATCGGCGGTGTCATCGGGCTTTGGCACCGATTTTAACTGCAAAAGATTTTTAACCATTTCCATAACCTGATGTTTTTCTGCCCTGCCGTAGCCTGTGATTGACTGTTTTACCTGTAAAGGTGTGTATTCGAATATTTCAATGTTACACATACGCGCGGCAAGCAGAATGACTCCCCTTGCCTGTGCCACATCAATTGCGGTTGTAGTGTTTGTGTTAAAAAACAGTTTTTCTATTGAAAGAAATTCCGGCTCGTATTTTTTTATAATGGCGGAAATATCATTATAAATATCACACAGTCTGTCAGAAAACAATTTATCGGGAGTTGTTGTAACTGCGCCGTAGGCTATTGTTTTGAATTTGAAATTATTGTATTCAACTATACCGTATCCAATAGTTGCATAACCCGGATCAATGCCTAAAATGCGCATAATTTACACTCCAAAAGTTTTTTAAATCGATAAAAGTCACATATTTAAAACATTATATCACATAAATAGCATTTGAGCAATAATTTTTTAACAGAACAACGGGGCATTTTGTGTAATAAATACCCCGTTGTACCGTTAATTTGTATTATGTTTTGAAGTGTAATTTTTGTCTGAGTGGGTTTTATCCTCGGATGAGGTTTGAGCTTCAGAGCTGCTTTCAGAATTTGATTCGTTCGAATCGGTCGAAGAACTGTTATCCGATGATGTATCGCTGTCAACCGAAGACTGTTGCTCGGAGGACAAGTCGGAACTGCTTGTTTGTGATTCGCTCGAAGTAACCGAGGAGGTATCGGAAGATGTTGTCTCACTTTGTGTACTGACGGTTGACGATGTTTCGGTTTCGGCGTTATTGCCGGCGTGACCTCCTTTACAGGTTTCGATATCTACGCCCGAGGCATAATAACCCACAGATGTGCTGTGACATGAAGGAAGTGCCAAAAGTCCGGTACGGTTGCAGTATTTTGATTCAATAACATCATTACTGAAGGTAAATTCTTTTTCCTCAAGGCCTTGATGTACCTTGGTCATAATATCGCGCCATACCTTTGCCGCCGCCCCTGCATTATGCACGTTTTCGGGTTTGTCAAAGCCGTACCATACACTGCCGACATAATACGGCGTGCCTGCAACCATCCACAAGTCTTTAGATTCGCTCGAAGTACCTGTTTTGGCATAAGCCTTCATTTTACTGTAACCGGCAATACCTTTGCCGGTACCCTGCGAGCCGTACACAACATTTTGCAACAGTCTGTTCATAATTGTGGCGGTCGATTCTTTTATAACCTGTTCGCCTTCACTCGGTTCAAGAACAATTTCGTCGTTTATGTCTAAAACTCTTGTGTATGTTGTCGGCTCGTAGTACTTACCGCCGTTGCCGAAAATGGCGTAGGCTGCCGCAGATTCGGTAGTTGTTATTCCGTATGAGCAACCGCCCAATGCCAATGATGCTAAATTTTTATCGTTATTTGTCAGATGCTTTAATTTTAGCTTTTGGGTTAAAAAATTAAATGAATCTTCAATACCGACCTGATCCTTTAAAATCCAACACGGTATGGTATTTGCAGAACGTTCAAGCGCCTTTGCTACCGTCATATTACCCGCGTAATAGTGATACCACTCTTCAGGACCTTTTTTACCGTCTTTATAGTTGTCAAGCGGTTTGTCTTCAACCATGGTTGAATATGAAATTTTATTGCTGTCGACGGCCTGAACATATACGCCGAGCGGTTTCATTGTAGAACCCGGCTGACGCGGCGAATCAACTGCTCTGTTAAGACCGCGGTTAACGGTTTTTTTGCCGACGCCGCCGACAATGCCTAATATATTACCGCTGTAATCCGTAACAGTCATTGCAGATTGAACATGTGAGGTTTTATCGGATGATTTTTGTGAAAAATAAGCTTTTTGATTTAAATACACCGATTCCATTATGTCTTGAATATCGGTATCAATTGTAGCGTAAATTTTGTATCCGCCATTATAAAGCATGGCAGACGCCGTATCGGCACTGCAGTTATATTTTACACTCAAATCATCGATAATTTCGCTTATAAGCGCGTCAACAAAGTAGTTGTTGATCGGTATTTCAAAATCCTGCTGTTGAGCTTTGTCTATAACAACATCAGCTAAAAGAGCGTTATTGTATTCTTCTTCAGAAATTTTGTTCAGCTCATACATTTTATATAGCACGTCTTCGCGCCTTTTTTTGTTACCCTCGGGTTTTGTGTCGGGATTATACGCCGACGGATTTTTGGTAATTGCAGCGAGCGCGGCACATTCGGTCAGATTTAGTTCATTTACATCTTTATTAAAGTAATAATTTGACGCTACCTGAACGCCGCAAATGCCGTTGCCGAGTGAAATAGTGTTTAGATATGCCTCTAAAATCGTAGTTTTATCAAGCATCTTTTCTATAAGTAAGGCTCTTGCGATTTCACGCACTTTTCTCAACGCGCTTTTATCGTTGTCGGAAGTGATATTTTTAATAAGCTGTTGAGTGATTGTTGAGCCGCCTTGGTTAGATGAGTATATATCGACAAAAGGAAGGTAATTTACGAAGGCGCCTGCAGTACGCTTCCAATCGACGCCGTTATGACTGTAATAACGCTGGTCTTCGATAGAAATAAATGCGTCAATTAAATATTTGGGCATTTGCTCAATATCAACCCATATACGGTTTTCGTTACCGTGAATACGTTGATATTCTTCCCAATCACCGCTTTTATTTCGCACATATATAACCGATGTCATATTCATTTCATAATTGCTGATGTTGCTTACTATTTCATTACAGCCTAAAAAGTCGTAATCCGACTCTTTTCCGAATGCGGCGGCAAAAACCATACAAAAAGAAGAAAGTATTATAACGGCAGACATAAATATACACATATATTTAAAGGCTTTTTCCATAATATTCCTCCCTTTCAAGATCTAAATAAGTATAACACTTTTTTTGTAAATTATCAATACATAATAATATTTTTCAAAATGTGAGGAGTAGTATTAAGTTGCAAGGTTCAAATGAGCCTTCGCAACTTATTTTT
>CAJMBP010000097.1 GCA_905211675.1 uncultured Oscillospiraceae bacterium
TATGACCTTTCCCGCGATACTTTCGTCAACCGAAAGCGTTTGGTCAGCGCTTGCGGCGTTTGTTGTTGCCGTAGGCGCGGCGTATTTAGGCGCAAGCCTGCCTGCCGTTGCCGCCGCCGCTTGCTCGGTGGTTTTTATTGCGGAATTATTTATCTGACCGACAATTCACCAAAACACAAGCCTCTGCCGAAAAACAAAAGCAGAGGCTTGTTTATTTATATAAGTAATTATATTAAAGCGCGGCTTTGATTTTTTCAATCATATCGGCATATTGCGAATCGGTCAAATAAACCCTGTCGGGGTTCATTTGAAAAACACCGCCCCATTCATCGCCGCCGTTATATTTAGGCACAATATGCATGTGCAGATGACAGCCCGTATCGCCGTAAGCGCCGTAATTAACCTTGTCGGGATTAAACGCCTTATGCACAGCATTTGCCGCACGGCATACATCCGCCATAAATTTGTTGCGCTCGTCTTCGCTTATGTTGACAATTTCGCTTACATGGTCTTTGTAAGCCACAATAACCCTGCCCGGCTTTGACTGCTCTTTAAAAAGAATAAGCTGACTTACCGACAGATCGCAAATATAAATGCCGAATCTGTCAAGCAGTTCGCCGCCCACACAGTATGCACAACCGTTATCTTTCATAATAAAACCTCCAAAATAATGTTTTTAATTTATCATCAAAAAGTAAAGGGCTCAACCTGCCGTTGAACCCTTTATAAGTAAGTTGAGACCGAATATCAGTCGGCTACGATAGCCTCTGTGGGGCAGCCTGCTGCGCAAGCACCGCAATCACAGCATTTCTCGGCGTCGATTTCATACTTGCCGTCACCCTGAGAAATAGCTTCGCAAGGGCAACCTGCTGCGCAAGCACCGCACTCGATGCAGCCGTCAGTAATTTTATAAGCCATTGGTTTTACACCTCCGCCCGAAGTCAGAATAAAACAGTTTTTAACTTAAAAACCGAACACCTATATTGTAACAATATTCGACCGAAAAAGCAAGTTATATTTTTAAATTATTCGCTGTCTTGGTGTTTTGACCTGTTGCCGCCGAGTATTTTTACATTTTTACGGTTGGTTTTATAGGGTATGCCGTCACTGTCCTTTGGCTTTACGGTAAGATTTCCGGTTATAAAATTAACATCTGTTACAATGCCTACGCCCTGATCGGTTTTTACGGTTGAGCCTATCGACGGGGTAATTGAATTTAAATATTCGTAAGATTCCTGTTCATAATTAAGACAGCACATCAGCCTGCCGCAGCTACCCGAAATTTTGGTGGGGTTAAGCGACAGCCCCTGCTCTTTTGCCATTTTTATGGAAACGGGCAAAAAGTCGTCAAGAAAGCGTTTGCAGCAGTAAGGCTGACCGCAAATTCCTATGCCGCCGAGCATTTTTGCCTCGTCTCTGACGCCGATTTGCCTAAGCTCAATTCGCGCGTGAAAATGATTTGCAAGGTCTTTTACCAATTCTCTGAAATCTATTCTGCCGTCGGCGGTAAAGAAAAATGTTATTTTACTGCCGTCGAAAGAATATTCAACCCTTACAAGCTTCATATCAAGATTGTGCGCGGCGATTTTTTGCTCGCACACACCAAATGCCGCTTCCTGCTTTTGTTCGTTTTCGCTAAGCCGCTGTAAGTCCTTGTCGTTTGCTGTTCGCAAAACCTTTTTAAGCGGCGGCACAACACGGTCGTCTTCGACCTCGGTATTGCCCTTGCAAACCGTTCCGAAGGCCAACCCGTTGGCGGTTTCTACTATTACATTTTCACCTTCGGTGTAACGCTTGCCGTCGGGCGAAAAGTAATAATTTTTACCGCTGTCTTTAAATTTAACCGAAATAACTTCTGTCATTTTTTTACCTCAAATTTTATTTATTTATAAGTGCTTTTGAGCGGCTTACCGCCGTGCTGAAAAGCAACGATAAATTTATGTTTGTTTTTAAAAGCTCCAGATATTGCTTTATATCGTCAAAAAGACTGTCAAAGGCGCGGGCATTGCTCGGTGAAGTTTTTATATGCCTTGCGCATTCAAGCGACAGCGCGTTAAAAAATTCTTCAGCGGCAACCCTGCTTTTTTCAAGCGGAGCAAGAATTTTAAGCATTTCATATTCACTGCCCGAAACAAGCAGCTTTAAAAACTGCTGCGCTGTCTGCGTATAATCGCCGTTTTGCTCGTTTGCAGAGCAAAGAGACAGCACCACGCAACGCGAAATCACCGTGTCGAGCAGTTTGGTCTTTGAAGGTGTAATAAGTATGAAAACAACGCCCTTCGGCGGCTCTTCAAGCACCTTTAAAAATGCATTTTGCGCCTGTTCATTCATGCGGTGTGCATCCTGCATTATGAACACACGCCTGTTTGCCGAATGCGGCTTTACATAAGCACCGATGCGAACTTCACGCACTTGATCGACAAGTAATGTTTTTTTGCCTTCCTCTACAGAAACATAGGTAATATCAGGGTGCGATTTTGCGGCGGCCTTACGGCAGTTGTCGCAAACACCGCAGGGTGAATTTTTTTCACTGCAAACCGCGGCGCTTGCTATAAATTCGGCAAGCAGGCAAGCCTCGGTGGAATTATCGGCTTCAATCATTATTGCGTGCGGTATGCGACCTGCCGAAATAAAGCTTAAAACCGTAGATTTTACATTTTCGTTGTCGATCGGAAAAATCATAGCACAAAGCCGACCTTTTTCATTGCTTTGAAATAGGTTTTGCGCGCAACCCTTTCGGCGCGGGCGTCACCGTCGCGGAATATGCGTTCAAGTTCTGCCTTGTCGGCGATAATGCGGTCATATTCCGCTTTTATGGGAGCAAGCTCGTCAGCAACCGCTTCTCCAACCGCAAGCTTAAATTCGCCGTAGCCCTTGCCCTCAAACTCGCGTTCAACCTCGCTCGGTGTTTTGCCGGTAATAACGCCGTAAATTGTAATAAGGTTTGATATTCCGGGCTGTGCGTCGCTCATACGCACGCACGCCTCGCTGTCGGTAACGGCACGCTTGAATTTTCTGATTATTGTGTCGCGGTCATCGAGAATTGCAACCCACGCGTTTGGATTTTCGTCCGATTTAGACATCTTTTTAGCGGGGTCTTGCAGTGACATTACCTTTGCTCCGGCTTTGGGGATATAAGGCTCGGGAATTTTGAAAACCTCGCCGTAAAGATTGTTAAAACGAATTGCAATATCACGCGCAATTTCAAGGTGCTGTTTTTGATCCGCACCAACCGGCACATAGTCGGGCTGATAAAGCAGTATGTCAGCCGCCATAAGCACAGGGGATGAGAAAAGCCCTACATTCACATTATTCGCATGCTTGGCAGACTTATCCTTAAACTGGGTCATTCTTGCCATTTCGCCAAACTGCGTATTGCACGAAAGCAGCCACGAAAGCGCCGTGTGCTCGGCCACATGCGACTGAATAAACAGCGTGCTTTTTTCGGGGTCAAGACCGAGTGCCAGCATAAGCGCGTATGTTGAATAAATCTGTGACCTCAACTTTGCCGGCTCCTGCCGCACGGTTATGGCGTGCAAGTCGGCAACCGCATAGGTGCAGTCGAATTCTTCCTGCATATTTTTCCAATTTTTAAGCGCACCCAAATAATTACCCAGCGTAAGCATGCCGCTTGGTTGAATACAGCTTAAAACCTTTTTTTTGGCACTGACAATGTTTTCTGACATATTTTTGAATCTTCTTTCAAGTATAATTGTATTTATATTAACACAAAATTTAAAAAATTACAACACATAAATATCTGCGGCGACGGCATAAAGTTGTTGACATTTTTTGTTGCTTTATGTATAATAGTTTTTGCCTTGAAAGACAGGCTTAAATTTTAATATGCGGGTTAAGCGAAACGCTCCGCCTCGGACGACCTCGCCGTGTAAAAATTTTGAGGTCAAAGTTTAATATGCGGGTATGGCGGAATAGGCAGTTTTTGACCGAGCGCCGCCTGTGGCGGAAAAAGCGACAGTCGAAAAGGCGCCGCGGTCGAAATTTTGCACCGCTCCAAGGTGCAAAAAATTTCGGGCACCGCAAGAGTCACGCGTAAGCGCGGATGCGTAGAAAAATTTAATATGCGGGTATGGCGGAATAGGCAGACGCGCTAGATTCAGGTTCTAGTCGGGGTTCCTCGGTGCAGGTTCAACTCCTGTTACCCGCACCAAAAAAGCACGCTTTCGCGTGCTTTTTTCTGTCTGAAAAATAGGATTTTTTCGGCGCAACGCACCTTCGCCTCGCCTCGCTCGTTGCCCACGGGCTTTGCAACCGTTCACCGAAAGGTTGCAATTTGCCGTTC
>CAJMBP010000098.1 GCA_905211675.1 uncultured Oscillospiraceae bacterium
TTTATCAAGCAATCCCTTCGACCCAATCCGACATTCTTCCCCCTCCCGTGCGCCGAGCGCAAGCTTGCGGCGGCCGAGGATAATTTATTGCGCCTTAAAGATATTTTGGACGAGCTTGAAGCCCGAGTAGGTCCTTTAGAGGAACAAAGTAAAAAAGCCGAAAAATTTTTAGAACTGGCACAGGAAAAAAAGCAACTCGAAATAAGTTTGTGGCTTTATACACTTAATAATTCTAAAGATGTTTTACGCGCTCAGGAAAGCAAAATAGCAACCGCTCAACAGCAGTATAAAGATATCGAATCGGCTCTCAGTGAGTTTGATGCACTGTCTGAACAGAATACCGCAAAATTCACGGCAATAACCTCTGAAATTGAAAATATACGCGCGCAAATAGCGGCTTCAAATGAAGATATTGTCAAATTTGAGGGTGAGATTTCGGTTTTAAATAACGATATAAGTCATAACAAGGCAAATATCGAGCGTTTAAACAGTGAAAAATCAGGCCTTGAAATGTCTGATTCAACTGCGAGGCAGGAAATTGAAAACAAAAGAAACGCCGCAGAACAAAAACAACAGCAGGTTGATAAGCTGAATGCCGAATTGGCGTCTTTTGAAAACCAACTTAATGGTCTTTTGACTGACAGTGAAAGCATTTCACGCAAAATCGAAGAACAGGTAAAGGTATTAAATGCTTTGTCGGTTAAAATTTCCGATTTGCGTGTAGAGATGACAACATCAAACACTTCAATTGACGAGATAAATTCGCGCAGAGAAATCATAAATGATTTAATAAAACAAAACGAAGAAGAAAAAATTCATTTACAATCGGATTTATGTGAAACCAAAAATTTATTGGATAAAACCGAAGATGATATTTTGTCGTTGCAAAATTCGGTTAAAGGGTATGAGCTGCGACTTGAAAACCGTAACGCCGCAATCAAAGAATTAACAGAAAAATCAAACGAATTACATCTTGATATTGAGGCAAAAAAACGCAGAGTTCAAATTTTAAATGAGCTTGAAAAAAATATGGAAGGTTTTTCTCATGCTGTAAAAGAAGTAATGTCTTTTTCGGAAAAGGGAATTTTGCGCGGAATTTACGGCCCTGTTTCAAAGCTGATTACAGTTGATAAAAAATATTCTGTCGCTATTGAAACAGCACTCGGTAACGCACTTCAAAATATTGTTGTCGAAAGTGAGTCCGATGCAAAGCGTGCAATCAATTGCCTAAAAAGTAACAATTCGGGCCGAGCAACATTTTTGCCTGTTTCGGTATTAAAGGCGCGTGAATTAAAAGAAAACGGCTTTGATGATGTTTTTGGATTTGTGGGTATTGCGTCAGATTTGGTTTCGGTTGACAAAAAATTTGACTCGATAATTAAATACCTGCTCGGCGGAACGGTTGTCACCGAGGACATTGATTCTGCCGCCACACTCGCTAAAAAATATAATTATCGGGTAAAAGTTGTTTCGCTCGACGGACAGGTTATAAATCCCGGCGGCTCGTTTACAGGCGGTTCTTTAATTAAGCAGGCAGGCATTTTGAGCCGTGCGGCAGATATTAAAAAAATTGAATCCGAGATTGTAAAGCTTGCAGAAAAAGAAAAAGAAAACAATGAAAATTTGAAAAAAGAAACGGAATCGGCTGCCGAAGTTAACGCCGATATTGTTGCGGTAAAAGCCGATTTAACCAACGCAAATGAAGATAAGATCAGAGCATTGGCAGAGCTTAAACGAATTGACGATTTGCTTAAAAACACACAGCTCACTCTTGATTCACTGTATTTAGAGCGTGACGGCGGTGCCGAAAAGATTAAACTTTTAAATGAAAAGTCAAATTCGGCGGCACAGCAGATTGCCGAAATTGAATCTCAAAAGGCTTCTGTTCAGTCAGATATCGATAATATGACAGGCGGAAGAGATAATATTTCCCAAAAGCGTGAATCTTTAACTTCCGATATTACAAACATTAAACTGCAAATAATAGAAAACGAAAAAGATAAGTCGACTCTCATAAATGCCGCCGATGATTTAGAGGCTTCTATTTCGGACCGCGCAACCCGCACCGCAGAGATTGAAGCCGAAATTGCGGCTGTGGATTTTAAAATATCACAGCTCGGCGGCGATATTTCGGCACATACCGACAGCATTGAAAACACCAAGCATAAAATTGAAACTCTCAATAAGAGTATTGCAGATTTAATGCAAGAACGCAACAATGTTGAAAAGGCGGGCGTAGAACTGCGTTCGAGCGAACGCGAGCGTACTTTGGAACGCGAAAAAATAGGCGGCGAGCTTGCACGCCTTACCGAACGCAAAGAGATAATGCTAAAGGAGTACGACGATGTTATTCGTCAGCTTTATGACGAATATCAGATGACCAAAAGCGAAGCCGAAAATTTTGCAATAGAGATTGAAAAACCTACCGATTCCAAAAAACGCCTTGCAGAAATCAAGTCAAAAATACGCACACTCGGCAATGTTAATGTTTCGGCTATTGAAGAGTATAAAGAGGTAAAAGAGCGTTACGACTTTATGTCTTCACAGGTTGAAGATGTAGAAAAATCCCGAACCGAACTACATAAGCTTATAAATCAGCTTACCGCCCAAATGCAGGAAATGTTTATTGTAGGTTTTGCAAAGATAAATGAAAACTTCACCAAAACCTTCCGTGAACTTTTCGGCGGCGGCAGTGCCGAGCTTAAGCTTACCGACCCCGATAACGTTCTCGAAAGCGGTATTGATATAGAGGCGCGTCTGCCGGGTAAAAATGTGCCCAGTCTTAACGGACTTTCGGGCGGCGAAAAGGCGCTCGTAGCCTTGTCAATTTACTTTTCTATTATGAAGGTAAACGCTCCGCCTTTCTGCTTTTTGGATGAGGTTGATACAGCGCTTGACGATATAAATGTCGACCGCTTTGCAGATTATATGAAACGCTCTGACTTTAACACCCAGTTTATTTGCGTAACACACCGCCGTGGAACAATGGAAGCCGCCGATATGCTTTACGGTGTTACAATGCAGGAAAAGGGTGTTACAAAACTGCTTGAACTTAATGTAACAGAGCTTGAAAAGAAATTGCTTGAAAATCAGGGAGCATAGTTTTAAGGAGCACGGTATTAAATGGGTTTATTCAGTAAAATTAAAAAAGGTCTTCAAAAAACAAAAGCAAGTATTTCGGACGGTATCACAAGTATAATAAACAGTTTTACAAAAATTGATGAAGATTTGTTCGAAGAGCTTGAAGAACTGCTTGTGATGTCCGATGTGGGTGTGGAAACTTCGGTAAAAATTTGCGACGAACTGCGCACCCGCGTAAAGCGTGACGGTATCAAAGACCCATCGCAAATAAAAACAATAATGCACGATATTATCATTGAAATGCTCGGTGATGATACGCCATTAAAGCTTGATACAAGGCCGTCGGTAGTTTTGGTTATCGGCGTTAACGGCGTTGGAAAAACAACAACTATCGGTAAAATGTCGCTGATGCTTAAAAACAGCGGCAAAAAGGTAGTTCTCGGAGCTGCTGATACATTTCGCGCGGCGGCTATCGACCAGCTTGGTATATGGGCCGACAGAGCAGGAGTTTCAATGGTAAAAAGCGTTGAAGGCAGTGACCCTGCGTCGGTCGTGTTCGACACTATTGCTTCGGCTAAATCCAAGGGTGCAGATGTTATTATTTGCGATACTGCCGGCAGACTCCATAACAAGAAAAATCTTATGGATGAGCTTGCAAAGATATATCGCATTATAAAACGCGAGTTGCCCGAAGCTTCGCTTGAAACCTTGTTGGTGCTTGATGCGGCAACAGGTCAAAATGCCGTTAATCAGGCGCGCGAGTTTAAATCGGTTGCCGACATTACAGGTATAGTTCTTACAAAACTTGACGGCACGGCTAAGGGCGGCATAGTTATTGCAATTCATAATGAATTAGGCATTCCCGTTAAATATGTCGGCGTGGGTGAGGGAATAGACGACCTGCAACCGTTTAACGCAAAGGAATTTGCCGACGGTATTTTTGATTTAGGTGAATGACGGTATGAAAATATTTATTGCGACAAAAAATCAGAAAAAATTAAGCGAGCTTGAGCGAATTTTAGTTCCTATGGGCTTTGATGTTGTAAGTCAAAAAGATTTTGAGCAGGTTTTTCCCGAGCCTGTTGAAAACGGTAAAACCTTTGAAGATAATGCACTTATCAAGGCAAAGGAAGGCCTTAAAAATACAGGGCTTATTTCGGTTGCGGATGATTCGGGTATTTGTGTCGATTATTTAAACGGCGCACCGGGTAT
>CAJMBP010000099.1 GCA_905211675.1 uncultured Oscillospiraceae bacterium
GGTTTGGGTGCTTGATTATTTTAATATTTAATCTGCCCAGCTTATAAAGCCGTAGCTTTTAAGAGTTTTGAAATACTGCGCGAGTCTCTCATAAAGCGGCTCTGCCTTTTCACCAAAATGACCGCGCACCAACTCGCCAATAGCAGTTATATCACGCTGTCCGTCGATTTGCTGCCAGATAAAGCTACCAAACTCTTCAAGGTGAATATAACTTATTTTGGGCTTTTTTAAAAGCTTTTGAGCAACGCGGTTAAAAACACCCTTATTTTCAATCTCTAAGGTTACCGCACCGCTGCCGTCGCAGGTCCATTTAAGGCATTCTTTGCGCAAAGGCTTTTGTTCAAGAAAATTTTTATCTATTGCTTTTTTCTTTTTCATGCCTTTTTGTCACGCTTTTTCCAAACGGTGAATTTTAAAACGGTAAGAATAATCACGGCAAAAAGAACTATGCCGCCTATATCGGAAACTGCGGCGGGTATGCCGAGCTTTGCCGACAAATTGAACACCTTATCAACACCGAAAACGGCAAGCAGTGCCAGCAATATACCTACAAGTCCTTCGCCCGCTATCATACCCGAGCAGAAAAGTATTCCGTCATTTACAACCTTTTCTTTGTCGTCACGCTTTAACTTGTCGAGCGCCAAACGGATAAGACCGCCCACCATAATGCAAGCGTTAAGCTGAACCGGCAGGTATATACCGATTGCAAAAGGCAATACGGGTATGCCTATTATTTCAACAACAACGGCAATAAATGCGCCTATGAATACAAGCGTCCACGGAAGGTCACCGCCCATAACACCCTCAACAATCAGCTTCATAAGGGTCGCCTGAGGCGCGCCGAGCTGGTCAGAGCCAAAGCCCCACGCCGAGTCGAGCAAATAGAGTGTGCCGCCTATGGCAAGAGCCGACGCAACAACGCCAATTACTTCACCAATCTGCTGTTTTCGGGGTGTGGCGCCCAAAATGTAGCCTGTTTTAAGGTCTTGAGAGGTGTCGCCCGCAATGGCCGAAACAATGCATATAATAGAGCCGATTGCAATAGCACTGCTCATACCGGCAATGCCGCCTGCCCCCGTAACCTTAAGAATAACCGTTGCAATAAGCAATGTTGCAATAGCCATGCCCGAAACGGGGTTGTTACTGCTGCCTACAAGGCCTACCATTCGTGACGAAACGGTCGCAAAGAAAAAGCCGAAAACAACAATAATAAGTGCACCTAACAGCGACACGGGAATTGCAGGAATAAGCCAAATAAGAAGCGTTAAAACAACAATAGCTATAATAACTATTTTAATGTTAATATCGCGTGATGTGCGCTCACCCGAGGCGGTTCCTGCGCCCTTCATGCTCTTCATAGCTCCTCCGAAGGTTTTAACAATCAAAGGCATTGACTTTACAAGACTTATAATACCGCCTGCCGCGAGTGCGCCTGCGCCTATGTAACGGATATATGTACTCCAGATAGCGCCGGCCCCGCCGCTTGCATAAAGCTCGCTTATAGGCACAGTACCGGGGTAAAGCGTCAGTTCAGAGCCGAAAAGCACTATAAGCGGAATAATAACCATCCAGCTGAGCAGACCGCCCGCAAACATATAAGATGATATTTTTGCACCGCAAATATAACCTACGCTCATAACGGCAGGGTAAATCTGTGTGCCTATCTGACCGGCAAAGCCCTTTATTTTTACCGAAACTTCGCCTGAAACAAGTTTAAGTCCGTCAATAATAAATTTGAAAACAGCCGCAAAGCCCATACCTGCAAAAACAGTAGAGGCATTGGCTCCGCCCTCTTCACCTGCAAGCATTACCTCGGCACAGGCAGTGCCTTCGGGGTAGGGCAATATTCCGTGTTCTTTAACGATAAGCGCGTTGCGAAGCGGTATCATAAAGAACACGCCGAGCAAGCCGCCTATAAGAGCGATAAGCGTAATTTCAATAAGACCGGGTTTCGACATTTTGCCCTCTGCCGCCCACAAAAAGAGCGCAGGCAGGGTAAATATAGCACCTGCCGCAAGCGACTCGCCCGCAGAGCCTATTGTTTGCACCATATTGCTTTCAAGAATCGAGTTGCGGCGCAAAAGTATGCGTATAACGCCCATGGCAATAACCGCCGCAGGAATAGACGCCGACACGGTCATGCCTACGCGCAAACCAAGGTAGGCATTTGCCGCGCCGAATACTACCGCTAAAATTACACCCATAATAATTGATGTGACTGTAAATTCGGCAGTTATCTTTTCTGCCGGAACATACGGTTTAAAATCGTTTTTGTTTTCCATAATTACTCCTTTGCTTTAAAATTATTTTTATTCATTCTACCATAAACCGACACAAAAAACAACATTTATGTTCTAATTAAGTTTTTCCAACATTTTTATTATTAAATTAAAAAGATTTTCGGTTGAAGAAATGCTTAACTTTTCGTTAACGGTATGAACATCGTAGAGCGCAGGACCTATGGCTATGCAGTCGAAATCCTTTATAACCGACGCAAAGACGCCGCATTCAAGCCCCGCATGTATAGCCTCTATCTTGGGGGCTTTTCCGTAAAGCTCGGTATATGTTTGCTCATAAATACGGCGAAGCTCGGAATTTTCTTTATACTCCCACGGCGGATAGTGACCGAAGGTTTCATATTCTACATTCTGAACCTTAAAAAATGCCGATAACCTTTCTTCTAAAAACATAAGTGCCGACTGCTTATTACTGCGAAGCGCAAAGTGCATAATAACACTGTTATTTTCGGTTTTAAGAACACCTAAATTCAAAGATGTTTCAACAAGACCGTCAATGTCTGCACTCATTTGCATAACGCCGTTTGGCACACAAAGCAGTGTGAAAATTATTTTGCTTTTCAACGGATCGGTCAAAACCGAATAATAGTCGTCACCCTGCACCGAAATATGAGCGGTAAAATTCTTTTCTCGATCGCAAATTTCGCGTTTTAAAACATCAAAATATTTTTCTGCGTCACCGCAAAAATCGTTAATGTTATATACGCAAAGTTCTGCCGTAAAGCTGTTCGGTATGGCATTTGATTTATCACCGCCGTTTACCGATATAATATCAAATTCACAAATGCCGTTAAGGTGATTTAAAATTCTCCCGGCAAGTATATCGGCGTTTGCCCTGCCCTTGTTTATTTCAACACCCGAGTGACCGCCCTGAAGTCCGCTTAGAGTAAGAGTGATTTTTGTTCCGTATTTTCTTTCAAATTCAAGTGGAATATTGACCCTGAAATCACTGCCGCCTGCACACGACACGGTTACGGTGCCGTCTTCTTCAGAATCAAGATTTATCATTTTTTTCGCTTTAAGAACACCTGTATCAAGCGCACGGGCGCCGATCATACCAACCTCTTCGTCGGTGGTAAACACCGCTTCGATTGGCGGATGAGCAATACTGTCGCTTTCAAGAATTGCAAGAATTATGGCTACAGCAATGCCGTTGTCGGCGCCGAGTGTTGTGCCGCGTGCCTTAACATAATCGCCGTCGGCATAAAGCTCAATTCCGTCCTTTTCAAAATCAATCTGACATTCGTCGGTTTTTTGGCACACCATATCCAGATGCCCCTGCAATATTACGGGCTCGCTGTTTTCATAGCCCTCAGAGGCTTCCTTATATATAACAACATTATCAGATTTGTCACGCACATATTTAAGACCGTGCTCTACGGCAAAATCTTCACAAAACCGAGCTATGCCGTTCATATTGCCCGAGCCGCGCGGAACAGCGGAGATTTTTTTGAAATAATAAAACACACGCTGTGGTTTTAAACTGTCAATAGGTAACATTTTATTACGCTCCTTACACACCCAAAAAGGCAAGTCTTGTGACCTGCCCTTTAATATTATACAACATTTACACTAAAAAATCAATTTTACCTAATTA
>CAJMBP010000100.1 GCA_905211675.1 uncultured Oscillospiraceae bacterium
CTCATTCACAAACAATTTAATATTTAATTTTGTCTAAACTTTGGGGTTCACTTCAGGCGAACCCGTCCTTTTAAATTATTCTTTGTTTGACTCTTCAATAACCTTTTGCGCTATATTTGCAGGCACTGTTTCGTATCTTGCAAATTCAAGTGTAAAGGTTGCGATGCCCTGTGTAAGCGAACGCATGGCGGTAGAAAAATCCGACATCTCGGCTATAGGCACTTCACCGATAACCTCCTGCATTTTGTTTTCGAGCGGGTTCATGCCTATAATTCTGCCGCGGCGCTTATTTATATCGCCTATAACATCGCCCAGCATATCGTCGGGCACTAAAACCTTAAGCGTGCCGATAGGCTCAAGCAATACGGGGCTTGCGTTTGTAATTCCCTCTCTAAAGGCTATAGACGCCGCCATTTTAAACGCCATTTCAGACGAATCAACCGGATGGTAAGAGCCATCGACCAGCGTTGCCTTGATGCCTACCATCGGGTAGCCTGCCAGCACGCCTTTTTGTGTTGAATCACGCAAACCCTTTTCAACCGCAGGGAAAAAGTTCTTAGGTACGGCGCCGCCGAATACCTTTTCTTCAAATACAAGCTCGTCGCTGTCACACGGTTCAAACTCAATCCAAACATCTCCGAACTGGCCGTGACCGCCCGACTGCTTTTTATGCCTGCCCTGTGCTTTAACCGCTTTTTGAATTGTCTCGCGGTATGCAATCTTCGGTTTGGAAAGCACCACATCACAGCCGAATTTTGATTTAAGCTTTGATACTACAATGTCGGTATGCTGTTCGCCCAAGGTGCTCATTATAAGCTCGCGGGTTTCGGTGTCGGTAGCAACCTTTAAGGTCGGGTCTTCTTCCATAATTCGGTTAAGTCCCGAGCTGATTTTTTCTTCATCGCCTTTTTTAGCGGGGTAAACGGCGGTTTTCAGGTTAGGAGTCGGGAATTCAATATCGGCAACGGCAAGCTTGCCCGATACCGACAGAGTATCGCCGGTTAAGGTAGATGCAAGCTTTGAAACCGAGCCTATATCGCCCGCAACAATCTCGTTTGCGTCCTCCTGCTTGCCGCCTTTAAGCCACATAACCTTTGAAAGGCGTTCTTCTTCGCCGGTGCGGTTATTTTTAAGCTTCATATCACCCGAAATTTTACCCGATACAACCTTGAAGTACGAAAGCTTTCCGACAAACGGGTCGGCGATTGTTTTAAAAACAAACAGCGCACTTTCTTTTGATGCGTCGAATACGGATTTTTCGCCATTCGCCAATGTAACGGCACATTCGGCGGCAGAGGGCAAAATTTCGGCAATGCTGTCGGCAAACAGCGGTATGGCGTCGCCCGTTAACTGAACACCGCAGTAAACGGGGCAAATATCACCCGATTTAACTCCCGCTTTAAGCCCCGATTTGATTTCATCGGGCGTAAGCTCTTCGCCGCCGAAATATTTTTCCATTAGAGCTTCGTCGGTCGAAGCCACAGCCTCGATAAGCATTTCACGCATTTGTGAAACCTCGGTGCTGTCGGGCATAGCTGTCTCTTTTAAATTTAAACCGTCTGCCGTGTATGCCTTGCCCGAAACCAAGTCAACATAGCATTTAACGGCGTCTTCCTCTATGTAAGGCACAACAACAGGGCATATAACCGCGCCGTAATTTGCAACAAGCGCCGATATTACGCGGTAAAAATGAGCATGCGTAGAATTTAGCTTGCCCACAAAGAAGCCTACGGCCTTGCCTGCGGCGCGAGCCTTATCAAAGGCCTGCTTCGCGCCTACCGTAAGGCCCGATTTTCCCGATACGGTAACAATAACGCTGTCTGCAGCTGCCAATGCCTCGCTAACCTCGCCCGCAAAATCAAAAAGACCCGGTGCGTCAATAAGGTTAAGCTTAACATCTCCCTTTTCAAGAGCATATATAGCGGTTGAAACCGAACAACCGCGCTTTTTTTCCTCTGCATCAAAATCGAAAACAGATGTACCTTCTGAGGTATTACCTATTCGCTCAATTGCCTTGCTGTGATAAAGAACACAGCTCGCCAGCGTAGATTTGCCGGAATTGCCGTGACCTAAAAAGGCAATGTTTTTAATTTTGTCAGCAGAATAGTTTTTCATAAGTAAGCACTCCTTTGGTGAACCCCTTCTCGAGAGTTCTGATTACCATGTCATTATACCACATTTGTTAAGCAATTACAACTAATATTTTTAAGAGTTTTTATTTTTTTTGTTTAAATGTCACAAATTGTAATCTTTTGTAATCTTTTGTAGCAAATATAGTTCAAAAGTTACAAAATTGAAATCATTTGTAACCAAATTGTTGCTTAATTTTTTGACAGTTTGACTATATAATAATTATAAAGAAAGGAGTGTAAGTGATGAGAAAATTTTTAAGTTTGCTTTTATCGGTTGTTATGCTGTCGGTTTGCTCGTCGCTTATTGCTCCGATTGCTTCGGGAAGTCAACCGGTCAGCGCCGAGACAGGTGACGTAGCAGACGCTAAAGTAACCGACGCAAGGTTTTTAAATATGCTTAATCACAACTTTGTTTACGGAAGCGATTTTGATAACACCGACGCGCTTGTAAACAACGCTGTTTTAGCCTTGCTTAATTTGCGCGACAGCGAAAATGAAGATTTTATTAAAGACACCTATGTCAAAGGCTTTGTAAGCGATATGTACGGCATTGAAATTGCCGACATGAGCGGTCTCAACCCCGAATTTCCTCAGTTAGAGGGCTATGTTTATATAATTCCCCGCGGTTACACCGCCTACACACACGAAATAGTTTCGGTAAAACAAAATGAAGACGGCAGCTACACGGTTGTGAGCAATGTTACGGCCGACGGTCATGACACCGACAAGGCTGAGCTTAAAGCAGTATCGCTCTTTGTTAAAAACGAAAATTCGGCTTTCGGGTACAATATTATTTACAGCAATTTGATTACCGACAGTAATGACCTGTAAACAAATAGTTTATAAAAATACGGGCAAATTAATTTTGTTCGTATTTTTTTATTTTTTTACTTGACAAACCCATCAATAAAATATATAATGTATAGGCTCGGCAAAAATCGACGCAATAAACGGCTGTATAGCTCAGTTGGCTAGAGCACACGGTTCATACCCGTGGTGTCATTGGTTCAAATCCAATTACAGCCACCATTCGGCCCGTTGGTCAAGAGGCCTAAGACACCGCCCTTTCACGGCGGTAACACGAGTTCGAATCTCGTACGGGTCACCAAAAAGCACAGACACTCTTTTGAGTGTCTGTGGTTTTTCTTTTATTCAGTACGAGATTCGAAAAGAACGGTCGGGTGAAACCCGATGGCAAATGTCCGGCGGACATTTGGCAAGTTCGGGTGCGTGTCGGCGACGTTGTCGCCGAGCGAATCTCGTACGGGTCACCAAAAATCACAGACACTCTTTTGAGTGTCTGTGGTTTTTCTTTTATTCAGTACGAGATTCGAAAAGAACGGTCGGGTGAAACCCGATGGCAAATGTCCGGCGGACATTTGGCAAGTTCGGGTGCGTGTCGGCGACGTTGTCGCCGAGCGAATCTCGTACGGGTCACCAAAAATCACAGACACTCTTTTGAGTGTCTGTGGTTTTTCTTTTATTCAGTACGAGATTCGA
>CAJMBP010000101.1 GCA_905211675.1 uncultured Oscillospiraceae bacterium
ATTTTCTACAGTATCACTTATTACCCTTTTAACCGCAAAGTTTATGTCGCTGTCAAATCTGTCAAAAAATTGTGAAATATATTTATAAAAATTTTGTGTTGCTTTTTTAATATTCTCACTTAAACGAATTAAATTTTCGGTTAAGCTGTCAGCTTTTTCAACAATTACCCATATAGCCGATATAGCAACCGCAACCACTGCAGCATAAGCTAAAACCGATAACACGGCGGCGCATTTTTCTTTTTTTAGCTTGGTGCGTTTTGCTATAACTTGAGCGGGTTTTTGTATTATACATGCAATTATTACTCCTACAACAAACGGCATAAGGTACAAAAAAGCGAATTTAACGGCAAAAAAAACAATAGCAGCTACTGTCACAAAATAGGCGCAATTAACTAAAAAATTTTGTTTTTCTTCTAAATTCAATCCAAATTTCACCGCCTTTAATAATAATATTGCCAAAATTTATTGCGTCACAAAATTATTGTGTTGATTTTTTAAATGGAATACTGTATAATTTTTAAATATTATAGACTGAATAAAACGGAGGTTTAAAATGGTCTACACTGCAGTTATGGGGCACGGTGTTGTAGGTTCAGGCGTTGTTGAAATTCTGCTTGGCCGCAACTCTTTGATAAGTCAAAAAATCAAAGATGACATAGATGTAAAATACATTCTTGACCTACGCGATTTTGAAGGACTTCCCTATTCCGATAAATTTATTAAAGATTTCGAAAAAATAGTTAACGATGACGAAATTAAAATTGTTGTTGAGGTTATGGGCGGCATCAATCCTGCCTTTGATTTTGTTAAGCGTTGCCTGCTTGCCGGCAAAAGCGTTGTGACCTCTAATAAAGAGCTTGTTGCATCAAAAGGCGCCGAGCTGCTTAAAATTGCTAAAGAAAATAATGTTAATTTTCTTTTTGAAGCAAGCGTAGGCGGCGGAATACCGATAATTCGCCCGATTGCGCAGTGCCTTGCCGCAAATGAAATCACCGAAATTAAAGGTATTTTGAACGGAACAACAAACTATATTTTAAATAAAATGATAGTAGACAATATGGATTTCGACTCGGCGCTCAGCCTCGCCCAGGAAATGGGCTTTGCCGAAAAAAATCCCGCCGCAGACATTGAAGGGCATGACTCCTGCCGCAAAATTTGCATTTTGGCATCCCTCGCATTCGGTAAACATGTTTATCCGGAAGATGTAAAAACTGAGGGCATTGCAAATATTTCGCTTACCGATGTTGAGTATGCCGATTCTTTTGACTGTGCAATAAAGCTTATAGGCAGTGCAAAAAAATGCGAAAACGGCAAAATACAAGCCTCGGTTAAACCTATGCTTGTAAGTCGCAGTAATATTCTTTCCGATGTGGACGGTGTGTTTAACGCCATTATGGTAACAGGCGACGCTGTCGGCGATGTATTGTTTTACGGAAAAGGCGCGGGTAAAATGCCGACGGCAAGCGCAGTTGTAGCCGATGTTATTGACTGTGCAAAGCACCTTACTGCCCGTAAATATATTGACTGGTCGGAAAGTACGCCCGATTATGTAATAAACCCCGACGAAAAGGTTCGTCTTTATGTTTATATGCAATCCGATGATTTTGACTTTTTATGCCGGCAATTTGAAACGGTATTTTCAAACAACACATGGCATAACAAAAACAGTTTCAAAAAAGAGATCGCTTTTATTACCGATCTTGATTATGAAAGCGTTTTACTTGAGAAAATCAATTCTGTAAAAGCTGACAATATTAAGGTTATGCAAACCTTATTCTAACGGTTTAGGAGGTTCCGATTATTTTATGGCACTTATAGTAAAAAAGTTCGGCGGATCTTCGGTAAAAGACGCCGAACATGTAATGAATGTTGCCGGTATTGTTGTTGAGGAATACAAAAAGGGCAACGACGTTATAGTTGTTGTATCTGCCCAAGGTGATACAACCGACGATTTAATTGAAAAAGCAAAAGAAATAAATCCCACAAACCCGCCCAAGCGCGAAATGGATGTTTTGCTTACCGCAGGTGAACAGATTTCAATTGCTCTTCTTGCGATGGCTATCGAAAAGTTAGGCTGCCCCGTAATTTCACTGCTCGGCTGGCAGGCAGGTTTTAATACCGACTCACATCACGGCATTGCCCGTATAAAAAAGGTCAACACCGAGCGAATGAAGGCAGAGCTTGCCAAGGGCAACATAATAGTTGTTGCGGGCTTCCAAGGTCTTAATAAATACGATGACCTTACAACTTTGGGACGAGGCGGTTCAGACACAAGCGCAGTTGCCATAGCAGCCGCCATGAACGCAGACCGTTGCCAGATTTACACCGATGTTGACGGCGTTTATACAGCCGATCCGCGTCATGTTAAGGGTGCTGTAAAAATGGACGAGGTGCAGTATGACGAAATGCTTGAAATGGCAACCCTCGGCGCTCAGGTGCTTAATAACCGTTCGGTTGAGATGGCTAAAAAATATAATGTTGAGCTTGAAGTGCTTTCAAGTCTTGAAAGAAAACCCGGTACTATCGTAAAGGAGCATGTAAAAATGGAGAAAACTTTAATTCGCGGCGTAGCAAAGGATACAAGTGTTACAACCATATCGGTTGTAGGGCTTAAAGACCAACCCGGAGTAGCATTCAAAATGTTCAATAAACTGGCACAGTATAAGGTTAATGTTGATATAATTCTTCAATCTGTCGGCCGTCACGGCACAAAAGATATAACCTTTACCGTATCTCACGAACAACAGGCTGATGCGGTAAAAGCTATTGAATCTATGAAAGATGTTTTTGAATTCCAAGATTTAAAGATAAACAACGGACTTTCGAAGGTTTCTATTGTAGGCGCCGGTATGGAGTCTCACCCGGGCACGGCTTCCAAGATGTTTGAGGCTCTGTATGAGCGGGACATCAATATTCAGATGATCTCCACTTCTGAGATCAAGATCTCCGTTTTGGTTGCCGAGGAGGACGCCGACAAGGCGGTTTCTGCCGTGCACGCTAAGTTCATTCCGAACGACTGATTTTTGTGCAAAACAGCAAAAGCAAACGCGCGTATCTGTTGCAGATGCGCGCGTTTTTGTGGTTTTTGCCTTATTTTTCTTTGATAGTACAGACCGTATTGCAGTGCGCCGGTGGGCAAACGAAAGTTGGCCTTTCTGTGTTCATCTTTCGATCATCTCTCGCAGTAGGGATAGGGAAGCGGTTCGAGCCGTTTCAATTTTTTTGTGCACCGGGGCGTAGTCGACGGGCGTAGCGGTGAGGGACGTGTCTGCCGGGTCTGTGACCAGGCGGCTTTGCAGCCCGGTCAGGGTAAGCAAACTATGATTGCATGTGCCGGTACAGTTGGTCGGAAGCACCTCCGCAAAGGGCACCCCAAAGCGTAGAGAGAAGGCGGTGCCGTGAAAGCTGTCTGTGATTACACAGGCGGCATTTTTGATGTAGTGCAGGAACTGGCCGGGGGTGGGGGCGTAAATAAACTTGCCACCCCAGGTGGCTTGGTGCACACTGGCAGAAAGGCGCAGCAGCGGCTT
>CAJMBP010000102.1 GCA_905211675.1 uncultured Oscillospiraceae bacterium
TTGACCTATTCTCATCCTCTTCCTTTCATTGCTTGTTCAGTTTTCAGGGTGTGAGCAAACTCTTAATTTCACAACCGCAAAACGCGGTTGTTTTTTGTATAAAAACGCTGTGAAAACCTTTAATTTTCACAGCGTTAATATTAGATATTCAAGAATTTGAAATTCGGTTTATTACAGCTTCATAATTTGGCCCACACAAACCTTTAAAAATGTGTCGATTGACGGTATTTTGCCGTTGGGAGCAATTTTTTCCCAGTTTTTCCGAACGGCAGGCGAGTCGGAGCTCATTCCGATACTGAACGCCTGTTCCATTTCGGCCTTAACCTCTTTCGGTGATACGCCGTACTCCTTGGCAATTTTTCTGATAATTTTTCGTGTTGACATGTTTTTTACCTCCAAAAACAGTTTTTTGCTAACCTTAACCTTGCAACAAGCATTTTAGCATAATTGCAATGTCGAATTTACTCGAAACAGGTAGGTAAAACAAAAAAATTTTATTTTTTTAAGAAAAAGCTATATTTTTTGAAAAAATTATTGTAATAAAATCGAATTGATACCGATAAATCTGTAAAAAATGTTGAGTTTTGCTTAATTATGTTTAAAAATATTGACTTGAACAAAACTTTGTGATATAATCTCGCTTGTAACGTTACAAGTTTAATAAAAAGGGAGCTGAATGAAACTTCGGCTGAGAGGGAATCCGCGGTTTTCTGCTATGATTTCGACCTATAACCTGATGCGGATAATGCCGCCGTAGGAAAATAAAAGACCTATGCCGCATTACCAAAAGGTATTGCGGTTTTGTTTTTTTGTTTTCGTCAGAGAGAAAGGAAAAATGAAAATGAAAAACAAACAACTTTACAGAATTTGCGAAAGCGCCGTTTTGATAGCGCTTTCGGTGGCCCTTAGCTTTATTAAAATCGAAATCGGCGCCTTTGGCGGTTCTATCGACTTTGTTATGATACCGCTGTTTATAATCGCTTTTCGTAACGGTGTCGGTTACGGCGTTGCAAGCGGACTTGTCTTTGGCTTTATAAAATGCCTTATCGGCGGCGGTATCGGTTGGGGAATCCCATCGGTATTGCTTGACTATGTTTTGGCATACGGAGCTGTAGGTATTGCGGGCCTTTTCAAAAATAAGTTTTGGGCTGTTGAGCTCTCAACATTTTTGGGCTGTCTTGCAAGATTTGCAATACACTTTATAAGCGGTGTTACAATCTATATGATTACGGTACCCACAACAATCGAAGGCATCGGAACCTTTGCAAACCCCGTTATTTATTCAATAGTTTACAACGCGGTTTATATGTTACCTAACACCGTTATCGCAATAGTTGTTATGGCATTGTTAAGATATCCTCTCAAAAAAATAAAAACAATATAACAAACTAAAAGGTTGCAGTAAAAGCTTCGTTTTTTACTGCAACCTTTTTTCTTTTTTGTATGTTATTTAATAAAATCTAAAAGCTCAAGCTCGAAATAGGGGTTGTTTGCAAAATGTTGATAGGCAAGATAACTGCGCTTTTCGGGCGGCAGGTTTTCGGCGCCCATAAAGGTGTTGCCGCAGTAAATACGGCGGGGGAGCAAGGTTTATGCCCAGCCCCTTAAAATATTCGCGCATATTTTCAACACGTTGTTCGAAGTCTTCGTAATTGCGGTTTTTCCACTCGGTCCACGAAACCTCGCTCATGGCAAGCAATCTTACGTATGTTTGAAAATCGAATTTTCTTTCATGGGGTATGTATTCGGTCCACTGCGGCATTTCAAAGCCGACTATACATTCTTCGTTTGTGAAGCCCTCGAAATAAGGGTTGTAATTATATGTTTTTGAAAGCGGAATTTTAGCAAACGGCATATCGGAATAAACATAGGGCGAAAGCATTTGAATGGTTTTTCCGCCGTTTTCTGCCCATTTGCGTGCCTTTTCGAGCGCGCGCACCGTCCAGACATGCGCTATTGCCGACTTATCAAGGTTGTCACTTATAATTTCGTTATAGCCCACGGTCTGTTTGCCCTTTTCTTTAAGGTAAGCAATAAGAATATTGTTAAAATATCCGTGAAGCTCGACATGGTCTTTAAGCCCTTCCTTTTTCATAAGAGCCTGACAGTCGGGGCAGTTGTCCCACTGCTCGGATACAACCTCGTCGCCGCCTATATGGAAATAGGGCGAGGGGAATATTTCGCAAAGCTCGTCGATTACGGTTTTGACAAACTCGTAAGCGGCAGGCTTTGCACAGCAAAGGTTGTTTTTAAAAATACCGAACTGACTTTCAACCTCTATTTTTTCGCCGGTGCATGAAAGCTCAGGGTAGCAGGCAATGGCCGCCGTAGCATGACCGGGAACATCGATTTCGGGCACAACGGTTATATTGCGCTTTGCGGCGTAAGCCACAATTTCGCGAGCCTCATCCTGTGTGTAAAACATACCCTTGCCGTATTCACCCTTGTTGTAGGGGTTTTCTTTGTCGCGCATTTGTTTTATGCTGTATGGCGTGCCTTTTCGGGTGGTTCCGATTTCGGTGAGCAGGGGATATTTTTTAATCTCTATTCTCCAGCCCTGATCATCCGAAAGGTGCCAGTGAAAAATATTCATTTTAATGCTTGCCATATAGTCTAAAATCTGTTTGATTTTGTCGGTTGTCCAAAAGTGGCGGCTGCAGTCGAGCATAAAACCTCGCCAAGAGTGTTTGGGCGCGTCGTCAACAAGAACGGCATTAAAGCTGTCGTTGCCCGCGGCGAGCTGAACAAGCGTCATAAAGCCGTAAAGCGCACCCGCTTTGCCCGAGCAAAAAATGTTGATGTTGCCGTTGTCGTACAGAATTTTATAACCCTCTTCGGAAATATCATTATCAACTATAAAGGTCAGTCGGTTGGATTCTGCTTCATTTGACTTGGGAATAAGGCATTCAAAAGGCTCGGCAACTTCGGAAAACTCACCCGATATTTCGGTTTTTTCGGAAAAATAAATTTTTTCATCGAGCTCTTTAAATTTTGCGGGACGCGGAATAATATTTACCATAACACACACCTCATTAAAAGGAAAAGATTTCAAGTGTATGATAACACAAAGGCGCTGGCTTTTCAACCTTAAGTTTAATCAAAAAAAATTCCAAAAATTTAAAATTATGTATTGTTTTTCTTGAAATTATGTAATATAATAAGTACAATTGGGAGAGAATCGGATTTTCTCAATTTAAAGTATGGTTTAATGTGCATTTTCGGGAGGTGCAAGCAAATGGAAATGATGAGAGCTCTTGCGTGGTTTGTTGAATTGCAGGAAGAAAAAATTGCTAACTGGATGGTTGTTGTAATGGGTATAGGCACGGTTTTTGTGGGCCTTATCTGCATAATCGTTCTTTGCAAAATAATGGGTCTTTTCTTTGTGCGTTCGGCTAAATCCGAAAAAGTCAAAGCAAAAGAAAACTCTGCGCCCGCAGTACAAAGCGCGGTTATTCAAAACCGTCAGGAGA
>CAJMBP010000103.1 GCA_905211675.1 uncultured Oscillospiraceae bacterium
GGTTGACGCCGCTTTTACACACGAATGGCTTGATAATATTCAAAATGTTTTGGGTGATAAAACGCCCGATTATCTTATAATTCAGCACATGGAACCCGACCATTCGGCAAATATTGTCAACTTCACAAAACGCTATCCCGAAGCTACCGTTGTGTCATCGCAAAAGTCGTTTGCTATGATGAATCAGTTTTTCGGCACCGATTTTGCCGATAAGCGCATTGTTGTAGGCGACGGCGACACACTGAGCCTCGGCAAGCATAACCTTACCTTTGTGGCGGCTCCTATGGTGCATTGGCCCGAGGTTATCGTAACTTATGACAGCACCGACAAGGTTTTGTTCTCGGCTGACGGCTTCGGAAAATTCGGCACACCCGATACCGATGAGGACTGGGCGTGCGAGGCAAGGCGCTATTATATAGGTATAGTAGGTAAATACGGCGTTCAGGTTCAGAACCTTCTTAAAAAAGCGGCAACGCTTGACATAGAAGTAATTTGTCCGCTTCACGGACCGGTGCTTAACGAAAATCTGGGCTATTACCTTAATCTTTATAACATTTGGTCAAGCTATCAGGTGGAGGACGACGGCATTATGATTGCCTATACCTCGGTTTACGGAAACACCAAAAAAGCGGTTTTACAGCTTGCTGAAAAATTAAAAGCAAACGGTTGCCCCAAGGTTGTGGTTAACGACCTTGCCCGCTGCGATATGGCCGAAGCTGTTGAAGACGCGTTCCGTTACGGTAAGCTTGTGCTTGCTACCACAACCTATAATTCCGAAATTTTCCCCTTTATGCGTGAGTTTATAAATCACCTTACCGAGCGTAATTTCCAAAACCGCACGGTAGCGTTTATCGAAAACGGAAGCTGGGCTCCTATGGCGACAAAGGTTATGAAAGAGCTTTTGTCAAACAGCAAAAATATTACCTTTGCAGAAAACTCGGTTAAAATAGTATCGGCATTAAACGAAGAAAGCACGGCACAGCTTAATGCTCTTGCAGACGAGCTTTGCAAAGACTATCTTGCGCTTCAGGATTCCACCGCTAACAAAAACGACCTTTCTGCCTTGTTTAATATAGGTTACGGGCTTTATGTGGTGACCTGCAACGACGGCAAAAAGGATAACGGTCTTATTGTAAATACTGTAACACAGGTTACCAATACGCCAAACAGAATAGCCGTAACAATTAACAAAGAAAACTATTCGCATCACATTATAAAGCAAACCGGCAAAATGAATATAAATGTTTTGAGCGTTGACGCACCTTTTTCGGTCTTTGAAAAATTCGGCTTTGTAAGCGGAAGAAACGTTGATAAATTTGCAGACAGCACACCGCTTCGCTCTGACAACGGGCTTGCATTTTTGCCCAGATATATAAATTCGTTTATGTCGCTTAAGGTTGAACAGTATGTCGACCTTGACACCCACGGTATGTTCATTTGCGAAATTACCGAAGCAAGAGTTATTTCCGATAAAGAGACCATGACATACAGCTATTATCAAGAAAATGTAAAACCAAAGCCGAATGTGAGCGGCAAAAAAGGTTTTGTTTGCAAAATCTGCGGTTATGTTTATGAGGGTGACACTCTTCCGGACGATTTTATTTGTCCTCTTTGTAAGCACGGCGCCGCCGATTTTGAAGAAATAAAATAAAAATTTTTAAAATGAGGTGAAATAAATGAAAAAGTATGTATGCAATGTTTGCGGTTGGACCTATGACGAGGCTGTCGGTGATCCCGATAACGGCATTGCTCCCGGCACTAAATTTGAAGATCTTCCCGACGATTTTGTTTGCCCGCTTTGCGGCGTAGGCAAGGATGACTTCAGCGAAGAATAAAATTTTTTGGGCTGTAAAAAACGAGCGTTTTTTACAGCCCGTGTTTTAAGCATTTTTAACAGGAGCGGCGGTATGCGACGGATAAAGTATTTAAAAAGTAAAATTGCAATTACGCTGATTTATTTTGCGATTCTTGCAGTGCTTTGGTATTTTGATGCTCAGTGCATATACAGGCATTTTTTGGGTATAAATTGCCCCGGCTGCGGAATGTCGCATGCCTTTTTTGCGGCGTTAAGGCTTGATTTTGCCGCGGCGTTTTCATATCACCCCATGTTTTGGTCTATGCCGATACTTTATCTTTATTTTTTATTTGACGGCGCCCTTTTCGGTAAAAAACGGATTGATTATGCGGTGCTGATATTTATTGCTATAGGATTTTTGCTTAATTGGGTGTTGAATTTTAGGTAAAAATATCAAAATATGCGGTTTATTGTTGACAGTGATTTTTCGGTATGTTATAATTTTTTCGGTTTCTGTAATACTTAAATTAAAAAAAGGGGGCAATTTTTTATGTATTGTAAAAATTGCGGTGAACAGATGAATGATAATCAGGCTATATGCTTGAAGTGCGGTGTTAAAACCGGTCAGGGTAACGGCTTTTGTGCAAACTGCGGTCAGCCTGTGGCACCCGAGGCAGAGGTTTGCCTAAGCTGCGGTGTTGCCGTTAAAAAGACGGGCGACTATGGTAAGTATGATAAGGTTACTATCGCTGTTATTTGCTTCTTCTTAGGCTTTTTGGGTATTCACAACTTTATGTTGGGTGAGACCAAGAAAGGCATAGTAAAGATTGTTCTCAGCTTTTGCTTCGGTATAAGTGAAATTCTTGCTCTTATTGACTTTATCAGAATTCTTATGGACAGTTACGAGGTAAATCCCGATAAATTCTTTTAATCGGATGTTTTAATTAGGTATATAAATATATGAAGGTGATAATATGTTTTGTCCGTATTGCGGTAAAGAAATAAACGATAACGCCGATATATGCTTAGGTTGCGGTCGTTCTGTAAGCAATGTAAAAAAAGCCTCCTGCAACGATTCAAACAGCGTAGGCTGGTGGTGGTTGGGCTTTTTCTTTCCGTTTGTCGGCCTTATTCTGTGGCTTGTCTGGACAGGTTCTACGCCTATGCGTGCAAAACGCGCAGGCTGGGGCGCCTTGGTAGGCGCTATTGTGTCGGTAGTGCTGTCGATACTGCTCTGCATGGCAATTTTCGGTTTGTCATTTGCAATCGGAATGAATATTGCCGAAATTGCCGAAACCGCATATATTTAGTAAAATAGTTTGATTTTAAAGGAGACTGTAAAACATCGGTTTTACAGTCTCCTTTGACTTTTGAAAAAAACATAAATCAAATTTATGAGTAACAATGTAATCCGCAACTTGTTGCGGTATGTAATCATTTCGAAGAAAAGAAACATACAAGTCTTACGACTTGATGACATACCGTTTGCCGTGCAAGCGGATTACATACGCCTGACGGCTCTACATACCAATCCTTCGGATTGCATGTAGAGCCCGACCGTTCTTTTCGAATCTCGTACTGAATAAAAGAAAAACCACAAACACCCATC
>CAJMBP010000104.1 GCA_905211675.1 uncultured Oscillospiraceae bacterium
TTTACCCATAAAAATATGCACCTCCAAAAGTGTCTAACTTTTGGGGTGCATATCATTTAAGCGGCAGTCTCCGTTTTTTATTTATACTAAAATCAAAATTGTTGACACTCAAATACTTTTGTATTATAATCAAAACGATATGCAAAAGGTCGGTTTTACCTTATGTGTTATCATTTTTGATAAGCATACATATTCAATTTAATTATTTCTTTTTCAGAGTAAATTTGATAAAATAATCTCAGGAAATTTTATTAAAACATACTTTCAGGAGGTTATTTTTATGGCACGTTTTACTCTTCCCCGTGACATCTACCACGGCAAAGGCTCACTTGAGGCCTTAAAAACTTTCAAAGGCAAAAAGGCAATTATTTGCGTAGGCGGCGGCTCTATGAAGCGCTTCGGTTTTCTCGATAAGGCAGAAGCTTATTTGAAAGAAGCCGGTATGGAGGTTAAAATCTTCGACGGCATCGAACCCGATCCTTCGGTTGAAACTGTTATGCGCGGCGCTGACGCTATGCTCGAATTCCAGCCCGACTGGATAGTTGCCATCGGCGGCGGCTCACCTATCGACGCCGCAAAGGCAATGTGGATTAAGTACGAATATCCCGATTGCACTTTTGAAGATATGTGCAAGGTATTCGGTATTCCCGAGCTTCGCAAAAAAGCTCACTTCTGCGCTGTATCTTCTACTTCAGGTACCGCTACCGAAGTTACTGCCTTCTCTATCATTACCGATTACAGCAAGGGTATTAAATATCCTATCGCTGATTTCGAAATCACTCCCGATGTAGCAATCGTTGACCCCGAGCTTGCAGAGACAATGCCCCAAAAGCTTGTTGCTCACACCGGTATGGACGCTATGACTCATGCTGTTGAAGCTTATGTATCCACAGCAAACTGCGACTATACCGACCCGCTTGCTATTCACGCTATTGAAATGATTATGAACGATTTAGTTCCCTCTTACAACGGCGATATGCAAGCACGCGACCGCATGCACAACGCACAGTGTCTTGCAGGTATGGCATTCTCAAACGCATTACTCGGTATTGTTCATTCTATGGCACATAAAACAGGTGCCGCATTTGCCGACTACGGCGCACACATCATTCACGGCGCGGCAAATGCTATGTATCTGCCCAAGGTTATCGCATTTAACGCAAAAGACGAAACAGCTAAAAAGCGTTACGGCGTTATTGTTGATTATATGGGTATTGCCGACAAAAATGCGTCAGACGATGCAAAGGTTGAAGCTCTTATCAAATATCTGCGTCAGATGAATGAGGATCTTAACATTCCTCACTGCATTAAGAACTACGGCGCAGACAGCTACCCCACCGCTAACGGCTTTGTTCCCGAAGAAGTATTCCTTGAAAGACTTCACGATATCGCCGTTAATGCTCTTGCCGATGCTTGCACAGGCTCTAACCCCCGTCAGCCTTCGGTAGAAGAGATGGAAAAGCTTCTTAAATGCTGCTACTATGATACCGAGGTTGATTTCTAATAGTTGTTTAGCGGCAAATAATATTTTATCCGATATACTATTTGTAAGGCGGCCGCTCAAAAGCGGTCGCTTTATCATTTTTGAACAGGAGAATAAATTTATGTACAAAATCGTAACGAAAAAAGAACTCAACCCCACCGTTACGCAAATGGAAATCGAGGCTCCGCTTGTTGCAAAAAAGGCTCGCCCCGGTCAGTTTATAATTTTGCGTGTTGATGAGTCTGGCGAGCGTATTCCGCTTACAGTAGCGGGTGTTGACACCGAGCGCGGCACGGTAAAAATAATTTTTCAGGTTGTCGGCGCCACAACAAACAAGTTGAATCAAAAGAACGAGGGCGATTATTTACAGGATTTTGTAGGTCCTTTAGGCGAGCCCACACATATAGAAGGTCTTAAAAAGGTTTGCATTGTAGGCGGCGGCGTTGGTTGCGCCATCGCAATGCCGATAGCCGAGGCCCTTCACAAAGCGGGCGCTCAGGTTACAAGCATTATAGGATTCAGAAACAAAGACCTTGTTATTCTTGAAGACGAGTTCAAGGCCTGCTCCAATACACTGCATATTATGACCGATGACGGCTCTTACGGCAGGCATGGCAATGTTTGTGTACCTCTCGGCGAAATGCTGTCGGGCGGCGAACAGTTTGATATGATTATCACCATAGGTCCGCTTATTATGATGAAATTTGTAGTCGAAACCGCAAGGCCTTACGGCACGCCGGTTACCGTATCGATGAATCCCATTATGATTGACGGCACGGGCATGTGCGGCGGTTGCCGACTGACCCTTAACATTGACGGAAAACGCGTTACAAAGTTTGCCTGCGTTGATGGCCCCGACTTTAACGGATATGAGGTTGATTTTGACGAGGCAATGTCAAGAGGCAGAATGTACTCAGACTTTGAGCATCACGCTTACGAAGAATCTTGCAATTTGTTCAGAAAGGCATAATGGTGATATAATATGGCTATAAATCCCAAAAAACACGAAATGCCCACACAGGACCCTAAGCTTCGCGCACATAACTTCAAAGAGGTTGCTTTGGGCTACACACCCGAAATAGCTATTGCAGAAGCACAGCGTTGTCTTAACTGCAAAAATCAGCCCTGTGTTAACGGCTGTCCCGTTAATATTCATATCCCCGATTTTATATCTAAAATTAAAGAGGGCGATTTTGAAGGTGCATATCAGGAAATTTCTAAATCATCCTCACTTCCTGCCGTTTGCGGCAGAGTTTGTCCGCAAGAAACACAGTGTGAAAGCAAATGCACTTTGGGTATAAAATTCGAACCTGTCGGAATAGGCAGACTCGAACGCTTTGTTGCCGACTTTCACAACAACAATGCCGAAAAGCCTTCCGACAAACCGCAGTCTAACGGACATAGGGTTGCGGTTGTAGGTTCGGGCCCTTCAGGTCTTACCTGTGCGGGCGACCTTGCAAAAAAGGGTTATGATGTAACTGTTTTCGAGGCTCTGCACACTGCGGGCGGCGTGTTGGTTTACGGCATACCCGAATTCCGTCTGCCCAAAACCATTGTTGCCAAAGAGGTTGAAACCTTAAAAGCCTTGGGTGTAGATGTGCAGACAAATGTCGTTATCGGTAAAACGCTTACTATTGACGAGCTTTTTGAAAACGGTTTTGAAGCTGTATTCATAGGCTCGGGCGCAGGACTTCCCAACTTTATGGGCATACCGGGTGAGTCATTAAAGGGTGTTTATTCGGCAAATGAATTTTTGACACGCAGCAATCTTATGAAATCTTACCTTGACGACCCCGAAACACCTATTATGAAGGGCGGAAATGTGGCTGTCGTAGGCGGCGGTAATGTTGCTATGGACGCAGCAAGGTGTGCGAAA
>CAJMBP010000105.1 GCA_905211675.1 uncultured Oscillospiraceae bacterium
TCATGAAGACAGATTTATCGCTTTTGAAGAGCGTGTTGCGGCGCATTTTCGCCGTCGCCGTTTTACGGTTATACACGGCAGTAATATCAGTAAAAGCTATTATCCCGAAAAGCACAGGGCATAATTTTATTAGATTGTCATTTTTTAATTCCTTTTTTACATACTTGCAAGAACGGGCGGAAAATTTTCCGTCCGTTTTTGTTGCAATAAATATTTATATGTGTTAGAATTTCAATTTAGTATAACCTTAAAGTTTCGGAGATTTTTATGTTAAAAAGCGTTATAGGTGATAAAGCACTTTATAAAAGAATATTTATCTTTGCGATACCCATTATGATACAGCAGGGAATAACCCATTTTGTTAATATGCTTGACAATGTTATGGTGGGCACCGTCGGGCAGGCGCAGTCCACCGGCGTTGCCGTTTCAAATCAGCTTATGTTTGTTTTTAACCTGTGTGTATTCGGTGCGATTTCGGGTGCGGGCATTTTTACCGCTCAGTATTTCGGTAAGGGCGATTTCGAGGGCGTAAAGCAAACCTTCAGGTTTAAAATAATTTTTTGCGTACTGCTTGCCGCGGTGGGCATAGCCCTGTTCTGCCTAAAGGGCGAGAATTTAATAATGCTATACCTTAATAAAGAAGACAATGCCGAGCTTGCGGCAAGGTCGCTTGGCTTTGCCGAGAGTTATCTTTATATTATGGTCATAGGCCTTGTGCCCTACACAATATCGCAATGCTACGGCAGTACGCTTCGCGAGGCGGGGCAGAGCACCGTACCTATGGCGGCGGGCGTTGTGGCGGTTGCTGTAAATCTGTCGCTTAATTATGTGCTTATATTCGGCAAATTGGGCGCGCCCAAGCTGGGTGTTAACGGTGCGGCAGTTGCAACGGTTATTTCCCGCTTTGTTGAACTTGCGGTTTTGGTGGCTTATACATTCATAAAACGGCAAAAGTGCATATTCATATTGGAAGGCTTCAAAAGCCCGTACATATCTTTTAGCCTTATCGGCGAAATTTTTAAAAAGGGTATGCCGCTTATGCTTAATGAAACGCTTTGGGCGTCGGGCATAGCAACCGTAAATGGGTTTTATTCACAGCGCGGGCTTGATGTTGTTGCGGCTAATAATATATCGCAAACATTTTTTAATGTGTTTTCGGTTGCATTTATGTCGGTGGGCGTCGCAATAGGAATACTGATAGGTCACGACTTAGGCAGCGGCAAGAACAAAGAAAAAATTAAAAAAGAAGCTTTTAAATCGATTTTCTTTTCTGTTTTTGTAAGCGCAGTAATTGCGGTTGTTTACGCCGTTTGCGCAATTTTTATACCGCATATTTACAATGTCAGCGACAACGCAAGAAGCATAGCCACTCAGCTTATGCAGGTTACGGCGCTTACAATGCCGTTAGACGCTTTTGCACATGCCTCATACTTTACACTGCGTTCGGGCGGCAAGGTTATTATAACCTTGATTTTTGACAGCTTTTTTGTGTGGGGCGTCACGGTGACTGCGGCTGCAGTTTTAATAAACTATACCTCGCTCGGAATAATTACGGTTTATTTTATATGTCAGTCGCTCAATATTATAAAGTGTGTGTTGGGCTTTGTTTTTGTAAAACGCGGCTCTTGGATAAAAAACATAATATCAGAGGTATGATTTGTTAAAATTTTAGCATTTTCGGTATTGTTTTTTTGTCGAAAAAATGTTATAATGCGCTTGTATGAATTTTTGAAAGGAGTTACATAAATGAACTACTCACATGAAGTACAGAATATGTGTCCGCTCGCTAAAGGCGCATATCACGGTCCTGCTCCTATTCCTGAAGAGGGCAAATGGGTACAGGTAAAAGAAATAAAAGATATATCGGGTCTTACACACGGTATCGGCTGGTGCGCACCTCAGCAGGGTGCCTGCAAGCTCAGCCTTAACGTAAAAGAGGGTATTATCGAAGAGGCTTTGGTTGAAACCATCGGTTGCTCGGGCATGACCCACTCCGCCGCTATGGCGTCTGAAATTTTGGTTGGCAAAACCTTGCTTGAAGCGCTTAACACCGACCTTGTTTGCGACGCAATCAACACCGCTATGCGCGAGCTTTTCTTACAGATTGTTTACGGCAGAACACAAACCGCTTTCAGTGAAGACGGCTTGCCGATAGGCGCAGGTCTTGAAGACCTTGGTAAAGGCCTTCGTTCACAGACAGGTACAACCTATGCTACAAAGGTTAAAGGCCCCCGTTACCTCGAACTTGCCGAGGGTTATATAACAAAATGTGCCGTTGATGAAAACGATACAATCATCGGTTACAAGTTTGTTCACCTTGGCAAAATGATGGAAATGATTAAAAAGGGTATGGACGCTAACGAGGCTTTGGAAAAGGCCAGCGGCCAGTACGGACGCGTTGATGACGCTGTAAAGCTTATCGACCCCCGTCAGGAATAATTAAGGAGGTAACAGATTATGCCATTATTTGAAAGCTACGAAAGAAGAATAAATCAAATAAACGCAGAACTCGCAAAGCACGGCATCGAGTCTATTGAGCAGGCAAAACAGATTTGCGACGATGCGGGCGTTGACGCATATAACATTGTTAAGGGCATTCAGCCTATCTGCTTTGAAAACGCCGCTTGGGCTTATGTTGTAGGCTGTGCAATCGCTATTAAAGATAAGGTTTCATCTGCCGCCGAAGCCGCCGAAAAAATCGGTCTCGGTTTGCAGTCATTCTGTATTCCCGGTTCTGTTGCCGATGACCGTAAGGTTGGTATAGGCCACGGTAACTTGGGCGCAATGCTTTTGCGTGAAGAAACCAAGTGCTTCGCATTCCTTGCAGGTCACGAGTCCTTCGCTGCCGCCGAGGGCGCTATCGGCTTGGCACGCAGCGCTAACAAAGCCCGTAAAGAGCCGCTTCGCGTAATTCTTAACGGTCTCGGTAAAGACGCCGCTCAAATCATTTCGCGTATTAACGGCTTTACCTATGTTCAAACCAAGTTTGACTACTTTACAGGCGAGCTTACAATAGTAAATGAAACCGCTTACTCAAACGGCGAGCGCGCAAAGGTTCGCTGCTACGGCGCCGACGATGTTCGCGAAGGCGTTGCTATAATGCACAAAGAGGGCGTTGACGTATCTATTACAGGTAACTCAACCAACCCAACACGCTTCCAGCATCCTGTTGCAGGTACCTACAAAAAAGAATGTATCGAACAGGGCAAAAAGTATTTCTCGGTTGCTTCGGGCGGCGGTACAGGCCGTACACTCCACCCCGACAA
>CAJMBP010000106.1 GCA_905211675.1 uncultured Oscillospiraceae bacterium
CCCACGTTTGTAACTGAAACATATTCTTCGGAATTGATCACGGTTTTTGTCGCATATACGCCGCTTGAGGGCAAAAGCTTTTCGCGCACCGGAATTAAATTTGCCGTCGGAAAACCGAGAGTTCTGCCTCTTTCGTAACCGTGAACAACATTGCCGCCTATGATATACTCCGATTCGAGAAATCTGTTCGCTCGCTCAATCTGACCTTGTTCAATCAGAGAACGTATATATGTACTGCTCACTGCTATATCGTCAATTATGAACGAATCCTCAATGTATACCTCGACGCCCGTATTTTCAAGCTTCTTTTTCAGATATTTTCCGTCTCCCGAGGCTTTTCTGCCAAATCGGTAATTATATCCGCATACAATGCCTTTAATATTGAGCTGCAAAATATATCTGTCTATAAAGTCATCCGGAGAAAGCGCCGCAAAATCTTCATCAAAGGTGACGGCAAATATTTTTTTATAAAAAAGAATATAAAGAAAAATTATCAGCACGCCGCAAACCGAAGCCGTTATAACCTCGCTGTTTCCGAGCGCCAAAATACTGCCGAACATATAATTGCTTATGTCGGTATTCATACCTGTTGTAAGCGTAGCAACGGTAATTCCCACAGCCAACGCGCTGCTTGACACAATAGCGGTCGCCGCGTCGCCGTTTATTTTGCTGTTTTGTTTTAATCGCAGAAGTAAAAATGCCGCCGCAATTACAATGGGTATTGAAAATTTGAGCGGAGCCACACCGCACGCAAGCCCTACCGCCGCAGCGCCGAACGACACATGAGAAAGCCCGTCACCCAGCATAGAAAAGCGTTTAAGCACCAAATTTACACCTATAAGCGCAGCGCTTACAGACAAAAGCAACCCGACAATAACGGCTCTTACCGCAAAGGGATATGAAAAAATCCTATTCAAAATTTCCATTCAAATATCCCCCTTTGCGTGCTCAGAATACTCTTGAACGGTGCCGAAAAACCAACCGTTTTCCGAAAGATTTAAAATATGCTTAGACTCGCTTAAAGCACGGTTTATATCGTGCGAAATCATAATCACGGCAAGACCGCTGTCATTCAATTTTCTGACAAGCTTATATATCTCCTCCGCGGCAGAGCGGTCAAGGCTTGTTGTAGGCTCATCCAAAAGCAAAACCTTTTTTGCGGCGCAAAGCGCGCGGCACAGCAACACCTTTTGCTGTTGACCGCCCGACAGCTCGCTGAAAGATTTTTCGGCAATACCTGAAATATCTAATATTTGCATATTTTTTAATGCTTGTTCTTTTAAAGCCTTATTATAGTGCGTTCCAAACACGCCCTTGCCTGCAAAGCCCGACATTACAACCTCTTCAACACTTGCAGGAAAATCTTTTTGAGTTTGTGTTTTTTGCGGCAGCCAACCTATTTCGCGCTTTGTAAAGCCCTTGAATTCAATATGACCCGTGTGCTTGATTTTCATACCCAAAACGGTTTTCATCAAGGTGGTTTTGCCCGAGCCGTTTTCGCCTATTATACATAGGTAATCGCCCTTTTCTATGGTAAAACTGACATTTTCAAAAACCTTGCGGTTTTCATAAAACGCCGATAAATTTTTAACCTCAATCAAGCTCATTTATTAAGCCCCCTTTTAAGCGCTTTTGCATTGCGGTGAAGTATATCGGCATAAGTAACCCCTGCTTTAAAATCGTCAAGCGTTACATTATGCGCGGAATGCAGCTCGATAATTTCAACGCCGAGTTGATTTTTAAGCGCGTTTGCAATATTTCTGTTACTGAGTTCGGTACAAAAAACCGATTTTAATTTTCTTTTTTCAATGGTTTCGGTAAGCCTTGACATAGTTTTAAGGCTTATATCGGTGCTTACCGCACAACCGCCGAAGGCAGCTTCGTATTCTATGCCGTATTCCTCGACAAAATACTCAAACGGAAAACGGTCAGCCACCAGCAAAAACGGATTGTCGGCGTCGCTTAACGCCGCCGAAATTTCATTTGCGGCCGAATTTATTTTTTTAGTGTATTCGTCTTGATTTTTGGTGTAAACATCTGCATTTTCAGGGTCTGATTCAATAAGGGCCCAACAAATATTTTTTATCATAGACACTGCAATTTCAGGCGAAGTCCAAATGTGCTCGTCTGTGTGATTATGACCGTGATGTTCATGGTTATGCTCGCCCGACGCTAAATCTATAAACGACAAAGAATTTACATTTGTACCCGCAAGCAACGAGTCAACCCATTTATCCGACTCGCCGCCTATATACAAAAACAAATCGCTGTCGTAAACCGCCGCCATATCCGAGGGCAGCGGGTCATACTCATGCACCTCGGACCCAGGTTTTATAAGCATTTTTACATTTACACATTCACCGCCTACGGCTCTTGCAAAATCGTAAAGCGGAAAAATTGTGGCTACAACGGTAGGCTTTGAGTCGGTGCTTTGCGGTTTTTTTGCCGTGCAGCCGCACAGCAAAAACAGGCACAAAACGCATATTACTACCCTTTTCATTTGTCGGCGCACTCCTTACACACACCGTAAATTACCGTCTTTAAAGGGTTAACGCAAAAGCCGTGATGACTTTCAATGTGTTCGGTAAGACTTTTCATTTCACTGCAATCCATGTGAATAAGACTTCCGCACTTTTCGCATTTTAAGTGAAAATGCTCATTGCAACCGCCGCGCTCACCCACAAATTGATAGCAGACGCTTTCGCCCTTAGGCATTATATATTTTTGCAAAACGCCGTCACAGCTTAACTTTTCGGCAAAACGGTAAACCGTTGTTCTGCCCACGGGCTCGCCGCTCTCCGCCAAAGCCGCGCACAGGGAATCTACCGTAAAATGCCTGTCGCCCATATTTTTTACAAGCTGTAATATTGCAGTTTTCTGCTTTGTATTATATTTTGTCGTCTGTTTCATTACCGTATGCCTTTCGAAATTGAAATTCAATTTCATATTATACTGCAAATATATATGCTTGTCAAGTTTTTAACATAACTTGTAAATATTAAGTTATTGTATTATAATACATAAAAATGGCGGATTATGCGATTTGGAGGTTTGATATGAGATTACCCGAAAGTGTTTTACGCCCCGTAAAGCTGATACGC
>CAJMBP010000107.1 GCA_905211675.1 uncultured Oscillospiraceae bacterium
TTTTTCCGTCGGAATAAACTCCTGCCAAAAATGCATTAACAAACGCTTTTTCAAACGAGTTCATATATTTAATTTCGCCCGTAAGCCTGTAAAGCTCGTGACACAGACGCATCCAGTGCAAAACATCGCAAATTTCGGTTGCGGCGTCAGCATAGCTTGCGGCATTCTGGTACCTTTCGCAATATCCCACAGAACCTAAAATGTTTGATTCATATTTAATAAGTATTTCATAAAGCGATTTTGAAGCTTTAAGTAAAACCTCTTCGCCTGTAATGCGGTAAAGCTCAAGAATACCGTCAAAACAGCTTGTCATTTCATAAGCCTTGGGGTACCAACCGTCGTCAAGGCTGTACCACTCGGCTACCGGCTTGCCCGATAAAGCGTTGTTTAAAAGGTTAGGTCTTTGGTTGTCGTCGCGCGACCACTCTTTTACAATATTCTTGCCGAACTGCAGGTATTTTTCATCGGCTGTGATTCTGTAAAGAATGAGCATGGGTTTAAGTATAGAGCACGAGGGCATACCATCCATAACGCCGCTGTCTTTTACGCGTTTGCCGTCAGACTCAAATTTTGATATTACCCAATCGGCAAGCTTTACGGCACCTGATAATATTTTTTCATCTTCAATATACTCGTATGCCTCTATAAGAGCCCAAAGGGTGTACTTCATTCCCCAAATATTCCAGCAATAATCTGCCTCCCAACCGGAATACATTGCAGATTTTTGAGTGTCACAGGGGTATATATTGTCGGGATTTCTGTATGTAGAAAGGTAGCCGTCTTTTTTTTGTGTCGCAAGCACTCTGTAGCAAGACTTTTTAAGTTCGCATTTTAAATTTTCATCATTTTTATATTTGCAGCATCTTACCGCGCTCAGCATAAGCTTGCCCCAAAATTCGCTGCGCCAATAGCCTACGGGGTAAATATCGTCATATTGGGTGGCAAAAAAATCCTCGGCTTCACGCAGTATCTCTTCAACAGCAAACTTACCGCTTACACGCTCGCTTATAAAGCGGTCAAATCGAGCACCGATTTCGCCTTCAAGAAAGCAGGAACCGAGCGGCGCCGTATCCATAAGATTTTCTACCTTGTAATTTACTTTGTAACTCATAAAAATTTCTCCTGTTAATATCAGAAATTTATCGGCTTAATTATATAATGAACAGCCGTGTTTGTCAATTTCAAAAACATTCGGTTTAATTACATTTTATGAAAATCTTGGTCTTTTTTCTAAAAAACAAAATCTCCGTAAAAATCACGGAGATTCAGTCTGCAAAAACCTTTATTTGCATTTTATATTCATATACATATTACAAATATCAAATTAAATTTTTAATAAAATCGGTAAGCTGCTCAAAACTGCCGTTCGGATAATCGTCAATGTTTTTTCCATTCTTATTGATCAAGCAATCGGTAAGCAAAAACACCTTCATTCCGAGTGTTTTCGCAACCATATCCTCTGTTACATCATTGCCGACCATAAGACATTCTTCAGCCGTTATATTCATTTTTTTCAAAATATCTCGGTAGTAATCGGGATTGGGCTTACAAAAGCAGGAGTTTTCATAGGTAGTATACAGTTCGAAATCTTCGGGTTGCAAGCCCGCCCAGCGAATGCGGCTTTTCGTTGCCACGGCAGGAAAAATCGGGTTTGTCGCCAATACTGTGCGCAACCCCATTTTTTTAATTGAACGAACGGTTTCGGCTGCCATAGGATTATAACCGCATAATTCTTTCGTTTCTTGAAATTCGTTTTCGTAAAACGCGTCAAAAATACATTTGTGTGAAAGCGCTTTTTGCCCGTAAATGTCTGAGAATTTTTGCCAAAAGACTGCCTCGTTGGTTTTCTCACCGTTGTTTTTTACCATTGCGGCAGTACCTGCTAAAACGGCATCTGCAAGTTGCTTTGGTTCGTAACCGTAAGCGGCGGCTTTTGATGAAAGCAATTTAAAATACCCTTTGGTAAAGTAATCAAGATCCATTGGCAACAATGTTCCGTCTAAATCAAAAAGTACCGTTGTAAGCTTCATATCATTCTCCTTGGGCGAAAGGTAAAATGCAAAACCCGTTAACATTTTTTATGACATTTCTGTCAGAAGGGTAAAAAATAAAACCCCGAATGCGTCAGCGTTCGGGATTTTTGGTGCGAGTGATGGGACTTGAACCCATACGTCATGGACACACGCCCCTCAAACGTGCCTGTCTGCCTATTCCAGCACACTCGCAAACTCAGAGCGCCCGATTATTATATCATTTTGATTTAAAGTTGTCAACAAAAAAATTGAAAAATTTAATCTTTTTTATTTTTGTGTTTTAAATTTAAGAATGTAAAGGGAAAAACTACGGCCGAAAGTGCGGCTCCCGCAAAAATATCTATTACCGAGTGTTGCTTTAAAAATACCGTTGCAACACAAATTAAAAGGGTGACCGCAACCGATATGGCACGCATTTTTATCGTTTTAAAATGCTTCGTGTTCCAAAGTGTAAAAAGCATACCCAATGAAAAAATAACATGAATCGACGGGCAAACATTGGTGTTTGTGTCGGCGGCGTAAAGCCCTTTCATTAAATCGACAAGTATGTTGTCGCGTTCAAATTCTGTTGGGCGCAGGTTCTGCATATTAGGAAAGATTATATAAATTGCAAATGTAATAATGCAGGTCACACTCAAAAAGGTGTAGAACTTTTTGAATGCCGCAATATCGTAAAACAGGGTATAAAGCGACACAAAGGCGAGAAAACCATACCACAAAACATAAGGTATTACAAAAAATTCGCAAAAGGGTATAAGGTCGTCAAGCGGACAGTAAACGGTGTAAACGGGCGTTACATATTTTTCGGTAAGCACAAAAGCGGTTATATATATAGGCCAAAAAAACAACAAAAACAAATGTCTGTATTTAGGACTTGTAATGTTTTTAAAATTAAAGTCATTATAGTACGAAAACAAAAGTTTCACCTCTCAAATAATCGCTATATTGATTTTACCACTTTTTGCACTCAAATACAATAAAAA
>CAJMBP010000108.1 GCA_905211675.1 uncultured Oscillospiraceae bacterium
TCTTTTATGGATGCCAACAATGACGGAGTAGGCGATTTTAAGGGTATTACTCAAAAAATTCCCCATCTTGCAGAGCTTGGCATAAACGCTGTATGGATTTCGCCTTTTTATAAAAGCCCCGGTGTTGACAGCGGATACGACATTTCAGATTACACCGATGTAGGTGAAGAGTTCGGCACACTGGCAGACTTCAAAGAAATGCTCGACCGTTTTCATTCTTACGGAATAAAGGTAATAATCGACCTTGTTGTAAATCATTGCTCTACCGAGCACAAATGGTTTAAAGAGGCGAGAAAATCAAGGAATAACCCATATCACGATTATTTCTATTGGTTTGAAGAAAAGCCTAACGATTGGGTCGCCGACTTCGGCGGCTCTGCTTGGCAGTGGGAAGAGTCTGTAAAACAGTATTATCTTCATTCTTTTGCGGTTGAGCAGGCAGATTTGAATTGGGAAAATCCAAAGGTTCGTGAAGAAGTAAAGAAAATTGTTGATTTCTGGGTAGATTTGGGTGTAGATGGCTTTCGTTGCGATGTGCTTGATATGATTTCAAAGGATATTGTTGCAGGTCGTAAAACCAACGGACCTCGACTTCACGAGTTTATTCACGAAATATTCGGCCGAGAAAACACCTCACATTTATATACCGTAGGCGAATGTTGGAGCACAAAAGAAAACGAGCTTAAAAACCTTACAGCAGCCGACCGAGGCGAGCTTACAACCGCCTTTATAAGCGGCAGTGTAGCCGGCAGTAACAAAAGGTTTTATTTGCCTGACGAGTGGGATTACGATGCTATTTTGCACCGCCACTTTGCAAAAAATCAGGCACTGTATGAAAAAGACGACCTTATATTTGCGCCATTCTTTGAAAATCACGACCAATGCCGTTGTATTTCAAAGTACGCCGACGATAAACAGCTTCGATTTGAGAGTGCGACATTCTTTGCTACTATGCTTTACACGCTGAAAGGTACGCCGTTTATTTTGCAGGGTCAGGAATTCGGCACCACCGATGCGTCTTACGATTCGATAGATTATTTTGACGATGCTGAAACCCTCGGATTTTACAGGGCGGTAAAAGACGAAATGAGCAACGATGAGTTGATGTATCGCATCAATAATGACAGCAGAGATAACGGCCGTCGCCCAATGGCTTGGAACGGCGAAGTAAACGGCGGCTTTAATACCGGTGCAAAGACTTGGTTGCCTGTTCATTCACGCGTTGACGAAATCAATTTGGAACGTGACAAAAAAAGCAATAAGTCTATATTTGAGTACTTTAAGAAGCTGATTGCTCTGCGTAAATCTTCTGATGCTTTAATATACGGTGTTTTTGAAGATTTAACAGGCGACCGTAAAGATTGCTTTATCTATACCCGCACATACAATGATGAAAAAATTGCGGTTATATGCAACTATAACAAGCCGAGTCAGATTGATGTGCCCGATAATTACGAAATAATAACCGGCAATTACGACAGCGCAAACGACGGAATATTCCGCCCATTTGAAGCGGTTATTTATAAGGTGAAATGAAAAAGTTAAAAATAAATCATAACCACCCGTTTGACAGGTGGTTATGATTTATTTTTGCTTATATTCAATAAATCGGAAATTGCTGTTTTTGATTCTTTCGTTCATTGCATTATAAACCTGATTATGTAAATTTGCTGTTCTTTCCTTTGGTGTGTTGCCGTTTGGATAGAAGGGCCCGTCGATAAAAACCTCCATAATCGGACGCTTGAAAACTTTAGATTTGCGATAGGTAACTGTCATGGCAAACGCAGGTTTGTCAAATTTAACGGGGAATTTGAATGAGGTATCTGAAAAAGGGCGTATTTTGGTATAATACTCCCAAACATGCGCTTCGGGGTAAATAACAACAGGGTGTCCTTTTTCAATGCGGTACTTTATAGCGTTGTTAAATTCTTTGGCTTCGTGCAAAGATTTTGCAGTAGGAATAGCCCCTAAAAACGGAAGTAACTTACCTATAACGGGTATTCCGTAGTTGGCGGGGCTTACAACGGTATAAATTCTTTTGGGCAGCACGCACAGCGCTGGAATAAATACATCGCCGACAGGCTGAGTGTGATTGCCGTAGATGAAAAATCCGCCCTTGACGCCTTTTAGGTTATTTCTTCCTTTTATCCTTTGATGTAGAAAAAGTCTGCAATACAAGCCGCCGAAAATAATTGCCAAGCCGTAAATAAGCCCCGACATAAAGTGGGATATAAAATCGGTTCGTACCCATTCGTAATCTTCGGCCAATTCGAAATTTTGATTTGAACTTTGCTCAAAATCATCGGTATAGCTGCTATAATACCTTACTGTGTTATTTTTCATAAGCTTTCTTTCCAGCCTGCAATGTCTGAATTTTCAAATTTATATGTAAGCTCTTTGCCGTAAACCCTTTCATAGCAGGATTTTTTAAGTGAATAATCTGCCGCCGCCATGGCTTCGGTATTTTCTTTAACCGTTTTGTCGGCGTCGGGGTATAAAACATCTAAAACATGAAGCACATATTTAACCTTTTTAAATTCATCGTTATCGTCTTCATCTAAATCAACAATTTCAACAAAGCAGGAAATAATTGGTATGTTTAGCTTTGCGGCATAAAAGTAGGCACCGTTTTTAGGCGGTCGGGGCTTGCGGTAGTTAAACCACATTTCCTGCTCGGGGTAAAGCAAAACGGCCTGTTTTTTTTCTACAAGCTTTTCTTTAAGAACCGACATAAAATTACGCGCTAAATATCGAGGGTCGGTACAAATAGGAATTGTATCGGCATAATTCATTAAAAATCCGATTATTCCTTTCATGGCAAAATTAGAGGTTTGACATATTATGCCTAAACTGTGTCTGCCGAGCTTATTGGTTAAGTGGCGTATGACGGTGTTTTCAAGCGGACCAAAATGATTGCTTGTTATAATCGTTCCGCCTAAATTTTTAGGTATTTTCTCAATTCCTGTAATCTCGGTGTTTTTGTTTATTATTTTAGTGGCGGTA
>CAJMBP010000109.1 GCA_905211675.1 uncultured Oscillospiraceae bacterium
CGCCATATATGTAGCGGCCGCTATTCTGTCGGGGATAACCGTATGCTCACAGCCGTTCAATTTTTGTGAACCGTAAACTGTTACCGTGTCGGTACCGCAACCGTATATTCTTGCACCGCATTTATTCAGAAAATCTGCCAAGTCACATATTTCGGGTTCTTTTGCCGCATTGTGAATTACCGTAACGCCATCGGCAACAGCCGCCGCCAAAATAATATTTTCGGTAGCGCCCACACTTGCAAAAGACAAATTTATTTCACAGCCCCTTAATTTTTCGGGCACCGAAAATTCAATTATTCCGTGCTTTTCACGCACCTTGGCGCCAAGCTTTATAAGCGACGATATATGCAAATCTATAGGTCTAGGGCCGAGTTCACACCCGCCGGGCGCGCTTATCGAAGCCCTGCCGCATCTGCCGAGTATTGCACCTAAAAACATAACCGAAGACCGCATTTCACGCATAAGCTCATCGGGAATCTGACTGCATTTTAAGGTGCTGCTGTCAACCGTAACTGTGCTCTTACCAAAAGAACAGCTACAGCCCAAATGCCTTAATATTTTTACGGCAGACTTGACATCGGACAAATCGGGACAGTTATGTATTGTGCTGACTCCGCTGTTTAAAACCGTTGCCGCCAAAATAGGCAAAACACTGTTTTTTGCTCCGTGCACCGAAATTTCACCCGAAAGTCTTTTTCCGCCGGTTATTATAAGCTTTGACATTGAAGCTCCCCCTAAATCAAGGTGTTACAATGTCATACTATGCCAATCGCAAAAAAGTGTTATTATGCTATGCATTTGTGTATAAACGCATTATAATTTCATAAATTCGTTCATTTGCGTCAATTATAGCACCTTTTTTCGCGGCGCTTGCCATAGCTTCAAGCTTAGGCTTGTTTTCAATTAAATTTTCTACTGTTTCAATAAGCTTTTCAGGGGTTAAATCCTTTTCCTCAATTATCTCTGCGGCACCCAATCTTTTTAAAGTCATTGCATTATGGTATTGATGGTTTTCTGCAACATAGGGTGACGGAATAAGTATTGCGGGTTTACCGCAGGCAAGCAATTCACTTAAAGTTATTGCCCCTGCGCGGCATATTATAAGGTCGGCCGCCGCCATACATACATCCATATCGCTTATATATTCACGTATATCAATTTCATCGGATAATTTGATGCCTTTTTCACTAAAATAATTTTTAACACCTTCATAGCCCGACTTGCCCGTACCGTGTATGTGGTAAAACCTTTGCGAACCGTTATGCCACTCTATAAGACCCGATACCGCCTGATTTATTTTAAGCGCGCCGAGTGAGCCGCCGAAAGACAGTATGAGCGGTCGGCTATCGAGCCCGAGTTTTTCACGCGCGGCTGTGCGAGATATATCTAAAAGCTCGCTTCTTATAGGATTGCCGGTGATAAAAGGCTTTTTATTTAACTTTAAATATTTTTCCGCTTCGGGCATGGCGAGCATTACTGCGTCTACGCTTGAAGCCAACATCTTGGTTGTAATGCCGGGATATGCGTTTTGTTCATGTATGGCAGTTTTGATTTTAAGCTTTACCGCTTCGCGCAATACGGGACCGCTTACATATCCGCCCGTACCCACAACAACGTCGGGCTGTATTTCTTTTAATATTTTCTTTGCGTCAATAGAAGATGTAACGGCTTTAGCGGCGGCGTTTATGTTTCTTCCGATATTTTTAAGCGACAGCTTACGCTGAAAACCCGCAACCGAAATGGTGCGAAAATTATATCCCTTTTCGGGTACCAATTTCGCCTCCAATTTATCGGGAGTGCCTATATAGCTTATATGTGCATCGGGATGTTTTTCTCTTATATAACCGGCAACAGCCAGCGCCGGATTTATGTGACCTGCCGTACCGCCGCCTGCAAAAAGTATATGCATTAAGAATTCCTCCTATTTTGCTTTTTCAATATTTGCACCGCGTGACACCGAAAGAACAATACCCATTTCTGCAAGCAGAATAAGCAATGATGTGCCACCGTAGCTAAAGAAGGGCAAACTGATACCTGTATTCGGTATTGTGTTTGTTACAACCCATATATTGAGCATTGCCTGAAGCCCGACTTGAAAGGTAAGCCCTATTGCCAGCATAGAACCGAACTTATCGGCCGCACGCATAGCGATTGTAAAGCCTCGCCATACAAGCAAGGCAAAAAGCAATATTATAATCACCGCACCTATAAGACCTAATTCTTCGCACACTATCGAAAATATAAAGTCATTATGCGGTTCGGGCACCCAAAGATATTTTTGCCTCGACATTCCTATGCCCCTGCCGAGCCCTCCGCCCGAGCCTATTGCAAGCAACGACTGAATTGTCTGAAAGCCCTCGCCCGTAGCGTCGGCCCATGGGTCAAGCCAATATTTTATACGGTCGGCACCGTAGCTAATAAAGCCTGTTGACTGTGTGACAATAACAACCGCTATTCCTACTGCGGCTATGACAATGCCGCCTATAACGACCTTGCGGTTAAGACCGCCCACATAAATTAAAACAACGCCGATTGCGGCAATAAGCAAGGTAGCCGACAGGTGCGGTTCTAACATAACCAAACCGCAGGTAAGACCCAATAAAGCAAACAAGAAAGCAATGAATTTCCAACTGCTCATCAACTTTTGATTTGCAGTTATCAATGTTGAAAACAGTATAACAATCGCAAATTTAGCAATTTCGGACGGCTGAAAGCTCAAGGGTCCTATCGCAAACCAGCGTTTTACGCTCATGCCGCTTACCATTGGCGGTGATATAAGTAAAAATACCAAAAAACCCAAAGTAACAAGGTAAATTAACCAACTGAACTTTCGCCAAATGCGGTAATCAATTTTTGAAAACGCCATCATTGCGATAATACCGCCTATTGCAAAAAAAGACTGCTTTACAATAAACTTATAACTGTTTCCGTAATGCTCGTAAGAATAGGCATAGCTTGCGGAAAAGAGCATTACAAGCCCCACCGTCA
>CAJMBP010000110.1 GCA_905211675.1 uncultured Oscillospiraceae bacterium
AATATATATTATATATTACATTTATTGTTTTGACATTTAAATTGAATTCGAGTTTACGGGAGGATGTTGTTTTTTGGGTAAAATCATATCTGTCGTTAACCAAAAGGGTGGTGTAGGCAAAACCACAACGGCTGTAAATTTAGTTGCCGGCATAGGTCTTGCCGGAAAAAAGGTATTGCTCGTCGATGCCGACCCTCAGGGTAATTCCACAAGCGGATACGGCATAAACAAAAAAGATGTTTCGGCTACGGTTTATGAACTGCTTATAGGCGCTCAAAGGGCTGAAAACGCCATTCTAAAAACCAAATTTAAAAATGTTGACATCATACCGGCGTCTATGGATTTAGCGGCGGCAGAGGTTGATTTGATCGAAATTGAGCACCGAGAATCGGCGCTTAAAAACGCACTGGCACCTATAAGAGAAAGCTACGATTACATATTTATCGATTGCCCGCCGTCTTTGGGACTTATCACAATCAACGCGCTCAACGCGGGCGACACGGTGCTGGTACCCATTCAGTGCGAATATTTTGCGCTCGAGGGGCTTTCTCAGCTTATGGCGTCGGTGCGGCAGGGAAAAAGACTTTATAATCCAACCCTTGAAATCGAGGGAATAGTGCTTACAATGTTTGACGGCAGACTTAACCTTACACAGCAGGTGGTAGGCGAGATTAAAAAGTTTTTTGCAAACAAGCTTTACAAAACTGTAATTCCGCGCGGCGTAAGACTTTCCGAAGCGCCCAGCTACGGTTGTCCGATACAGTATTACGACAAGCGCTCAAAAGGCTGTGCCGCATATAACGATTTGGCAAAAGAATTTTTAAAGAAAAACAGGAGGGGTTGATTATGGCAGCAAAAAAAGGCGGTTTAGGCCGCGGATTAGAAGCGCTTTTTAATGAAAATTCAACCGACGATAAGGGTGTTGTTACATTACGGCTTACCGAAATAGAACCCAACCGTAATCAGCCGCGAGCCGATTTTGACGAAAATTCGCTCTCCGAGCTTGCCGAAAGCATACAAAAGCATGGGCTGATTCAACCGATAGTAGTTCGTCCTACTTCAAGCGGAGCCTATCAGATAGTGGCGGGCGAACGCCGCTGGCGCGCTTGCCGTATGGCAGGGCTCAGCGAGGTTCCGGTTGTAATAAAAGAGCTTGACGACCGCAATTATTTTGAAGTGGCGTTGGTTGAAAATCTTCAGCGTGAAGATTTAAATCCTGTTGAAGAGGCACAGGGCTATCGCACGCTTGTTGAAGCCTACGGCCTCACGCAAGAGCAGGTGGCAGAGAGTGTCGGCAAATCAAGGAGTGCCGTTACAAATGCGTTAAGGCTTTTAAATCTTTCGGAAGCTGCGCTTGAAGCGCTTAAAAACGGTGAAATCACCGCAGGCCACGCGCGCGCAATACTTGCCGCCGACAGCGATACGCTTGCCGCCGAGATGCTGAAAGCGGCACAAAACGGAGCGTCGGTTCGTGAGCTTGAAGCGATGGCAAAGAAAAAAATCAAGCTTGAAAGAGCTACGCCGCCTGCGGCAAAAAACAATTTTTACAGCGAGGTTGAGATTTCGCTTAAAAACGAGCTCGGCAGAAAGGTAGATATTAAATCAAAGGGCAAGGGTAAGGGCACAATCACAATAGAGTTTTACAGTGAAGAAGAGCTTGCCGATTTTGCACGCAGATTGTCGGAATAGAATTATGACCAAAAGACACAGAAACCGAATTGCCAATCGGCATTTTCGTCGAAGACCGCCTCCGAATAAAGCGTTATGATTTGCAAAAATAAATCTTAATGTTTTATAAGAGGTGTAAAATGTATTATATTTTTTCTATTTTAGCGTTGCTTTGTTGGAGCGGCTCTGACCTTTTTTCGAAAATGGGAACCAAAGAGCACGACAAGAACAGTCATTGGAAGGTAGTTTTTGCCGTTGGCTTAATCATGGGCATACACTTTTTTATGACCCTTATCGGCGGAGCCGTAATTGACCGCACGGTCGGAGTTGACAGTGTAAACAAAATTGTAGCGTCTTTGCTTTATACAGATTTTAAACCGATGGATTTTGTAATCTACCTGCCTGTTGCGGGGCTTTATATATTGGCAATGGTTTTAGGTTACATAGGACTTCGTTACATCGAGCTTTCTATATCATCGCCTATTTGTAATTCTTCGGGCGCTTTGGCATTTCTTTTGTGTGTTATATTCGGTATTTTTTCAACCGACGATATTACCGCCGTAACCGTTATCGGCGTTGTTATGATAACGGCGGGCATTATTGCTTTGGGTTTTGTTGAGCAAAAGGAAGACGAAGAGATTAAAAAAGCAAGGCAGGAAATGGCAAACCGCAAATACACAAAAAGTATTCTTGCGTTTTTGCTTCCGATTTCTTACCTTATAATAGACGCTTTGGGAACCGTAGGCGACGAGCTTATGTTTGCCAAGACCGATATTACGGATTACGCCGCAAATTCCGCGTTTGAGTTAACCTTCTTTATTCTTGCGATTTTTGCTTTCATCTGGATAAAGCTTGTCAAAAAAGACACAATTTTTAAAGGAAATAAAAACCTTTTCCGAGGCGGACTTTGCGAAACTGTCGGTCAGGTGTTCTACATGGCGGTTATGTTCAGCGATTTCTCCGCGGGCATGGTAATCATCTCGGCTTATTGCGCCATCTCGGTGCTTTGGAGCAGAATATTCTTAAAAGAAAAAATGTCTTGGAAACACTATGCCGCCATTGCGGTTGTTATTGCGGGCATAGTGATTTTAGGCTGAATTTTTACAAAAAAATTCAAATTATTAAAGCAAGTTGTGTATAACAGATCAAATCAAAAAGTAATCGCCGCATTTGCGGCGGTTGCTTTTTTGCAAAATATGCGTTTTTTCCCAATTAAATATGGAACAATTGTATATAAAAACAAGTAAAAGCGCAATATATAGTATGGAAAGGGAGGGCGG
>CAJMBP010000111.1 GCA_905211675.1 uncultured Oscillospiraceae bacterium
TTATTGGATTTACTAATTGTTAATTTTTTATCGATTTTACTTGAAAATCCAGATAATAAGGTGTATAATGTTACATGGGGTTTTATAAGTAAAATTTTAGAGTCGCTTTTTTAATAATATGTGTCATTTTTTAGGCACAAAGAAAGAGGAGTAAACTATGGCTGATAAAAAATCAACACTCGGGCACCGAATTTTGACAGCAGTCGGAATTATACTGTGTGTAATTTTAATTCCTATGCTTATTATCAACTGCACCCTGCTTATAAAGGGCTGGGCAAATAAGGACGAGGTTCCTACGCTTTTCGGTTATGCGCCCATGATTGTTCTTACCGATTCAATGGCGGGCAACAATGCAGACAGCTTCGGTGGCGGTGACCTGATTTTTGTTAAAACTGTAAAGCCTGAGGAAGTCGAGAAAGGCGATGTTATTTCGTTTTTCGACCCCCAAGGCAACGGCACATCCATCACCTCGCACCGCGTTGCCGAAATTATTAACGAAAACGGTAAAATTTCTTTTAAAACCAAGGGTGACAACAACAACACCGAGGACAAGCTGCCTGTTCCTGCCGAAAATTTGGCAGGTGTTTATACCGGCTTTAAAATAGTGGGTGCAGGCCGTGTTGCAATGTTTATGCAAACCCCTTGGGGTCTGATAATTTGCGTGATTGTTCCCGTTCTTTTGCTTATCGGGTGGGACGCTGTTCGCCGCGCAAGATACAACAAACAGCACGCGGAGGATACCGACGCTCTGCTTGCCGAGCTTGAAGAACTGCGTAGGCTTAAAGCTGACAGCGAAACAACAGTCGATACCGATGTTTCGGAACAGGAAACCGCAGAGGTCGCCTCTAATGACTGATTTCTGCAATTTATTGTGATAGTTCTGCCCGTGGACACACATGGGTTGGCTATATATATTATTTATGTTGCCCGTTTTCGGGCGGAACTTAATATTTTGAAAGGAATAGATGTTTATGAAGAAAAACAAAATTATGCGTATTGCCTCTGTTTTGCTCGTAGCAGTTATTCTTACTACCTGCGCAATCAGCGGCACATTCGCAAAGTATGTAACAAGCGGCAGCGGTTCTGACACCGCACGCGTTGCAAAATTCGGCGTTACCGTAACCGGAACTGCCGATACCTTTAAAGAAACTTATGCAAAGGACGACACAAGTGCTACCTTAACTGGAGACACCGTAGTTTCTACCGAAGATGTTGTTGCTCCCGGTACCTTCGGAGATATGGCTGCTTTCACACTCTCAGGCACACCCGAGGTTGCTGTTAATGTTGCTTTTAAAGGCACTTTAGATATTGATGGCAATTGGAAAGATTCAAGTGATGCTTACTATTGCCCAATTGAGATTACTGTTGGCGATACTGGCGGTATTAGCAGTACTACCTTCAAGGGCACCGATTATGCTTCTGCTGATTTATTTGAGGCGGCAGTTAATGCTAAAATCGCTACCTTTACCCAAAATTACGAAGCAGGTACAGATTTGAGCTCTATTGACGTCAGCGCTAATGCTCCTGCAATTTCTTGGAAATGGGCATTCACAGGTAACGACGATGTTAAAGATACATATCTCGGTGACCAGGCTGCTGACGGCAAAGCTGCTACCATTTCTCTCTCTGTTAAAGCTACCGTAACACAAATCGACTAATATAGATTTAGAATACTTAATGTTTATTTAATATCTAATACGAGGGCGTGTGTCCGCCCTCGTATATTTGAGTTTTTTCTTTTAAAAGCACAGAAACGGTATATTGCAAAATTTATACTTCTTTGTTTTTAAAAGAAAAAATTTTAGCATAAAGGAGGCGCAACAAATGAAAAAGAAAAAAATAGGTCTGTCGTTTTTAGTAATAGCGTTAGCCCTATCGGTTGCTTTTTCGTTTGTGGCAATTTCCCATTTGCTTATAAAAACAGGTAGGGCAAACCCTTATACAAGCGTTGATATTTCTGCCGATGACAGCGCCGATAACACACCCGAAAATTCAGCCGAGCAAAACGGTACGCAAAACGAAAATGTTGAGCCCGAAATAGAAATTTTAGGCGGAAAAGGCGGCGTTTACCATAAAGAAATACAAATTTTTTATACCGAATACGGCGAAGACGGAAATATCATCGTAAAATCGGCTTTCGATGACAAAATTGTTGCCCCTGGAACCGAAAACAGTTATGACCTGTTTGTAAGAAATGTCGGCGAAGTGCCGATAAGCTACATATTAGAGGCTGAATCTGACATTACAGTAACCGTAAACGCCGAGCAATTTAAAATACCTGTTGAGAGCACCTTTTCGGCACCTAATAACAATTATCTTCTGGGTGATAATACCGTTACGGAAAGTTTGGCAAAGCTTGACGGCATTAAAGACGGCGCAGGCCTGTCGCCTCGGCATGAGGCAAAATACACTTTATATTGGAATTGGCCGTTTGACGGCGACGATGAATTTGACACAATGCTCGGCAATCTGGCGGCCGAGGGTGATGATTTAACGGTTAAGGTTGCCTTTAATATAACCGCCGCTTACGATCCCGACGCCGAGGGCGGTTCGCCGATAACCGGCGATAAATTTGCCGTCGGATTTTGGGTGTCATTGTTTGTAATATCGTTGTTCAGTATGCTTATTATATTATTTCGGAGAAAAAATGAACAGAATGAAGAGGGTTTCCAAACACGAGAATAAAAGCCATTGTAAGAAGGTAATACTTCGTTATGTTTTATTTTCTTTTATAGGTATAGTTTTAGGCTTGCTTTTATATTTTCAAAACGCAAAGGGTATTTTAAAAAACAAAATGCCAATGCCTTTCGGCTACGGCATGTCGGTTGTACTTTCGGGCAGTATGGAAGACAGACTGTCGGCAGACGATTTGGTTATTATAAAGGCGACCGACGATTATAAAATAAACGATATTGTGCTTTATCAG
>CAJMBP010000112.1 GCA_905211675.1 uncultured Oscillospiraceae bacterium
GGGGAGCCGCTCTATGTTTTTTTGCTTGTATTTATGACGGTGTGCGACTGGCTTATATCTCTATACATCGAAAAACAAACGCTGCACGGCGCAAAGGCAAAATTAGGTCTAGTTATGATGGCGGTCGTTAATTTAGGACTTTTAGGTTTGTTTAAATACGGCTCTTTTGTGCTTGAAAATATAGGCTATATAACGGGCAAAACATTTGGCTCTCTTGATATAATACTGCCTATCGGCATTTCCTTTTACACATTTCAGTTGATTTCTTATGTGGTTGATGTGTACCGCGGTGATGTGCCCGCACAAAAGAATTTTGCAACCCTGCTTTTATATGTAAGCCTTTTTCATCAGTGTATAGCAGGTCCTATAGTAAGGTATAAGGACATTTGTTCAGAGCTTACCGAGCGGCGTGTCACGGTGCACGATTTTGCCGACGGAATATGGCGTTTTTGTTTCGGGCTTGCGAAAAAAGCGATTCTTGCAAATGCTATGGGCAATGTAGCGGATACTCTTTTTACAGGTGCAGGTTCTCTTAAAAACAGCAGTGTTTTGGCATTGTGGGTAGGCGTTTTGGCATACAGCCTGCAAATTTATCTTGATTTTTCGGCTTACTCCGATATGGCTATAGGTATGGGCAGAATGATCGGTATTCACTACCGTGAAAATTTTGATTATCCGTATATTTCACGCTCGGTTACTGAATTTTGGCGCAGATGGCATATATCGCTGGGAAGCTTCTTTCGTGATTATGTATATATACCGCTCGGCGGCAACCGCAAGGGAAGACTGCGTACATATATAAACTTGTTTATTGTGTGGTTTTTAACGGGGCTGTGGCATGGCGCGTCTTGGAATTTTGTGCTGTGGGGACTTTACTTCTTCTTATTTATAGTAGTTGAAAAAGCATTTTTACTGCGAGTGCTTTCAAAAGACAGAATTGTTTCACATATATACCTCGTACTAATAGTATATTTCGGTTGGATACTCTTCCGTTTTAGCAATGTCAGCGATATTTTAGATGTTCTTCGCGGTATGTTCGGTTTAAACGGAAACCCGCTTGCCGATTTTGAAACTGTTACACTTTTCAAATCAAATGTTTTCATTATTGTTTTTTGTGCCGTTGTTTCAACGCCTGTTATTCGCAAATTGGGCAATATGGTGCGGTACACTTATATTGACAAAAAGGGAATATCAATAATTTATGCGGTCGGCAGAATAGTTATACCGCTTTTACTGTTGATTATATCTACGGCGGCGCTTGTCGGCGACAGCTATAACCCGTTTTTATATTTTCAATTTTAATAATCACTGAATAAGGAAAGGGGGTGTATTATGAAAATCAAAGAGGATATCGAAACAGAAAAAAATCAAGAGGAACAAAATCTTGACGATAATATGAAGCTTATTAAGAATATTCGTTTACAGCGCATAGTCGATATAAATATGGTACGCATTTTTTTGATTACCTGGATATCGGCGGCGGTATGCACGGCGTTGCCGGTGTTTCGTCCGAGTTATTCCGAAATCGAAAAAAGGGAACTGAAAAAATTTCCGAAGTTTTCTTTTTCGGCTCTTGTGTCAGGCGACTATTTTGACGAAATAGGTCTTTGGTTTTCAGATACATTTCCGCTTCGCGACAGTTTTGTTTCGCTGAACACAAAAGTAACCAACGCTTTCGGCATAAATACCATTCAGGTGCACGGTCAAATAGAACAGGGCGACGAAATACCCGACATAACGCAGTCTGAACCGACGCAGGCGAGCGACGAGTCGGTTTCATCAGACACAGGCGCACAAGAAGTGGTTTCGTCGGAAGAGGTTGCAGTTATACCCGAACCGCAGCAGCCTGCTGTTGAAAAACTCGGCGCTATGCTTATTGTAGATAATGCCGCTTACGAATACTATAATTTTAATCAGGCTACTGCCGATGCTTATGTATCTACCGTAAACCGAGCGGCGACTATACTTGACGGTAAAAGTAAAGTTTATGATATGGTTATTCCTACAAGTATGGCAATTACTTTGCCCGAGAATTTTAACGGCAGCACCAATTCGTCAGATCAAAAAAAGGCGATTGATTATATGTATTCGCTGATGGTGCCGAATATAAGCAAGGTAGATGTTTACAATACGCTTTTATCCCACAAAAACGAATATATATATTTCAGAACCGACCACCATTGGACTGCGCTCGGCGCATATTATGCGTACCGCGACTTAATGGGGGCAAAGGGTGTGGCTCCTGCCGAGCTCAGCGCCTTTAACGAGTATAGGTTTGACGGATTTTTGGGCTCATTCTATGCCGAATCGGGGCAAAAGCCCAGCCTTGGCAATACTCCCGATTATGTTTCGGCTTATGAGCCTAAACAAACACAATATATTCATACCTATACAAAATCGGGCGAGATCGATTATCATATAGTGTCAGACGGCAATAAACTGAGTGCGGCAAACAAATATCTTTCGTTTGTTTGCGGCGACCATCCCTTTGGCATTATGACCAACCCCGAAATAACCGACGGCTCGTCATGTCTTGTAATAAAAGAGTCGTTCGGCAATGCGATGGTGGCGTATCTGACGCAAAACTATCAAACGGTGTATGTTGTTGACTACCGTTACATAAATCAGGTGTTCCCCGGCACGCTAAGGCAATTTGTTGATGAGCGAGGCGTACAGGATGTTATGTTTATAAACAATATTTCCGCAACGCGTAGCCCCGTGCTTGTAAATGCGTTAGGTGCATTTGTGGGTCAATAGGGCGAGTTCTTTATGTGTGGATTGCCTGTAATTTGTTATTTAATAAATTAAAAAAGCATAAAAATTTTCGTTTGCAAACTTTAATGCTAAAATTCTTGACAACAGATAAAAAAATCTATATAATATATAAGCCGCTTAAATTAAGCGGCTTAATA
>CAJMBP010000113.1 GCA_905211675.1 uncultured Oscillospiraceae bacterium
GGTGGGCCTTCAGGGACTCGAACCCCGGACCAACCGGTTATGAGCCGGTTGCTCTAACCAACTGAGCTACTGGTCCACATATTTGCGTCGCCTTACCGACAGCAAAGGTTATTATACAATTATTTTTTCTTTTTGTCAACATAAATTTTTAATGATTTCGATTATTTGTTTTTGTTAAATATTTTGCTTTGAATATAATAAAAAATCTTGAAAAGCGTTATTTCTTATTTTATAATGACACATAGAAAGTTAAAGCTTTATTTTACAGAATTAAGGAGTTTGATTTTAATGCAAAGGTTTGATTTAAACGGCACCTGGAAGCTTTCGGGCGGCGGATATGACTGCAAGGGCACTATACCCGGTTCGGTTTATTCTTTTTTGCTGGACAACGAATTGATAGATGACCCTTATTACCGCGATAATGAGCTTAGGCTTGTCGGTATAATGGATAATGAATTTGAATTCTCGCGTGAATTTGATTACCTGCCCGACGGCAACAAGGTTTTACTTTGCTGTGACGGGCTTGATACCCTTTGCGATATATATTTGAACGGCGCGCACATTGCATACACCGACAATATGCACCGCAGTTACGAGTTTGATGTTACCGCTGTCATTAAAAACGGCAAAAATGAAATTAAGCTTTTGTTTCATCCGACCGACGCCTACATAAAAGAAAAAGAGGCAAAACAGCCTACATTTTATGCAAAAGAGGCAATGGCAGGCTTCGGTAATATACGCAAGGCGCACTGTATGTTTGGTTGGGACTGGGGTCCCCGTCTGCCCGATGCGGGTATATGGAAGGATATTTATTTGCTCAAAAAAGACAGTGTTCGCATAAGCGACATTTATATTTCACAGCGTCACGATAACGGTCGGGTTTTTATTACGCCCAATGTAACGCTTGACGGTGATGCCGAAATAAGTATTACCTGCACAGCACCCGACGGCAGTGTAACAACACTTTCGGCAAATGCCGAAAATGAGATTGCAAATCCTATGCTTTGGATGCCTCGCGGACTCGGCGAACAGCCGCTTTATACTATTGATGTTGAGGTAACGCAAAACGGCAAAACGGCAGATCGAGCCATACGCCGCATCGGTTTGCGAACGGTAAAATTGATTCGTGAAAAAGACAAATGGGGCGAAAGCTTTTGCCACGAGGTTAACGGTGTTCGCTTTTTTGCAATGGGCGCAGACTATGTGCCTGAGGATAATATTCTTTCACGCCTCAGCGAACAGCGCACGCGCGACCTGATAAAACAGTGCTGTCGCTGTAACTTCAACTGTCTGCGCGTTTGGGGCGGCGGTTTTTATCCGCACGATTATTTCTTTGATATTTGCGATGAGATGGGCATAACCGTGTTTGTTGACCTTATGTTTGCTTGTTCATCTATGAACCCAGATGACGCTATGATGGAAAATATACGCATAGAAGCCGAACAAAACCTTGCAAGACTAAGGCATCATCCGTCGATGGTAATTATAAGCGGCAATAATGAAATAGAACTATGGTGCACATGGCAGCAGGTAAAATACCCCCGTTATTTAGAGGTGTTTGAAGATCTACTTGCCGATGTTGCAAACCGCATTTGCCCCGACATACCCTATGTGCCTTCGTCGCCGTCGTCTGTCGGTCATTTTATGGACCCGCAAAATCAAAATTTCGGCGACTGTCATTATTACGGGGTATGGTGCGGACAGCCTATTACCGAATACCGAAATAATTATTGGCGATATTTAAGTGAGTTCGGCGTGCAGTCATTTCCGGGTGAAAAAACGGTAAATTCATTTACCCTACCCGAAGACCGCAATGTGTTTTCGCGTGTTATGGAAATGCACCAGCGTTCAATACCTGCGAACAAGGCGCTTATGCAGTATATTTCCGAAAACTTTAAATACCCCAACAGTCTGCCTGCGTTTTTATATGCCACACAGCTGTTTCAGGCAGAGGCCATTAAATATTGCGTAGAGCACCTGAGGCGAAACCGAGGTCGGTGTATGGGCGCGCTTTATTGGCAGTTAAATGATATCTGGCCTGTGGCTTCGTGGGCAAGCATTGACTGCTACGGCAGATACAAGGCATTACAGTATTATGCAAAACGCTTTTTTGAGCCTGTGCTTATCTCTTGCCGCGAGGTAGGCGAGAATGATGTTCGCCCGTTTATTAACACCGAGCGAAACATAGAGCTCGTAACCACGGCGGAGCTTACCGTTACCAACGATACCTTAAACGAAGTTACGGGTACGGTTAATTGGGAGCTTCGTGACAGTAAAGCCAATGTAATCAAAAGCGGCGAACGGGTTGTAACCGTGCCCGCATTGTCTTATGTTACGCTCGATAATATGGACTTTAACAAAACCGACCCGTACACTACATACATAAGCTATTCGTACACGGTTGACGGCAAAGCGGTATCAAGCGGCACAACGCTGTTTGCGGCGCATAAGCGCTTTGATTTTGAAGACCCCAATCTGCGTTATGAAATAAACGGGGATGAAATCACGGTTTATGCCGACGTCTATGCAAAGGCTGTTGAAATAGATTCACTTGACAGCGATTTTATTTTGAGCGACAACTATTTTGATATGAACGCAGGCTCATACACGGTAAAAATATTAGAGGGAACACCCAAAACAATAAGATTGCGCAGCGTTTATGACATCAGATAAAATTTCAGAGAGGCGTAAAGCCTCTCTGTCAGACTGTCGAATAACCCCAAATCTCAAGCGAGGTTTGGGGTTATTCGACAGTCTGTACCACCCGCTACGCGGGTGGATGTTTATTTATCTTGTGTACGGTTTTTTTACCTTTAAGCCTTGATTTTCGGCTATCTCACATACTGAATTATGGCAGGTAAAGAATATTCC
>CAJMBP010000114.1 GCA_905211675.1 uncultured Oscillospiraceae bacterium
TTATATCGAGCTTGCCGTTTTGTATAAATCCGCCTTTTTTAGACTTAATTGCATTTTTAGCCATATACAACCTACCTTTCTTTAAATATGTTACCAGTTAAAAATTATTGAAAGCAACGCAATAAAACAACCTATAAAGGTTATGAAAGAAAACAGTAAAACAACCGATTGTTCTGAAAAACCGCTCATTTCAAAATGATGATGAAGCGGAGCCATTTTAAACAGCCTCTTTTTTGTTTTTTTGAAATAAGCAACCTGCAGCATTACGGATAATGCCTCAATCAAGTATATGCAACCCATAAGTATTAACAGCACGGGCCTTTCTATACCGAAGGACAATGCGACCACCAAACCGCCCAAAAACATTGAGCCTGTGTCACCCATAAAAACCTTTGCGGGTTTAGAATTCCACACAATAAATCCGGCACACGCCCCTGCCAAAGCGGCAGACAAAGAATTCATTGCGCCTATTCCGAGCCTGCCCGACGCCAGCATAAACGCGCACGCTACAACAAGCGTTACACTTGAAGCAAGACCGTCAAGACCGTCGGTAAGATTAACCGCGTTGGTAAAACCGTAAACAAACATTAAAGCAATAGGCCAAAACATCAATCCCGTGCCCTTTACAATACTTATTTCACCGATAAAAGGAATATACGTTGTATGCATTCCCGCAAGAGCAAGCGACACCAAATATGCCGCAGATACCATCAACTGTAAAAAGGTTTTTTGTTTTGCGGTAAGGCCTAAATTACGCTTTTTTACAACCTTAATATAATCATCTAAAAAGCCTATGGCACACATACACAGCGCCATTATTACGCCGGATAAAAGAACCGTAAGATTATAAGGCTCTTTCATTTCGAGGGCAAAATCGCCCTTTGTGAAGTATGAAAACGAATATGCGGCGGCAACCGACAACAGCACGCCCGCCACTATCATAACACCGCCCATAGTAGGAGTGCCCTGCTTATCCTTGTGCCAATTAGGTCCTATTTCAAGAATAGTTTGCCCGAATTTTAACTTTCTGAGATACGGAATAACTATAAAACCAAGTGCCGATGTAACAGCAAAGGCTACTATCGCCGCGAAAACCGCTGTATAGTCCTTCATAAAATTCCCCTCTTTATAATCTTTATTGTTGCAATTCCGAAAGTGCCTGCGCCACCACTTCGCGTTCATCTAAATGAATAGTGGCGTCTTTAAGAATTTGATAGGTTTCGTGACCCTTACCGGCAAGCACTATTATATCATCTTTTTTAGCAATTGAAACGGCGTATTTAATTGCCTCAATTCTGTTTTCGATAACCTTTACCGGTGTGTTTATACCCTCAGTGCCCACAAGAATATCATTTATAATACTCATGGGGTCTTCGCTTCGGGGATTATCGCTTGTAACTATGACATAATCGGCATATCTTACAGCAATATTACCCATTACGGCACGTTTTGTTTTGTCACGGTCACCGCCGCATCCGAAAAGTGCGATAACTCGGTTTTTCTTGCAGTCACGGAATGTCGATAGTATGTTTTTAAGCCCGTCTGGTGTATGAGCATAATCTATTATAATGCTGAAATCACGGCCCGTAGGCACCGACTCTGCTCTGCCCTTAATGCCCGACATATTTGCAAGCGTTTCGGCAATTTCAGCCACGGGGATCCCAAGCTCAATCGCAGTAATCGCGGCGCACATTGAATTATAAACCGAAAATTTTCCGCCGGTATTAAATTTAATATGATTAAGAATTGTATCGCTTACAAGCTCATATTCCACACTTGTCGGGTAATAATTAACCGCCTTTGCGCTGTATGTTGCGCTGTCGCCCATAGAATAGGTTACCACTCGGCAGTTTAAACCGTCCACAAGTTGCCCGAAATAGCGGTCATCGGCATTTATAATTGCCGTTTTGCACATTTTAAACAACTTCTTTTTAGCCGCCAGGTAATTTTCCATTGTAATATGATAGTCAAGATGGTCTTGAGTAAGATTGGTAAAAACGGCAGCCTCAAAATTCAGATTGAATACTCTTTTTTGGTCAAGTGCGTGAGAGGAAACCTCCATAACAGCATAGTCGCAACCCTGCTGTTTCATAAGAGAAAACAAACGGTTAAGCTCATACGCGTTAGGTGTGGTGTTTTTTGTTTCTATTACAGCATCGCCTATCATATTTTGTATGGTGCCTATAAGACCGACCTTATGACCCGACTTTTCCAAAATACTTTTAAGCATATATGTTACCGATGTTTTACCGTTTGTACCGGTTACACCGATAAGCTTTAAATCTTTTGCGGGGTGTCCGAACCATGCGGCACACATATCGGCATAGGCCTCGTGTGTGTCGGGCACCGTTATTTCATTTGAAACCCCGATTTTTCGCTGTGAAATTATTACGGCGGCACCGCTTTGTTCTGCTTTTTCGGCGTAATCGTGACCGTCTTGCGAAGAACCCGAAATGCACACAAAAGCAAAACCTTTTTCAACCCTTCTTGAATCGCAGGTTACACCTTTAATGTCAATATCAGCGTAGTTTTCATTTACATTTGCTAAAAGCTTTTTTAGTAACATTATTTGCTCCTTTAAAGTATATTATCGATCCTCAGCCATATCGGCAGAAGCCTCATCTCTGAAATAGACCGTAACAATCTGACCAAGCGGTACCGATTCACCCGCATTAATACTCTGACTGTATGATTTAACCGTAGGTGATGTAACACTGCCGGAAAATTCAACATTTATACCCGATGCCGCCGCAGCCGCGTTAACCTCGGAAGCGGTAAGCCCCGTAAGATTTGGAACTGTTGCCGTTTGATTTCCGCTTTCCTCGGTATAAAGAATAACCGTTCCGCCGTTGTC
>CAJMBP010000115.1 GCA_905211675.1 uncultured Oscillospiraceae bacterium
TGGCAAGGAAAAATATCAGAAAACCATATCGAAACCATTTGGATGCCATCCATTTTGGTGTTGGCTTGTTTCGGGAACATTTAAGATCTCCGCCCAGCTTGCAGTATAATTGTCCTCTGCCGCAAAGATGGTTACAGAAAAACTTGTTGCCGCCAAATGCTGCGAGTATGATCGGCAGCAAAAAATCAATCATACCGAGCCAGGCAAAGAGAATATTGAAAAATCCAAGTGCGAAATATATGATGGACCATATCCATAAGTAATCATACCAATGTTTTTTCTTTGTTTTCATATGTTCTCCCTGCTTTCCATTATAATACTGTTTGCCGGGCAAACCTTTTCGCATTTTCCGCATCCTACGCATTTGTCCTGTGCAACCTTCGCAAAACATCCTCTATGTACCTTTATTGCTCCTAACGGACAAGCTTTCTCACAAGCGCCGCAGGCAACGCAAATTCTTTTATCTACGGTCGCATATCGTTTAGACGCCATCCTCATTCCTCCGATTATAAAATAAGTCTATTAAATTTTACTTAAGTATCCGGTGTTAATATTACTTTTCCTTGTAATAGAGCATACAATGGCAAAATCCTTCAAAATTAGGATCGGCGATCTGATCTTTGAATTCCTTGCACATACACTTGGTATCATCTGTTTTTTCTCTGCGGCAAGGGCAGTAACCGCCCGTCTTTTTCAGTCCTTCTTTTATGGTGTTGACAATTTCCGTATCGGGATTTAATTTGATCTTCATTTTTCTTCTCCTATCATTTGCTTAATATAATTTTCCAAAACCTTTTCGCTCATGGCACCGAGCTGTGTATGGTAAATCGAGCCATCGGTGTTGATAAACACCGTTTCGGGGATTGAATAAATGCCGTAGGTGTTAGCTGCGTCATATTTGGTGTCGTAATATACGGGGAAGCTGTAGCCGCCGTCAAATACGAATTCTTTGACACCGTTTACTGTTTCGTTATATCCGTCGGTGAGATTTATCATCATAAATACGACCTCATCACCGTATTTTTCGTACATCGCATCAAATGCCGGAAGCTCGGATTTACACGGGCCGCACCAAGACGCCCAAAAGTTTATAACGATCGGTTTACCAAAATACTCCGACAGCTTTACTGCGTTCATTTCTGAATCATAAACGGTGAAATCATACGCCTCTACCAAATTTTCGGAAGTTTCGTTGCTTGGCTCACTGTCGCCGCCGGATGAATACTTTTCCGAAAGCTTCGGATATAGCACTGCCGCTAATATCATAATCGCAACAAATGCGACCGCAATGATTATCCATACCTTGTTTTTCATCTTCTCACCTCACATAGTAATCGCCAAAAGTGAATTTAACAGACCAAACGCCATTGCAAGTCCGACGATTATCAATAAAATACCGCTAACCAAATTGATTACCTTATAATGTTTTTTGATAAAGGTAAAGGCTCCCGATAGCTTATCAAGCAGCACTGCGGAAAACAGAAACGGAATGCCCAGTCCCAAGGAATATGTCAGCAATAATGTCGCTCCCTTTAATGCTCCGCCTGTACTTGATGCCAACATCAAAGCAGAACCGAGAAAAGCTCCGACGCAAGGGGTTAAGCTTACCGAATAAATTGCTCCAAACAAAAAAGCCGATGCAATTCCCGTTACTTTATACCCCTTATGCATTCCCTTAAAAAACGGTATGCGGAAAACCTCCAAATAAGATAGACCGAACAATATTACAATAACGCCGGAAACTATATTTACGATTGTTTGATATTCAGAGAGCAGTTTTCCAAGCGTTCCCGAGAAAAGTCCGAGAGCCGTAAATACAACCGTAAAGCCCACCACAAAGGCAATAACCTTAAATATCATCTTGGTATTTCTGCCTCCATCGTTTTTGCTTTGCCCTGCAAAATATGAAATGTAAATAGGCAACATAGGTAGCATACAGGGCGATATAAAGGAGATCATCCCCTCTAAAAATGTAATGATATAATCCATGCGTCGAATTCCTTTCGTCAGCTTATAGTGTTATGTTATCAAATTTCTTTACCGCTTTCCGTGATGTTATCACATAAAAAGGCGGAGTGCTTTTTACTCCGCCTTAAAATAATATGATTTTTTAACTGTTCTCCCTTTTCGTGTCAACTGCTTTTATTCATTATAAGTCAGATACTAAGTAAGTGTTGTTTCATCATAATTCCGATGCATATACATATAGTCGGCTTTTCTTTATACATCTTTTAGCTTTTCTTTCATTTTCTGTAATGCTTTGCGGTAGGTTTTGTCTGCGGTATCAGGAGAAGCCAAACCGTGGTCTATTGCAATATCAATAAACGCTTCTTTCGGTCGGGATTTCAATTTCGGATTGCCGTCTACATCCAAATCGTTCTTATCATAATATTTTGTGGAATAGCACTCCATACAAAAGCCCAGATGTGCGGAAACTATTGCCCGTTCACGGTAATTCAAATTTTCAAATGCATCCATGACCGCTTCGGCTCGTTCCAATTGGAAAAACAGCTTATCTGGTTCAGCTGTGCCATCAGCGGCTATTTCTTCCCGGCTTTCTTCGCTGTCCTCGTCGGCATATTGCCAGTAATAGTCCACAAACTGCATATTCTGCATTCCCGACCGAATGATTTCAGCGGTATCTTTTTCACTTGCACCAATCACCTGTGCAATTTTTTGAATGGTTACACTATCCACCTTGCCGCCATATTCACGAAATAACCGCATAGCTTTTCTCAGCCGCAAATACTCATCATTGCTCTGAACCGTAAAGCCCGTCCGCATAGTACGGATATATTCGTGTACCTCCCGCATAGCG
>CAJMBP010000116.1 GCA_905211675.1 uncultured Oscillospiraceae bacterium
GTAAGCGCCATTAAATCTGCAATAACAGATTTGATTTTAAACGATAAATCGCTTCGGCTTTCGATAAAGGAATCGGTTATTTTTTTATTTTGCTCACTTGTAAGAACAGGGTCGTTTAATTCAACCTTGTTGTAAAATTCGCCGCTTTCGGCAGCTTTTTTAATATTTTCTATGACTGCTCTTCGATTATCTCCAATAATCATAAGCTGATTTTAACACCCTTTTCTTTTAACTTTTTAAAGGTTATATCATTTTCGGGAATTTCTTCACCTCTGCGCACAAGAAGATTCAGACATTCGCTGTCGGCTTTCTTCTTGTCATCGGTATAGGCTGCTTTATAAGCTTTTATTTCATCAATATAACCGCTGTCTTCGGCATATTCCCAAAACTCTGATTCATACTGTACACCGTCATAGCACCACGGCTTTGAAAAAAGATTATAGTGTATAAGATTTGTTTTCGCAAGCGGCGGCTGTGCGTCATTGGGCATGGCGTCCCATGCCGCGTCAAGATAATAAATTTTGCCGTTGCACATGGCGTTCAGATAATCCTGATCTGGTGCTATGCAGTCAAAGTGATAGGTGTTAAGTAACCTAAGAAAATGGCCCTCTAAATCGCATTTACGCATCTTTTTAAGGTTCATAAGCAGAACGCCCGAGTTAATATATTCATTCTTTTTCATTCCTACCGCGTTTTCGGTATAGGCTACAAGCGGGGGAATATCGGCAATTGACAAATCGTTGCACGCGCCCAAAAAATTATCGCCTATATCAATGTCGAAGAGCTTTGAAATATCTTCGGTTAAGACTACATCGCTGTCAATGTAAATACCCTTGTCATACTGAGGAAACATTGCGGGTATAAACAGGCGGAAGTATATTGTAAGCGTGAAATAGTCGCAACGAAGACGATTGCTCATTCTGTCGTCAAGCGCTTCGAAGTTTGCCTTCATAGGCGTAAGCTCAATTTTAAAATTGTCGGTTTCAAGCGAACGAAGCTTTGCCTTGTTGGCGTCATTTAATTCTTGATGCAAAACTATTGCCTTGTACTGCTTATTTGTATCGCAGTTCTTTATTGCAGAATTAAGTGCCACAGCCAAAAAAGGCGCGTATCCGTCATCAATTGTAAAAAATATAGGTATCTCTCTGTTCATTTTTGATTTCTCCTTTTGTATTCATCCAAAATATTATCGAACTCAAAAATTTTAAGCTCGTTATGTAACATTTCAACGTTCCAAGGCTTTATTGTGACAGCCCGTATATACGGAAAAAACTTAAAAAAAGTTGTAAAATGCTTGAAAACGGTATCGTTTTTAATTTTACCTTGGGCGTTGTATTTTACATCGACTTTTCGCTTTATAGCAAATTTATTAAGTGCGGTTTGGTCGGGCATAAACATTTTTTTATCACGGCAAAGATTGCAGCATTTTTTAAACAAACCGCTTTGCCTGATGTTTTTCATATTCATAAGCAAAACACCCGAATTAAGATAGTTATGCTTTAATATATTGCCGAAAAACCATTTTCCGTATCGGTCGGGAACTCCGCAAATTTCTGTTTCGGAAATATCGGAATCATAAAGCTCGCTGAAATCGCCTCGACACAGCACATCGGTATCGAGGTACAAAATTTTATCGGGAATTTCGGGTACCATATCTGCAAAGAGCCTTAGCATACACAGCGGGGTAAAGCGTGTGTTCATATTGCAAAGCGGAAGATAGTCGGCAAACAGGCGGCTTATGTCAATTAAAACCACCTTGCTGTTGCTGTTTTTTTCTGAAATAACGGTTTGCAATTCATCTGCAAAGCTACGATCTATTGCCTTATGTTTTGATACGCTTGCAGTCAGAATGTAAATGCATATTTCTTTTTCGGTGTTTTTGATTATTGAAAGAGCAGACAAATATATGCCCTGACAAACACCGTTGTCACCGCAGAAAAGTATATTCAAAGCAAATTCACCTCATTTAAAGTTATTATACATTATTGTTTTTTAAGTGCAAACCTACTTTACAGGGAACTTGTTCTACACAACTGTTTTCAACGAGTAGAACAGTTCTACGCCGATTTCTCTGAATCGTAGAATTAAAAAAGCGCCTTTTTCAAGGCGCATTAAACAGAATATTCAATATAACGGGTTATATCGGTTTTTTAATAAACGACCAAAGTATTACAACAATTTGAGCGGCAACGCCTAACAGGTATATAAGTGCAACATTGATTTTAAAATAAAGAAAAGTAATATGTATTGCCGCAAGTATCGACCAAATCAGAGCCGAAATAATAAAGTAATTTCGGCGTGGATTAAACCAGATTGAATTAAAAACAAGCTTAATAATAAAAGTAATCGGCAGGGCGTAAACAAAATAAAGCCACTGAAAAGTCGCTTTATTTGTAATAAGCGATGTGATAATGAATGCAAAAATCGAAATAAGCATTGGCACCATTTCGGAAATGTAACATATAACCCTGCGGTTATAAACCGTTTCTTTCTGTTTGGTGTCTTCAATTACATTATCAATACTTTCTTCTTTAACAAGGTAATCGAGTGTAACGCCGAAGAGGGTTGCAATTTCGACAAGGATAGATATATCGGGAGTTGACTCGGCGCGTTCCCATTTAGAAATGGTTTTATTTGAATAATTAAGCTTTTCGGCAAGCTCCAACTGGGTCATGTTGTTTAAAAGTCTTAATTCGGTAATATTTTTTGCAACAATGTTTTTTACATCTTCCACCTTAACACCTCCGATAATTTAAAACTTTTCTATAATTATACACCCGTTTTGTCTGCTTATCAAGCA
>CAJMBP010000117.1 GCA_905211675.1 uncultured Oscillospiraceae bacterium
GTACCGGGCGTTATAATTCGCACGACATCACGCTTTACAATTCCCTTTGCCGTGGCAGGGTCTTCGACCTGCTCGCATATAGCAACCTTGTATCCCTTTTCAACCAATCTGGAAATATAGCTTTCACAGCTGTGATAAGGCACTCCGCACATCGGCGCGCGCTCATCAAGACCGCAGTCTTTGCCCGTAAGTGTGAGTTCGAGTTCTTCGGATCCTGTTTTGGCATCTTCGAAAAACATTTCATAAAAATCACCTAAACGGTAAAAGAGTATGCAGTCTTTGTTCTGCTCTTTTATTTCCATATATTGACGCATCATAGGCGACAATTCTGCCATAGCTTCGGTCCCCTTTGGTTGAAGTTTGTAATTTCAATTTAAAACATTGCAGTCAAAATCGTCTGATTTTGCGAAATGTTGTCCCGTAGGTTTTTCGTTTTTGTGTGGCTGTGCCGCACAAAAACTCCTCTTAAAGCGAAAAGTGTCGCAAGGCACTTTTCAAGACTGAAAGGGTATATTAAGGGAAAACATTGCAGTCAAAATCGTCTGATTTTGCGAAATGTTGTCCCTTAAATTATTTAGTGGCACCCTCCGCAGGTAGAGCAAGAGCCCGTGCAGTCGGCCTGCGGCTCGGCTGTTGTCGGGTCTTCACCCTCGACGCACTGCATAATAATGCTGTTTATGTCGTTAAGCATTGAGTCAAGTTCTGCCTTTGCGGTATTGTATTCAAGCATACTTTTGCTTGACATAACAGCGGTGTAAATCTCGCGGAGCTTTTCATTGAGCTCGCGGATTTTTGCTTCGTCCTGAGTTTCATTATTCATCTCGCGGTCAAGATTCATACGAACGGTGTTAAACTCACCGATCTGATTTTGCAAAGCCTCGTCATTGTCGTTGGCAAGCTTTGCCTTTATAAAGCGTATAAAGCGCTCGTCCTTTTGAATTTCCACGCCTAAATTTCTTGTTGCTTCAATAATTCCCATTTTAATAAATTCCTTTCAAAATTAGTCTATAACATCGCCGTAAAGCGTGTTATTATAATATTTTTCAATATGAACGGTAACAAAGCTGCCAATCATATCTTTTGTACCTTCAAAGCATACCGAAGAATAGTATTCGCTTTTACCCGCAAATAATCCGTCGGGCGTTTCTTCTTCGCAAAGCACGCGAACCGTTTTGCCGACAAGCGATTCGTTTAATTTTTTTGATACCGAATCTTGCAATGCAAGAAGTTCATTAAACCATTTACCCTTTTCTTCACGCGATATAGGGTCGGGCATTTGCGCCGCGGGAGTGCCTTCACGCGGAGAATATATAAAGGTGAAAAGCGATGTAAACTTAACCTCTTGGACAAGACTTAGGGTTTCACAAAAATCTTGGTATGTTTCACCGGGGAAACCTACAATAATATCGCTTGTAAACTCTATGTCTGGCAAACGCTCACGCGCTGCTTTGATAAGGTTTAAATAATCGTCGCGGCTGTAATGCCTATTCATTTGCTTTAAGATTTTACTGCTTCCGCTTTGAAACGGCAGATGAATATGCCGCTCAACCTTTTGGCAGTCACGAATTGCGTCAAGCAATTCCTCGGTGCAGTCTTTAGGGTGCGAAGTCATAAAGCGTATTCTGAAATCGCCCGGTATATCGTTTACCATACGAAGCAGCTTTGCAAAGTTAATGCCGTGGCTCTCGCCCTTGCCGTAAGAATTAACATTTTGACCCAAGAGCATTATCTCTTTAAAGCCGTCGTTTACCATTTTTGTTGCTTCGTCAACTATCTCCTGCGGGGCGCGCGAGCGCTCACGACCGCGCACATATGGCACTATGCAGTAGGTGCAAAAGTTATTGCAGCCGTACATAATCGGCAACCAGCCCTTAAAGCTGCCGTCACGCGAAACAGGTATATTCTCAACAATTTCGCCGTTGTCAAGCGACAGCTCGTACACCCTTTTGCCCGTCATTCTTTTGTAAATAAATTCAGGCAGACGGTGGTACTGCTGTGTGCCGAACACAATATCAACATAAGGATAGCTCTTATAAAACTTGTCCGCAACCGATTGCTGTTGGGCCATACAACCGCAAACCGACACCAAAAGATTGGGGTTTGCACGCTTATACTTTTTTGTTGCACCCACATTGCCGTACACACGGTCTTCTGCGTGACCGCGAACTGCGCAGGTGTTAAAAAGTATAAAATCTGCTTCTTCTATATTTTCGGTCAGAATATATCCGCAAAGGCAAAGCATACCTTTTATTCTTTCGGAATCGCTCACATTCTGCTGACATCCAAAAGTAACCACATGAGCTTTTGGCGACTTTACACCGCGCTCGGCAAGCAGTGCACTCACACGGTTCGCATAGGCGCGTTGCTCGGGCAGATAGCTGTCTGTATTTTTGCTTAAATTCACTAATAAAACCTCTGTATCGTATAATCTAAATTATTATACTATAAATTTATATTTAAAGCAAGCAATATATTGTTAGAAAAATGTAAAAAATCACTTGAAAGAATTAACATATTTTGATATACTAACCTTGTATTTATTTTTGAATGTTTACAGACTTTGAGGGGAAAAATATGGCAAAAATCGGTTTTGACAATGACAAATATATATCGCTTCAATCACAAAATATACGCGACCGCATAAATATGTTCGGC
>CAJMBP010000118.1 GCA_905211675.1 uncultured Oscillospiraceae bacterium
GTGTTAAAAATGGAAATTAAAATTACAAAAGCCCCTGCTTTAAAGGAAAAGCCCGACAGCAGTACCTTAGGCTTCGGCAGAATTTTCACCGACCATATGTTTATGATGGACTATTCACGCGAAAGCGGATGGCATGACGCACGAATTATACCGTTTGCAAACATTTCGCTTCATCCCGCGTCAACCGTGCTTCACTACGGCTCTGAAATTTTTGAGGGGCTTAAGGCTTACCGCACTAAAAGCGGCAAGGTACAGCTTTTCAGACCTATGGAAAACATACGCCGTATGAACAATTCCGCCGAAAGGCTTTGTCTGCCCGCCATTCCCGAGGATATGGCATTTGAAGTGCTTACCGAATTTGTACGCGTAGAACAGGACTGGACACCTAACGCTGAGGGAACATCGCTTTACATAAGGCCTTTTATGTTCGGCAATGACGAAACGCTCGGCGTTCACGCAGTGCAACACGCCACATTCGCTATAATCGCGTCGCCCGTAGGCAGTTATTACAAAGAGGGTATCAATCCCGTTAAAATTATGATAGAAGACCAAGACGTCCGCGCAGTACGCGGCGGCACGGGTTACGCAAAATGCGGCGGCAACTATGCCGCAAGCAACCGCGCAGGGGAGCGCGCTGAGCAAAAGGGCTATTCACAGGTTTTATGGCTTGACGGTGTAGAACGCAAATACATTGAAGAAGTCGGCGCCATGAATGTTATGTTCAAAATTAACGGTGAAATTGTAACTCCTATGCTCTCGGGCTCTATTCTGCCGGGCATAACCCGAAAATCATGTTTAGAGGTTCTGCGCGATAAGGGTTATAAGGTAAGCGAGCGACTGCTCAGCGTTGATGAACTTGCAAAAGCAATGGAAGACGGCACTCTTGAAGAGGCTTGGGGCTGCGGCACCGCGGCTGTTGTTTCACCCATCGGCGAGCTTTGCTACAAGGATACTAAGTTTATTATAAACGACGGCAAAATCGGCGAGGTAACTCAAATGCTTTATGACACCCTTACGGGTATTCAGTGGGGCAAATGCGAAGACAAATACGGCTGGACATATCAATTATAATATGATTTAACAGGGGGCGGCTCATAAGCTGCCCCTGCTTTTACAGTAAAACTCCCCGAAGAAAATTCTTCGGGGAGTTTTGATTATTACTCTAAAATATAAATTTCTACATTTCGTCTGCCGAATGCGGTACATGCCGCTTTGCTCGACATAAACAGGTCAACATTGTTGGGTCTTGACCTTACAAATCCGCCCGTGTCGGCAGCTACGGCATAACCGTAGATATAGGCGCCGTCGCTTGATTTAATATACATCTTTGTGCCGTAGGGTATAACATTGGGGTTGACCGCAATATAGCCCGGCTGTGGTGCCACGCCGGTAGAACAGTTATGCCCCGTATATGTGTAGGCTGTCGCCTGAACGGTTATATGCTTTGCATAATTTACGGGGTTTCCGTTTGCATCAAGCTCAACGGTAAAGGGCGCCGTAAGAGTAGATATTGTTTTTACATTCTCGCTTGTTGTAACGGCCGCAGGCTTCTTTTTAGTGCCTATGGTTTCAACCGTGTTTACAGGCGCGCTCAATGTTACAGTGCTGTCAATAACGGTTTCAACCGTAACACCGTTTACTATTTTTGATGTGTAATTAACCTGCTGTTCGCCGTTGACACCCTCTTTAACGGTTTTAGTGCCCTCGGCCATAGATTTTGAATAAACCGTTTTCACACTGCAGGGTATTGCCTCGGTGTAACTTCCGGTAACATAATCGATATTTGTATAATCGATATATGCGGTGTCGCTTATAACGGTGTCGAGCGAAGGCTCAACCATATCGTAAGCGTCAACGCTGTAGCCTGCCTCTTTAAGAATATCGGCTACCGTCATTTCAACCGAGTCAAACTTTTTGGTATCATTTCCGCTTGTAATATAAACAGGAAATGTGTATATAAGGTTTACCTTTGTTCTGTTGCCTAATGTGTTTACGCTAAGCACTCTGTACTTATCGGAAGAAAAGCCGGCAAGCTTTACCGCGTTTTCTATGCTGTTTGAGAAAGAACGGATTTCACTTGTGCTTTCACCGTCGGTTACGGTGAAGGTAGTCATTGTATTGAATAACAAAGTCGCTGAGAAAATAGCGGCAATTAAAAGCATAGACATAAGCGGCACGCGTTTTTTACAAGCGCGGGCAAAACCGCTTTTTATAAGTCCTCGCATCTAACGTCTCCTTTTAATCAACTGTTTGACACTGTAAATAGTGTATGCCAAATCGGCTTCAAAAACCGACGCGAGTCATTATACTCTGTTTTTTTCACTATGTCAAACATATTAAAGAGAGTGTTTTTGTGCATTTTGACGGAAAATGTGTCTTTTTTTAAAAGGTTACAACTTTGTAACCTTTGATTTTTGGAAAAATCTGTCATTTTCTGTCAAAAGTGTTGTCAAACCCCACAAAATTGCCGTCACACCTTATGGTAGGGCGCAACCGCTATATATAGTATGTACTGATTTTTTCATACATACAGCGCTTGTTTTCTGTAAAAATTAAGCCGCGACCCAAAAGTGATATGCACCCCAAAAGTTAGACACTTTTGGAGGTGCATATTTTTATGGGTAA
>CAJMBP010000119.1 GCA_905211675.1 uncultured Oscillospiraceae bacterium
AAATACCGCCAAACTTCCGTCGGTCGATATTTCGGCTCCTCACTCGGTAATCGGCTCTAACACCGTTGACTGTATGAAATCGGGTCTTATTTACGGCACTGCCTCTATGATTGACGGATTGCTTGACAGAATTTCGGAGGAGCTTGGCGAAAAACCTACGGTTGTAGCTACGGGCGGACTTTCAAAGGACATCATTATTCACTGTAAAAACGAAATCATTTATAACGCAAATTTACTTCTTGACGGTCTGCGTGAAATTTACGAGAAAAACAGATAATTTCGAGGTGTTATTATGCTTAAACAAGAGCTTTTAAATCGCAAACTTCCCCCGCTTAAATCGCAGGAGGAAATGATTGAAATATTGCAGCGTGAAGAGTACGGCTATTTGCCTGAAAACGATTTTGAAATTTCCGTTGCAAACGAAAAGATTATTGAGCGTCGGTTTGATAAGGGTAATGTGTTTTTGTCAAGTGTGGAATTTACTTTGAAAAACCGTAACGGCAGTCATACTTTTCCCGTTTACAGACTGCTTCATCAAGACGGCGGGAAACACCCTGTTATTATTTGTATTAACTTCGATAAGCTCGTTTCGAATAAGTATTTTCCGATCGAAGAATTATCTGAAACCGAGTACGATATTATTACATATTGTTATACCGATATAACAAGTGATGACGGCGACTTTACAACAGGCATAGCGCCGCTCGTTTTTCCTAACGGCAGACAAAACGCCACCGATTGCGGTAAAATAGGTTTATGGGCGTTTGCAAATATGCGCGTGCTTGATTATGTGCTTACGCTCGACGGTACCGACCCTAAAAATGTAGCCATTTTAGGACATTCGCGTCTCGGAAAAACCGCGCTGTTTACCGGTATGATGGATAAGCGTTTCGGTTTTGTGTTTTCTAACAATTCGGGCTGTTCGGGTGCGGCAATAGCGCGCGGCGGAAGCGGTTTGCCCGACAGCGAAGGTAATTTCGCCGTAGAAAAACCATTCAGAGGTGAAACAATAGAGGTTATTACAAGGGTATTCCCCTATTGGTTTTGTGAAAACTACAAAAAATATGCAAAGCAAAATTACGGCACCGATTTTGATCAACATTATCTTTTGGCCGCAATAGCCCCCAGAAATGTGTGTGTAAACACCGCAGAGCTTGACTATTGGGCAGACCAAAAATCAGAACAGCTGTGTTGTCTTGCGGCGTCACAGGCTTGGGAAAGACTGGGTCTATGCGGAATAGAAGAGTCGGACAGCTATTTAAAAGGCGGAGAAAAGCTCTTTAAAGGAAACATAGGGGTGTTTATGACGCCCACAATGCACTTTTTGTCACGGCACGCATGGCAGGGTTATATGGAGTTTATGCGTATTCACAGACATAACTGATCTCATTCAGTAATTATATATGTCAAAATTTTATGAACTGCACCTTTATGGGCAGTATCGGAGGTAATTTTTATGACAAACAAAAAACAACAAACACAAAAATTAGTGCTCGGCGCTGTACTTACGGCGCTTGTGGTTGTATTACAACTTTTGGGCACATTCGTGAGGTTTGGACCGTTCGCAATCTCGCTTGTACTTATACCTATTGTTATAGGTGCAGCCACCTGCGGCTATAAAATCGGTGCTTGGCTGGGTTTTGTATTCGGAGTTGTTGTGCTGTTAAGCGGTGATGCAACTGCATTCTTTGCAATAAATGTACCCGGTACAATTATTACCGTTTTACTTAAAGGTACGCTTTGCGGTTTGATTTCAGGACTTGTTTACGAAGCGCTTGAAAAGTACAACCGTTATATCGCTGTTATTGCGGCGGCTGTTGTATGTCCAATAGTTAATACGGGTATATTTCTGATTGGATGCAGCGTTTTCTTTTTAGATACTATTGCCGAGTGGGGCGCCGGAGCGGGCTTTATCAACACCGCCTCTTATATGTTTTTGGGTCTTGCAGGCGGCAACTTTATAGTTGAGCTTATAGCAAACATAATACTCGCACCGATAATTTCTACGATAATTAAATTAAATAAAAACATCTGATTTATGAAGCCGTTCTGCTTACGAACGGCGTTTTTTTGTGAAAAATAATCACTATTTAAGTTATATTCGGTGTTTTAATGCAAATATTGTTTAAATTTTAACATTTTGCAAAAAAACTCTTTATTTTTTTGAAATTTCCTGTTATAATTTAGTGGATACTCAGTAATTGGGTATAATTATTGTTAATATTGGATTTA
>CAJMBP010000120.1 GCA_905211675.1 uncultured Oscillospiraceae bacterium
CGAGAGCGGATTTTCGTTTGGGTGTTTCGAACTTAATGACACGAATGAAATGTGCCTGAAAACCATCAATTTTCTTTATTTATAGTGACATCGCCTTCAATTTTTTCGCATTTTAAAGAATTGCAGACAACATTACCCTTAATCTTTTCAGCTTCAACATCTCCCGCCACTCTTACTGTACCACCGCAATTTACATCACCGGAAAGATTTCCGCCGCAAGATATTTCTGTCCCAGTGTTACATCCGCCTGATAGATTACCGCCAACAGTAATCGAATAACCCGCATTTGCGCCACCCGAAAGGTGACCAGCTATCACAGTATTGCGGTTTGACATACAACCACCTGATACAGAACCAGTAGTGCGCATCACGGCCACTCATTCGACTGTCGGCAGTAAAGGGCCGCCAATCGCCATCGGGCATAATATTATTAGTTTTGTAATCGCTTTTTATATACTCTACACCCTCAAGGTTATAAAGCTTAGTGTTAGCAATGCTGTTAAGTTTTTTGGAAAGTAAGACGTATTTTTTCAGCAATAAAAGCCATTTGTTTTCTCCTTTATTTAAAAAGAATCATTACTACGGAATTTCGGGGTACATTGATTGTGCAAACTTCGGCTGAAAGTGTTTTTATAACATTACCGTTTTGGTCTATCACTTCTGCGCCCTTTGTGTTGCTTAAATCAATAGTACAAACCTTATCCTGAAGACAGTAGTTTGCCAAAAACTGTGCGTGTGTACCGTCGCTTGCCTTCCAAGCGGTTGTGAGCACGCACGGGTATTGGGTAAAGCGCTCGGCATTTGTTTTATACATTTTCACTGTGTCGCAGTCAACATAGTAAGGCTTTATCATCTCGCCAAATGTTAGATATTTTTTACCAATGCCACGCTTATATGAAGTAGCAGATTTTATAAAGCTTAAAACAGCCTCTTGGTCGGGCAGATAATCAAATTCGCGTTCGCCCCATGCCCAAGCAATTTTACCGTCTTCATTTATAACCAAAGTCATAAAGGCACCGGCAAGGAAGGAATGTGCCGCACGAAGCAGATAACTGTCGGGAGAACGGCGTTCGTCAAAAATATCTTGCGAGCAGACCGAATTGCCCGAAAAATTTTGTAAATATTTGTGATAAATGTACCCATAAAGCGGTATAAATTTACCGACGTAGCCGTTAAGATTAAAACGGTTATCGCTAAGGTTCATATATGGTATGTAGCTTTCGGCGGCGGCCGATTCACAGCCTAAAAGCACGTTTTTACCAACAGTAGCTTTCAGCTTAACCAAAAAATCGGTCATATGCTCAACCATCCATTTGCCCGGTACTGCAGGATGAGAGTGCTTATCACTAAAGCAAAAATATGGTGTGCCACCGTGATTTTGGTCGAGAATTTGTATGTAATCAAGACCGCTTGATGCAATTTTATGAGCCTCGTCTAAAAGCACCCGCTTTGTAAAGTCCTCGGCTATACACATGTCATAACTCTTGCGTTGTGCCTGACAGGTTTTAGATATTATTTCGCCTGTGGGTGACGCACACATATGACGAGAAAGTCCCTTTTCGTCATATTCGTTTTGCATATTGTAATCATTAATATTACTTTGTATGGTGTAGCTTATGCCGCTACAGTAAACGCCCAACATATAATTTCTTTTGTGCAGTTCGTTACAAAAATCGGCAAGCATTTTTTCTCCACCCAAAGGTGGCCATACATAAGGCGGAGCCCAAGGGGCTGTGCTTTCCCAATGCATAAGCACCGCCATAATACGACTGTCTGTCGCCTTACCTATTTTTTCAAGATAAGGCAGAGCGTTACTATAAGGAAAAAGTCGATTTGGCCCCGATGGATCCATATCGTGAATACCTTGTACGGGATATGTTACAACAAGCGGCGAATCGGTGTACCACTCTGGAAGGTCTTGGTTTTCTTCTATAGGTAAAAGATATTTGGGCAAATTTTCTTCAAACCACTCACGATACATTTGGGCTGCATTATACCAATCACCACAAAAGAAATCCATTACAAGATTATAGCCAAGATTAAATTGAGTAACGCCTTTTTCTATACCGGGATACAGTTTAAACTGCAACTTTATAGCATCGCCTAAAGGACCAAAATCTATGCCCTTTACGGTTCTTTCGGTATCTTCCGCCGCAATATAAATACCTGCGGTATCATCATAATAGCTTAAAAACTGACTTTGTACCACAGCGGGAAACATAGCGTA
>CAJMBP010000121.1 GCA_905211675.1 uncultured Oscillospiraceae bacterium
GCGGGCGAAGCCCGTTCATCTTGACCGTTGACTGCTCCGGCTGGCTTTGCTATTTACTAACTGATTTGTGGAATAGTACAACATAACAAGTGTTGCACTAAGCAATATTCCACCCACAATATCAGTAAACCAATGCACACCAGATAAAACCCGCCCAATGACCATAAAACTTGCATAGATACCACAAAAAGCATTTACTATATTCCTTAATCTTTTGCTTGAAATCAAATGGTGAAATTGCATAATAGCCGTAGGCATAATGCACATCATAAGCATTGTTGTAGAGGACGGATAAGAGGCTTCCAAAACACCCTCAATCAAAACAGGTCTGTAATTTACAACAAAAAACTCAAAAAAGAGATATGCCAAAAATACAAGCACATAAAAACCGCCTAATACCAAAATACTGCTATCTACACGAAACAGACTTTTCCTTTTAATAAGTTGCACAAGACCTACCATTGCAAATCCGAACATGATAAACAGTACAGCAATACTCAACCAGTCTGTTATACTATATAGCAGCATATTCACACCAAACAGCGTATGAAAATATTGATTGACTTCCGCAAACCCGACAGATGAACCCTGTGGGCCGATTGGCTGCACATCAACAAACATAATTGCCACTGTGTAGAGAATGAACAAAGCCAACAGTCCGGCAGCTACAATAAAATTGTTTTGGATTTTTTTCTTTTCTTCTTTCATTTTTTTGCTCCTTTGTTTTTTATGTATTTGGCTCTTGCCTAATCACACTTTAACATTGGAGTGAAAAAAACGAAAGAATTTGCCCGTCACATCATTGATACGCTTCGTGTCATGGGCGTTTTAGCAACAAAGCGCCCTTGATAATCAACAAAACAAATGTAAAAAAGGCTACATAAGGTTGAAGGCTTGCAATAAAGATAACAACGCTAATTATAGTCAATATCATAGATAAGATAGTCTTTGTTTTTATCCAAATAATGCTGGAATAATTTTGCAAAGCTAACGTAGCAATACCACAAGCAACTGTTAATAAAATGATTGCAAAATATGCAACTTTTATGAACAATGGTGTTTCCTGTAACGATAGCAAAGACACTTGACGAATTATCTCGCCCCCTTGCTGTCCAAAAAGAGGGATAAAAAACAACATTACAACAGAGCAATCAATCAAGCCAAATACTAAATCACGCATATGCTGTGTTTTTTGGTGACTATCTTTTTCTGCAATACAAATCAGTTCTCTATTGGATAACAGTTCATCTATTGTTACTCCGAAAAATTCTGCAATAGCTTTTAAGGAGTCAATGCTTGGATAGCCACGCCCTGACTCCCATTTTGAAATGGCAGTTCGTGAAACAAACAGTATTTCAGAAAGTTCTTCTTGTGTTAGATTTTTTTGTTTTCTAAGTTCTTGCAGCTTTTCGTGAAATTCCATAAGCGTTTACCACCTTGATATTTTTTGTTTTTATTATACCATACGGATACAACTTTTTATAGCCGGTCTTTCAAATTACGGAATAGGGGCGGTTGCCTATCAAATTATTGTGTTACTTTACCGCACATGAGCATTCTCTTTGCAGATGAAGTATTTTATCATAGTCAAGGCGAAGTAAACGCATTTCCTCCGAGAAGTTTTCCTTCATCTCGTAGAAATGTTCGAATCTATCTACCTGACGGCGAAGACTCTCTTGGATATTTAGATAGAAGTTGTCCACGAGCCTTTCGGGACTGTAGTTGGTTTCCTTGCCGTTTTGTGAAGGAATAAGACGAAGCGGTCTGATCTCCGGGATTTTCGGTAAACGCTCAAACACATTGTCGATTGCCTTATGTGTTTCGGAAGATATGAGTATTTTTTTGCCTTGCTTTGCAAGCCCTATCCCTAAATTGACCGTTGTGGTCGTTTTGCCTGTGCCGCCCTTCTGATTGCAGATAGCAATGGTTTTACAGTTTGGCATTGGCTTTCCTCCTTTCGATAGATTTATAGCCGGCTGTGTTCAGACGGCTATGTATCAACGCAGTATTTGTTTTCAACACCCCCTGCGTAAAGCTGTTGCTTTGTGTGGGAAGCACATCGGTCACAGTTTGCGAAACCGTGTCATAGGAATTTCACCTCTGCCGGGTTCTCCGCCAGCTCCGTAGAGAAGTATCATTATCATTCTGA
>CAJMBP010000122.1 GCA_905211675.1 uncultured Oscillospiraceae bacterium
ATATTTTAGTTTTTTCTGCTTTTACTCTTGACTTTTGCGAACGGTTTTTACATCATTTTCTTATTATATAAAATTCATTAACGGAAAAGTTATTTATACAATAATTTTTTTTGGGAGAAAATTTTGTGAAAAAATCAGTGATTTTATTATCGGCGGCACTTGCCGTGTTTTTGACCTCATCGGGAACGGTTTGTGCCGACAGCAATATACTTGTATGCGACAAAAACGGCGATTTTACTGCTCTTATTGTGTCGGATCCGCAGTGTGATACCGAGCTTCAATGGCAACAGGCGAAGGATGAACTTGAAACATTGGTTGTGCGCTGCAGCCCCGATTTTGTGCTCATTAACGGCGATATAAACTCGAAAAATTTAATACCCGAGGATATGTGGAATGTTTTTATTTCTCCGCTTGAAAGCAGGGGGATTTTTTGGTCAACAACAAACGGAAATCACGATCCTTTTAAATATCGGTATTATAAAATGTATAAATCGTACAAAAACTGCCTTAATTCCACAGTAAGTATTTTTGATAAAAATTACGATTTTGAGCGCCCCATGAATTATTGTCTGCCCGTATATTCAAATAACGGCAAAAAGACGGTGTTTGCAATCTATGTGTTTGACAGCGGCACCCTTGGCAAAAACGGATATGACGGTGTGACGAGCAAACAAATAAATTGGTATATAAGTCAATCTGAAAAGCTTAAAAAACAAAACGGCGGTAAAACGGTAACAGCAATGCTTTGTATGCACATACCGTTGCCGCAAGCGGTTGATATGTATTACAGCACCCGTGACGCCTCGGCGGTAAGCGGCGAAACAAGCGGCGGGCTTTATACCGTTTACGGTGTTGCAAACGAGCCGAAATATAATAAGAAGGGGTATGTATGCGAAAACGGTACGGCGGTTTCAAAAGTTAAAATTCACACTTCATCCCCGACACTTGACAGCGGTCTTTTTGAAGCGGCTTTAAAACAGGGAGATATTAAAGCCTTTATATTCGGGCATGACCATTGCACAAATATTATAGGCAGTTATAATGGCGTGTTATTGGGCTTTGCGGGCAAGCTGTCAACCGGATGTTACAGCGACGAGCTTTGCCGCGGCGGCAGGGTAATACGGTTTAATCAGTCCGACCCCGAAAGCTTTACTGCCGAATGGTTAGGTGCACTCGAAAGCTGTGAGGATCAACCGCCCGTTTATTCCGACGGCACGCGTGCCTACTAAAAAACACCGACCTGCGTTTACAGACAGATCGGTGTTTAAATTATTGCTTTTTAATTAAGAACCAAAGTAATGCCAAAATCTGCAAAACTGCGGCAACTATGAATATAAGATAAATTTTAGGTACAGACACCGTAAGCATAACACAAAGCGCCAATGACCATATAAGCGTTGATACAGAGGCAAACAAATGAATTTTTTTCCACCAAATGCAAGAAAAAACTATGCCAACAATGGCACTTATCGGAATTGCATATATGTAAAAAAGCCACCAAACCTTGATGCTTGGAAAAATAATTTCACAAATAAAGAAAAGAATTGTGGCAACAAGCCAAGCGACACCCATTGAAAGCAGGGTGATGATTATTTTGTTTCTCGTTGTCATAAGACGGCGTTTAGGCTTTTCGGCAATCATATCGTTTACCGTAAGTCCGAAAATTTCGGCGATTTGAGCCGTTACCGCAAGGTCGGGCAAACCGTCGCCGCGCTCCCATTTGGAAACAGACTTATCGGAATAATTGAGTCTTTCGGCAAGCTCAATCTGCGTAAGACCTAAAGCTTTACGATAATGCGCCAAATTTCTTGCAAAATATTCACGCAGTTTTTCTTCACTTGCAGGCAATTTACTTCACTTCCTCAAATCTTTATCCAAATAATTATATAATATTTTTTTGATTTGTTCAATAACATTTTGTAAACATTTATCTGTTTTAGAAAAATAACTTTGTAAAAAGGCAAATACAACCAAAAAACCTTTCTGTTTTCACATAAAGGTTTTTTCTTACCTGCTTTAAGGGATTTTCGTCGCAACGCGCCTATCGCCTCGCTTTGCTCGTTGCCCACGGGCTTTGCAACCGTTCACCGAAAGGTTGCAATTTGCCGTTC
>CAJMBP010000123.1 GCA_905211675.1 uncultured Oscillospiraceae bacterium
AAACAGGCGTTGCGCGTAAACTTACGCGCAACGCCTGTTTTTTAATGCTTTAAATCAATGCGTCAAAAAGAACATGGCTATAAACAGAAGTGCTATAACCCAAGTTCCCGCATTTATTTTTTTGGATTTTCCGGTTAAAAGTCCTACTGCAATATAGGTCATAAGGCCGAATGCAATACCGTAGGATATGTTGTATGAAAACGGCATCATAACAATTGTCATAAACGAAGGCAGGGCAACAGCCGGATTTTTCCAATCGATTTCGGTGACACAGCTCATCATAAGAATGCCCACATAAATAAGCGCGGCGGCATAGGCGCAAGACGGAATAAGCGCCGCAACCGGCGATAAAAACATTGCAATAAAGAACATTCCGCCGGTAACCATTGCCGAAAGCCCGGTTCTGCCCCCTGCCGCGACACCCGATGAGGCCTCAACAAAGGTTGTAACGGTTGAGGTTCCGCAAACAGCGCCGGTGCAAGTTGCAATTGCGTCTGAAAGCATTGCCCTGTTCATATTGGGAACCTCGTCCTCGCCGTTTTCGTTTTTAACAAGCATATCGCCCGACTTGCAGGCGCCGTAAAGCGTGCCCATGGTATCGAACATATCGACAAGGCAAAAAGCAAGCGCCGTTGTAATAAATGTGATTACAAGAGTTCCTACCGAATGGGTTTCAAGATATGCCGAAAAATCAAAGCCCTCGGTGAACACCTTGCCGAATGAAAGCTTTGCAAAATCGCCGAAGGCGGCAAACGGATTAAGAGTTCCGAAAGAGAAATCTTTATAAAAGCCGTTAACGGTAAAGCCCAAAGCATAATAAGCGACAGTGCCCGCAAGAATGCTCCAGAGCATTGCGCCCTTTACGCCCTTTTTGTTTAACGCGGCAATGGTAATTAAGGTTGCCACGGTTACAAGCATAGGCATAATGCTGCCCCATGTGGCGTCGCCCAAAAGGTTGAACGAAGCAAGGGTAACGCAGGTTGCAGAATTGTTTACGATTATTCCGGCATCTTGAAGACCTAAAAAAGCAATAAATAAACCTATACCTGCGGGTATTGCGGTTTTTACGGCTTTAGGTACGGCGTCAAACACCTTTTTACGAATACCCGTTGCAGTCAGTATTACAAAAAGCACGCCGTCTGCCAAAACAAACAAAAGCGCGTTGGCATAGCTGAAACCCAAACCGAAGCAAACGGTATATACAAAGAATGCATTAAGCCCCATGCCCGACGCCTGCGCAAGCGGCAAATTTGCAAGCAGACCTATAAGCAGGGTGCCCACAACGGCAGACAGCGCCGTAGCAATATAAACGGCACCGTAGCTTACCACTCCGAGTTCGGCAAACATTCCGGGGTTAACAAGCAGAATATAACTCATAGCCATAAAGGTGGTAAGACCTGCCATTACCTCGGTTTTTTTTGTTGTTCCGTGTTCTTTAAGCTTAAATAGTTTTTCCATAGTCCTTTCTCCTCAAAAAAAATAAAAGATTTAGCGGCCTTGTTGAAAAGAAAGCACCGTAAACCTTTTTATTTAATATATCACAATGTAATTTTTTTGTCAATATTTTGATTGAAGTGTAAAAAGATTTAAAGCCTTATGCGGCAGCGAAAAATCGGGGCTGTCGCCTTGATAAGACTATATATCAGTTTATTTGCGGAGAAATAATAGGTTTACCGTCTCTGTCTAACAACGGTGTCATTCCTCCTGCATATCCGCCTTGATGAAAAACATAGTTGACGCCGGTTTCTTTATCAACCCAAATCTCGGTAATATTCATTGCGCCCTGTGAATAAACCTTTTCAAATCTTTCGTTTTTGCCCATTGCTCTTTACCTCCTCAAGTTACGATTTGTTGAAATTATTATACTATAAACGCACAAAAAATAAAAGCAAAAATTTATGACAGTGTATATAATTACTTATTTCTTTTGTAGTAGTAATAAAAGCGCCGCTACG
>CAJMBP010000124.1 GCA_905211675.1 uncultured Oscillospiraceae bacterium
ACCGATTTCAAGATAAATCGGTTTTGAAGCACCAAACCAGCCGTCAAAATCAATGTAATCTTTATTGTTTATTGCCGTGTTAAAATTGCGGTCTTCGCTTTCGCTTATATAAAGAAGGTCTTTAACCGCAGCTAACCGCTCTGCTAAATTTTTCTTTTTACGCATTCTCATTTTCTTCACCCAAAACGCAAGGGCCGATGCCGCCATCGACCCTCGATTTAATCAATTATTCAAAGCCTCTAATTTTGATACCGCTTTATCAAGATAATCTTCGCCGAAATGTTCGATACAACCGTTATCAACCATTTGAGCAAGCGAAGCGTCAATAGGCAGTTTTCCAAGCATATCGATATTAAGCTCTTTTGCAATATCGTCGCTGCCGCCGCCGAATACGCTGAAGCACTTGCCGCAATCGGGGCATTTTACATAGCTCATATTTTCAACCAGACCGAGAACATTTATGTTCATCATCTTTGCCATATTATAAGCCTTTTTTACAATAAGAGAAACCAGATCCTGAGGAGATGTTACCATAATAACACCGTCAAGCGGAATAGTCTGGAAAACAGTGAGCGGAACATCACCCGTACCCGGAGGGCAGTCAATAAACAGGTAGTCAAGCTCGCCCCAAACAACATCCTGCCAGAATTGCTTTACAGCGCCCGCAATAACAGGACCGCGCCATACAACAGGAGCGTCATTTTCTTTAAGGAGCATATTAACCGACATAACCTTAATGCCCGTCTTTGTTTCGGCAGGCAAAATACCGAGCTCGTTTTGCATAGCATTGCCCATAATACCGAAAGATTTTGGTATTGAAGGGCCTGTAATATCCGCGTCGAGTATGCCGACCTTATATCCTTTTTTACTCATAAGCGTTGCAAGCAAAGAGCTTACCATTGATTTACCGACGCCGCCCTTGCCGCTTACAACCGCAACAACATGCTTAATACTGTTGAATTCGCCCGTAGGCTCTAAAAAGCTTTCTTTGTTTCTCGATTCGCAACTGCTTGAACATTCCGAGCAATTGCCGTTACATTTTTCTGACATTTTAATCACCGCAAAGTATTATACCCCATTTCATTTTCAAAATCAACGATTATTTATTCAAAATGTGAAATGATTTGTTTGCCGCATTCTTCAGGTGAATATATAAAATCGGTTATATGCTCGCCGTCATAAAAATATTTAACGCTTTTTTCCTGCGGTGCGTCAAAGCTGTCGATTACTATAAGCTTAATCTTCATTTTTTCGGGTATTATGCTTTTAATATATACACTCGCAGTCTGTCCCTCAGAAACGCCCTCTTTAGACTCGGCAAGTCCTGCAAGATTTGGAGTAAGCTCAACAAAAATTCCGTATTCTTCAACGCTTCTGACAACTCCCGATATCGTTTGACCCTGACTGAACTCGGCGGAATTTTGTTTCCAAGTGCCGAGTAATTCTTTGTGAGATAGGGTTATCTTATTATTCTCATCAATATTTTTTATTATGGCTTTAATGTCATCACCCACGTTAAAACGGTCTTTAGGATGCGAAATGCGGGAAACCGAAATAGCGTCGATTGGCAACAGCGCGATATTGCCGCAGCCTATATCGCAAAATGCCCCGAAAGATTCAAGATGTGTTATTTTCGCATTTATTATGTCGCCTGCTCTTTTTTGAGTTAATATGTAATTCAGGCATTTTCTTTGTGCAATTTTTCGTGAGAGAAGCGCATATTTTTTACCGTCCGCGTTTTCCTTTATATCGGTTATTACAAAGCTTACCGGTTTTCCTACCCTTGAAATCAGGGCAATGTCACGGGTAGAGCCTTCGGCAATACCTATCGCGCCCTCTTCACGCGGAATTATTCCTCTCATAATTCCGAGGTCAACTATAAGATTATGTTCGGAATCGCACATGATTACCACCGCTTCAAGTATGGCTTT
>CAJMBP010000125.1 GCA_905211675.1 uncultured Oscillospiraceae bacterium
TCTTCACGCCATTGCCGCCGGCATTCAACTGTTCGTCGCTGTCATAAACAATACTTCCGCACTGACCCGACATAAGGTGTGAAAAGAAGAAATTAACGGCGTCGCAAACGCCCTTGCGGCTTCTGAAATTGTCGGATAAAAATATCTTTTTAGGGTCACTTTCATTCGCCTTTTCAATGGGTACATACTTATTTTTCTTGTTCAAAAAATTGTCGGGATTAGAGCCTCGAAAGCCGTAAATGCTCTGCTTAATATCACCCACGGCAAACAGATTTTCTTCACGGTTTGACAGCACATAAAAAAGCATATTTTGAAGGTCATTGACATCCTGAAATTCATCTACCAAAACCTCATCGTAACGCTCGCACAGCTCGCGGGCTCCGTCACGGATTACAATTTCGCCGTCTTTGTATTCGCAAAGCAGCTTTAATGCCAACTGCTCCATATTGTAAAAGGTAAAGGCATTTTCCTCGCAAAATGCCGCAAACAGCCTGTTGCCGTATTCTTTTACTGTTTCGGTAAGCAGCTTTACCGCACCGAAATTTTTTGCCGTTTCCTCTTTTATAAAGTCTGAATCCGCATAAAAAAGTTCTCTTAATTCTTTTACGGTATCTTTAACACGCTTTTGATTTTCTTTAAAGCTGTCGGCAAAGCCGTCGCCCTTTTCGGCTGAGGGCGATCGGTCAAATGACAGTTCGCATAAAGTGACAAAAAATTGATTCCAATTTTTTGTCAAAACCGTTTGCTCAAGTTTATCTGCGGTTTTCAGTAAGGTGTCGGAATAAGCAATAAATTTTTCGCAGTTTTTATTGATATAGGGTGCGGCGTCTGCCGCTTTTTGAGCATAAATTTTAATTGCTTCTATTCGTTTTTCCGCAACCGAAAAAGCCATATCATACCATGGGTGGCCCTGCGTAAAATCAGTTTGATAGGGCAATAACAGCCCGTCAATAAAGTTTTCGGGAAACGGCAACTGTTGACTGTAAAGATATATTCGGCTTATAAGCTCGGTGAGTTTTTTTTCGTCATACTCACAGCCCGCAAGCTCTAAAAGCCTCAAAAATTCTTTTGAAGGCTTTTCAAAATACTCTGCCATAAGCTCGGACATTACCGTATTGCAGGTGCTCTTCTGACCCGAGCCGTCACTAACCTTAAAGTCGGGTTCAACACCGCATCTTTCAAAATTTTCGCGTACCAGCTTTATGCAAAACGAGTCTATTGTGCAAATATCCGCACCGTTTAACAAATATTTTTGCCTTTGAAGCGACACATCATCGGGCTTTTTCTGTATTTCTTCATAAAGCCGCTTTTCTATGCGGTTGCGCATTTCTGCCGCAGCGGCATTAGTAAAGGTAACAATAAGCAATCGGTCGGCGCTTATTTGCGATTTTTCGTCGGTAAGCATATTTATAACGCGCTCTGCAAGCACGGCGGTTTTGCCCGAGCCTGCCGCGGCAGACACAAGCACATTGCCCTTTGTTTCGATAGCTTTTTTTTGCATATCGGTAGGTTTAAATGCCATCTTCACTCACCTGCCTTGATATTTCTTCTAAAACCTGAGCGTTTGTAAGCTTAGGTACCGTTTTATGAATTTCGTCGTCTATGCGGCATATACTTTTATACTCGCAATACTTGCACGCCGGACTGTCAAGACCGTCAACAGGGTCGGCGGCAATATCGCCGCAGTAGATTGAATTGCCCGTGCGTTTAAGTTTGCTTTCAATAAACTCAAATATTTTTTCAAAATCTTTGGGTGCAATAAAGCTGTCCGACGGAGATTTTTCGGAAAATTTAGGAATAAAGTCACCGTTATTTTCTTTGTCCATGGCAAAAACCACCGACTCGTCGGCGGCAATAAGGCCGTTCATTCGCCGCTCCGATTTAGAACCGCTCTTGTCACGGCTTGCGGGCATATAGA
>CAJMBP010000126.1 GCA_905211675.1 uncultured Oscillospiraceae bacterium
TCACAGTTTGTTTTAGGCATCATTGCGGGATAATGATAATTACATGGGCGTTCATCAAGCGGAAGCAAAACTATTTTATACCTACTCAAAACAAATCACAAGCCTTTCCGTGCTTTTAAAGCCTTTGATATTTTTAGTTCATTTTACAATAACGTCTACCGAAATTCAAGAATTAAATTGTTCAAGAAATTAAAAAGTCGCTTTAAGTCTATGCACATCAAAAATACGGTGCACATAAAGCTTTAACACAGTAAAACGGCACCCGATGCCATAAGACATCGGGTGCTGTTAAAATTCTGACTGTTATTTATCAGTACATTCCGCCCTGAGCAGCGGCTGCGGCAGCTGCTGCATTTGCGGCGGCTGCGTCCTCGGGCTTGTCGGCCACAAGGCTTTCGGTTGTAAGCACCATTGCGGCAACCGAAGCAGCATTTTCAAGTGCAGAACGGGTAACCTTTGTAGGATCCACAATACCTGCGTCTATCATATCGGTATAAGTTTCATTATAAGCGTCAAAGCCGTAATTAACCTTTCCGCTGTTTAAAATCTTATCGATTATAACAGAACCCTCTATACCTGCATTATACGCAATCTGACGGATAGGAGCTTCCAAAGATTTAAGCACAATGTTAACACCTGTCTTTTCGTCACCCTCTGTTTTTGCCGCAAGCTCTGCTACGGCAGGAATAGCGTTAAGAAGCGCTACACCGCCGCCTGCAACAATGCCCTCTTCAACAGCAGCTTTAGTTGCGGCAAGAGCATCTTCTATGCGGAGCTTCTTATCCTTCATTTCAATTTCGGTAGCAGCGCCGACCTTGATTACGGCAACACCGCCTGCAAGTTTTGCAAGCCGCTCCTGCAATTTTTCGCGGTCAAACTCTGATGTGGTAACCGCAATTTCATTTCTTATCTGAGCCACACGGTCTTTAATGGCAGTCTTGTCGCCTGCACCGTCAACAATAACGGTATTTTCTTTTGTGACCTTAACCTGACGCGCACGGCCCAACTGTTCAACGCTTGTGTCTTTGAGTTCAAGACCGAGTTCTTCGGTAATAACCTCGCCGCCTGTAAGGATAGCAATATCACGCAGCATTTCTTTGCGTCTGTCGCCAAAGCCGGGGGCTTTTACCGCAACACAGGTAAATGTGCCGCGAAGCTTGTTGACTATAAGGGTAGAAAGCGCTTCGCCCTCGATATCCTCTGCAATAATAACAAGCTTTTTACCCGACTGAACAATCTGCTCAAGTAAAGGCAAAATTTCCTGAATATTAGAAATCTTTTTATCGGTAATAAGAATGTAAGCGTCGTCAATAACGGCTTCCATTTTATCGGTGTCGGTTACCATATAGGGGGTGATGTAGCCGCGGTCAAACTGCATACCTTCTACGACCTCTGAATAGGTTTCGGCGGTTTTTGATTCTTCTACGGTAATAACACCGTCGGCAGAAACCTTTTCCATAGCCTCGGCAATAAGTGAACCGATAACAGCGTCACCCGATGATACGGTCGCTACACGCGCAATATCATCACTGCCCGAAACCTTTTTAGAGTTGTCGATTATTGTGGCTATTGCGGTGTCAACTGCGCTTTTAATACCCTTTTTAACAACCATTGGGTTTGCGCCTGCGGCAACATTTTTCATACCCTCGCTGATAAGAGCCTGCGCAAGTACGGTAGCTGTTGTAGTACCGTCACCTGCGGCGTCATTTGTTTTAACAGAAACTTCTTTTACAAGCTGTGCGCCCATATTTTCAAACGGATCTTCAAGTTCAATTTCTTTTGCAATGGTTACACCGTCGTTTGT
>CAJMBP010000127.1 GCA_905211675.1 uncultured Oscillospiraceae bacterium
CTGAACCTTACTGTCCGTGCCCCATTTAATTGCCAATTGCTCGGTTTTGTTGATGAAATAAACTTCACAATGAAACGGCGTTTTGCCGCCCGTAGTCTTGTTTATGTACTTTGAAATGAGCGGAATATTCTGCGTTTTAAGTGTATATCTGCCCGGACCGAACAAATCAAGAGCCTGTCCGTTCATCATAAATATTGCTTCCTGCGACTCATGGACAACAAGTTGAGTAAGCGAATTAAAATCTTCAAGCGGGTGCTTCCAGATGAATGTACTGTTGTCACCCTCGTATTTTATTACTTCTGCTATTTTAGGCATGATCTAATCACCTCTAGATACAACATAATCTGCATTATGTTGTATCTGGATTATATAAAGATCTGATTAAACCTTAAAAATACAAAATTTAGCACAACAAATTAAGCCTTCTCCTTATCATTAAAAAGATATGAGCGAAAAGGCTTTGTTGTCATGTCTATTTTATTTGCCAATACTTTACAATTCGTCAATATTATGCTATATTTTATGTGTACAGTTGTGTTTTCTGTGCTAAAAAGAAATTTAAAACAACATAATGCAGATTATGTAGCAAGTCGCCGAATCCGGTGGCTTTTTCTATATGATCAAGTGCATATTTTCCATTCGTCTGCGGTGTTCTGTGCCGGTTGAAATGATATAAATTCGAGTTGTGTTGATACTGCTGTGACCCAGAATGTCGGCAAGCTTTGCAATATCTTTTTCAATACCGTAAAATGTGCGTGCAAACAGGTGGCGTAAATTATGCGGAAACACCTTTTGTGGATTGACATTTGCATCTTTGCACAAGGCTTTCATCTCTCGCCAAATGTTCGTGCGGTTTATGGGTTTGCCGCTTTTGGTTACAAAAATTATACCGCTTTTTATTCCTTGCTCTGCTGCATAGCGGAGCAATTTTTGTTTTAGTTCTTTCACGATAAAAATCGAGCGTGTTTTTGCCTTGCAGTTTACGATTGCCTCGCCACACTTTGTCGCCTCAACTGTAATATATTGCAACTCGCTGACACGAATACCCGTGGCACAAATCGTTTGAATAATTAAATTCAATCGTTCATTTTTCTTTTGCTTTGCCGCTTGACACAAGCGTTTGTATTCCGCTCTTGTCAGTTCTTTTTCTTCCGAGCAAAATACTTGCTGTTGAAGTTTTAATGATTTCACTCTCAAATCAAACCAATTCAAAAATGCAAACAGACTATTGATACTTGCAAGCATTGAGTTCACACTGCGAACAGCATAGTTTTCCTGCAAATGATTTTTGTAGGCGATAACAATTTCTTTTGTAATGACCTCGTCTTGTGCATAAACCGAAAACGCTTTTACATCACGAATATATTTTTCAATCGTTGCCGTGCTCTTTTCTTCTAAGATAAGATGTTCTTCAAATTCAGCAATCGCTTTTGCCGTGATCTTTTTTCCTTTCATACCTATTACCTCCGTGCATAATTTACTATTTTACATGAAAAGTGCGAAAATGATATTGCCTTCCTAAAAGTAGAGAAAAGAATTTACGGCGTACGGCAAAAAAGTATTGACTATTGTTGCTTTGAGTGGTATTATATGTAAGTCATCTTGATTGGTTACGGGCCATTAGCTCAGTTGGTCAGAGCCACCGGCTCATAACCGGTTGGTCCGGGGTTCGAGTCCCTGATGGCCCACCATGGATATAGGGGTATAGCTCAGTTGGTAGAGCAGCGGTCTCCAAAACCGCGTGCCGAG
>CAJMBP010000128.1 GCA_905211675.1 uncultured Oscillospiraceae bacterium
AATTTTTATATAACTATATTTTACGACATTTATTTTTTAATGTAAACAATAATTTTATAAATAACCTATTTGTTTGATAATGTTATTAAAAAATTTAAAAGGCACAGTTTTGTGATGCATAAAATATTCAGCAGCACAAAACAAATGCCCTTTAATTTAACCGCCGGTCGGCAGTATAATCAAAACTTATTATTTAATTTTTAATTTAATGTCGGTTTCAAACATCCTGTTCCACGGCATATTGAGCGTAACGCTTTCTACCCTTTCGGCAACAGACGGATAATGCTTTTGCATATATTCACAAACAAGCTCATAAACCCATTTGCTGATTTCGCCGTTTACACCGTCAATTTCAAAAATGTTAAGACCTTTTTTCGCAAGCTTGTCCGACACATAACCTCTGACCTCTGCCATAAAAGCGATATCCTCATAATAACGGTGGGTAAGAAAAGCGATATTTCCCTTTTTATCGCCGCCTATTTTATAAAGAATAGCCTGACAAAGTGTTGTTCCTATGGTGTTAGAGGAGGTATTCCATCCGGCATAAGCGTCAATATCATAAAGCATATTCTCGATGTTTAAAATTTCGGTAAGCTCAACATCCGCACGGTTAAGCACCGCAATATCGGCGACGGCAACCGTTTTATTTTGAGATTTAGCATATTTTATGTAGTATACAAACTCTGCTAAATTGCGCTCAATATCATAAGGGATAGTCCAATTAGGGTCGCCGCGGCGCAAAGCCACCGGTGCGGCATTAACCGCCAAAACTATGTCGGCCTCCGACATAGAATAGACCTGAAAACACCCTGAGGTTAAAATATGGTATTTAACCGTTTCGCCGACAATTCTGTCCTCATATTCGGGTATAAGATACTCACCCTTTACAGATGAATATTTAACGAACACCTTAAGTTTGGTTTTATTCAGTTCCGAAACCGCCCTTGCAAGCAATGTAAGCCCGATTTCATCCGCCGACGGATACATAGCGGTTTTCATATGTAAAGTGTTGCTTTTTAAAAACTCGCGAACTGAAATTTGATCCATAGCTGTAAAACCGTAAACCGAAGAATCGTCCTGCGGAACAACAAAATAGTCGAAGGTTCCGTCTTTTATAAACTCAAGATTATGCATAAGCACGGCAATATTTGCTTTTCGTCTTGTTATAAAATCTTCAAGATATCCTGTCGGAACAAAAGATTTTACAGCTTCAAAGTCCTGCTTTTCTTCGGGTGTAAGCTCACGCAATTTTTCAATATGGCTGTATTTTCCGTATTTGTGGATTGCACCGCCGTAAGTGCCGTAAAAATCGGGTTCTTCATCACTTGTATTATAATCGGGGCAACGCATAATGAGTTCAAAAGCATATATTTTAAGTCTCGGATTTATAATTTTAAGTTTTTTTACAATGTCTGCCCTTTTAATGAGTGTATCAACATCGGTATAATGCAATCGCGACGGAATGATACCGCCGTATATTAACATATCAAGCGACAGTATCAACGCGTCGGCCGTGGCAACACTGTTCATCAACCATTCGGCTATTTTGTCGGTATCAGCCGGCGTTTTTTTACAGCCCATAATATCGGCGG
>CAJMBP010000129.1 GCA_905211675.1 uncultured Oscillospiraceae bacterium
AAAAAGGGCGACCAATGGTCGCCCCTACATACAATATTGTTTAACATAAGCGGTCATCTGCCATTCATATTCGTACGGGCGGTCATTGGCCGCCCTTTAACATTCCACACATAAAAAACAGCGGTCAAAGACCGCCGTTTTTTTACATCAATGACTCTACATATATTTGAAGTATTTCATCTCTTGACGGAACGAACATACTGTTTAGTGTACCGCCTGCATTTTGAGCAATTTCTGCATACAATTCAAGTTCTTCTTTTTCAAACTTTTCTTTATCACCCAAAATTTTCGCAAGAATATTTTTAAATTCTTCTGCACTGTCTAAATTCATACAAGACAATATTTCCTTAACTCTGTCCCTATCATTTCTTTCAATATACTTTGTAAACTCACCGAGCAACAATCCGTTTGCTCTGCCGTGGTCGATATTTTTGAAATATGTAAGCGAATAGCCCATTGCATGTACCGCCGTTGTTTTTGTTTGCGATATGACAACACCTCCAAGCATTGACGCATAAAGCAGTTTTTCTCTGTCGTCTTCCGTAAGTTCACCGCTAATCAAATCGTCAAATGTTGACGCAATAATTTTAACAGCCTCTTTAGCTATTACATCAGCCATTATATTCGCCCTCTTTGACATCATTCCTTCAACCGAATGTGAAAGTGAATCTATTGCGGTATTGACCGTAGTGGCAAGTCCGAGATTTTTTGTGTATTTTGCGTCAAGCAATGCGTATGTTGGGAAAAGGCATGGTGACGCAATACTCTTTTTTGTCTGTTTTTCGTGGTTTGTCAAAATCGCATACGGTGTAACCTCCGAACCGGTTCCGGCAGTTGTCGGAATATGTATCATAGGAAGTGCCTTATTGCCTATGTTGCCGTCAAACAAATTCTTTCTTTCAATGTCCGATACTGCCAGCAATGCAATAGCCTTTGCCGAGTCCATCGGCGAGCCGCCGCCTATGGCAATGACAAAATCAACTTCTTCCTCCATCGCCGTTTCCGCACCGTCATACACACACTCAACTGTCGGATTACTCATAACCTTATCGAATATTACATATTCAATATTATTCTTTTCAAGCGCATATTTGACATCGTCAAGTGCGCCGCTTAATTTTGCGGAATTTTTGCCTGTAACGATAAGTGCTTTCTTTCCTATTTTGAAAACGTCACTGTTTTCTCTGACACAATCCTTTCCCACAATAACCTTTGTAGGCATATAAAATCCCAAATTCATATTTTCACAACCTCACATTCTCAAGCAACAAAAGCAAGCTATTTTGTTGTATAGCTTGCTTTAATTCTTATTTCTTCAATTCTCTTATTTCTTCTCCAAGGAAGCAGAAACCAAAGTAACCCTTTGCCTGAATTTTATCAAGGAATTTAGACAATTTCTTTGGCTTTTCATAGATTACAACATCATAATCCTTACGCAGTTTTTCTGCCTCTTCTATTGCATTTACAACGTCTGCTTTATCGTGAAGCAAAGCAATTCTCTTTTTAGTATCTGGAATTGTATATCC